>DKKP01000203.1 GCA_002455335.1 Anaerolineales bacterium UBA6663 | reverse complement strand
CGTGACGGTCAGGCTGGTGGTGGCGTTCGAGACGGTCGCGGTGTAAGTCGTGGTGGCCGCGTCGAAGGCCGGGGTCAGCGTGCCCGCACTCAGCGCGAGGCCGCTCAGATCGGCATTGCTCGACGGCGCGCGGGTGACGGTGACCGTGTAAGTCTTGGTGGTCGTGCCGTCTTGGGCCGTGACCACGGTCGTGATCGTGTTCGCACCGACGCTCAGGGCGATGGCGCCCGAGGTCGCGCCGGATGCCACGGCATTGCCGTTGACCGTGATCGTCGCGTTGCTGTCGGCGGCCGTGGGCGTGACCCAAGCGCTGGGGTCGCCCGTGACCGAGAGCGCGGCGTCGATGCCGGTGCCCGTGGGGTTAGTCACGGTGAAGACCAGGTCGCAGGTCGCGCCCGGCGCGCAGTCGGTCGAGATCGGAGCCGAGACGTTCAGCGCGCCGACCGCGCCGCTCACGAAGCTCTCGTAGGCCACGATCGTCCAGGTCGCGCCGGCCGCCAGTGTGGGGTTGTCCCACTCCATGGCGTAGCCGTTGTCGGTGCCCTCGTCGGGGTTGATCGCATTGGTCAGGCGACCGGCGCCGCCGGCGATCAACACAGCATCGAAACTCTCGCTCTGATAGTAAGCCGGTGTCGTGACGCCCTGGAGCGACATGCGCTGCTGGTTGCCCGCGACCGTCTTGTACACGCCGACGATATTGTTGGCGCCATCCCAGAAGCCGGCGCCATTGTCGCCGCCGACAAGATAAGTGTCTTCACCATGGAAGAACCGCAGATCGTTCAGCGCTCCGCCGGACGTGTTTGTGATCTGCCACTGCAGCCGATAGAACGGGTTGCCGTTGGTGTACTGCGTGGTCTGAGTGATGGTCGTGCTGCCGGCCGTCCACACGGTCGTGATGGTGTTGCCGACCGTCGTGTTCGAGACCGGAGTGCCCGCGGTGCCGATCTCGCTCCAGCCCGAGTCATACATGAAATAGCCGAGCGGGTAGAGCGCGCCGTTGACGTGCAGCGCCGAGCCCTTGCTACCGGGAGAAGCGCTATAGATCTGGGAGACCCAGTCGCCCGAGGCGTAGCGCTCGACGCCCATCTGGCCGCTGTCTTCCACGCGGATCCTGAGGTTGCCTTCGCTCGCCACGCCGCCGATGACCTGCGACGCGGCAAGAGCCGGGGTTACGGGCCCGGCGAGTGCGGCAGTCAGGGCCGCCGCTACGGTCGTCGAAAGGGTTTTGAACAGTCGAGAGGTTGGTTTCACGATTCGTTCTCCTGCGGCAACGTCACTCAGCATGGGGTGCGGTTTCGTTATTGACTGAGGCGTACGCCAACGCAATCAGATTGGCGAGCTCCTGCGCCGAAGCCGCAGGATAGGTCTCGCCCGAGAGCACGGTCGCCGTCTGGTCGGCCGGGTTGATCCCAATGACCAGGGCGGCTGGGTGCGCATCCATATAGGCCAACACGGGGCTGATCACGGGCAGGCTGATGTCGAAGAGCACGAGATCGGGGTGCTCGGCGAGCAGCGCCTCAAAGGCGCCGGCGCCGTGGGCCACGTGCGAAACCGTCAGCGCCAGGCCGGTGGGCAGCAGCGCTTCCGTCCCGTTCAGGTTGAGGTCGTCTCCAATGAGCGTGATCCGCATCGTCAGGCAAGCCCTCGTGTCTTCGAGGCGATTTGCCCCGATAACGGGCATTCTTGCAAAATGCGGCCCGCCTGGCACTGCATCCAGCGACAAAAAAGCGACAGTCTCCTGCCAGTGGAGGAGACTGTCGCTTTTCAAACCGGGCAGGGCCCGGGTTTGTGGTCGCGACTGACGTTATGGTGATACCGGCACCGCGGAGGTAAACCCGGTCACGACCCTTCTATTCTGGAGGGCGTCGAGCGAGAAGCGATGGCCGGCGGTTACCAGGCGCACGGCGAAATCATGTTCCGCCGTCGCGCTCGCCGGCGGCCGGGCGGGGCGCACGGCGCCGATCACGGGCCAGCCCCACCCGATAGGCGAAAGCGATCGCCTTGGATCGCGACGCCAGGCCCAGGGCGTCCAGGATCTGTTCCATGTGGTAGCGGACGGTCCGCTCGGTGATGTGCATCCGGGCGCCGACCTCCTTGTAGGTCAGGCCCTCTGCCACCATGCGCAGGATCTCGGCCTGCTGCACGGTGAGCCGGGCGGTCAGGTCTTCAGCCGGCTCCGGGCCGGCCGCGACCAGGCTCGCCATCCTCAGGGCAACCTCGGGCACGTACACCCTTTCACCCTGACGCAACCGCACCAGGGCCTCGATGAAATCCGACAGTCCCTGTCCCTTCAACAGATATCCGGCGACGCCGCTCTGCAACGCACGAGTCACCTCAGCGTCGGCCGTCGAATCGGCCAGGATGACGCAGCGCACCTCGGGGTTGGCGCGCGCGATCTCGGCCGCAGCCTCCGGCCCGCTCAGGCGCTCCAGACGCAGGTCGAGCAGGGCCAGGTCGGGGTGACGGACCGCGCACAGGTGGGCGGCCGTCGCGCCATCCCGGGCCTCGCCGACGACGTCCACGCCATGCGCAGACAGGATCTGGCGGACGCCTTCGAGCACGAGCGCCTGCGGGTCAGCCAGCACGACCCTGAGCCCCGCCAACGGTCCCGGTCCTGCCTCAGGCGTAGCCACGGCCAGATGGATGCGCAGCGTGGTCCCCTGGCCAAGACCGGTCTCGAGTTGCATCCGGCCGCCGATCGCGGCGACACGTTCGCGCAGGCTATTGAACCGCTCATGGGCCTCGGCGTCGGGCGGCAAGGCGAGGCCGTGACCATCGGCCGCGAGCGTGACCTGGACCTCGGCGCCCTGGCGCGCAAAGATGATCTGCGCGGTTCGCGACTGTCCCTGTTCGCGGATCTGGTTGAGCACCTCCTGGATGATGCGCATCACCTGGGCCTGGACGATAGGCAACAGGTGTACGCTCGCCGGCACTTCGGGCAGGCTGAGGGCGATGTAGATCCCAGAGACCTGGCCAAACTCGCGCGCATACTGGCGCAGCGCCTGATAGAAGTCGACCTGGGCCGGTCTGTCGCCGTCCTGGGTGATCGTCCCGAGCACATCCAGATCAGCATCCGCCGCGATCGCATCCAGCCGGGCCAACAGCGCACTGGCGGTCGCCACGTCGCCGCGGGCGATCAGATCGCCGGCCAGCGTGATCTGGCCGCGCACGTAGCGCAGCACCTGAGCCAGCGCCTCCTTCAATTCCTGATCGAATCGTCGGCGTGCCGCCGTGACCGCCAGGTTCTTCTCCTGCTCGGCGATGCGCAGGGCCGCCGTCTTGCGCTGCGTGATATCTCGAGCCAGCACCAGGTGACCCTGTGAGGCGCCATTGTCGTCGAGGACTGGGGCCGCCTGAAGTTCGATCACACGCGCCGGCTCCCCAGGGAGCGTGATCTCGAGCGCATCAGGCGTGGTCGTGAGCGCCGGCCAGAGGCCATCCTGAGCCTGAAACACCTCTGCGGCGCTCCGGCCGCGCGGGGGCACGTTCTCAAAGAGGCGCGCCCAGGCCGGGTTGGCGACGACGACCTGGTGCCGCGCGTCAAGCAGGATGAACCCGTCGTTCAGATCGCGCAGGATCATCTCCTGCGCCATCGGGAGCAAGCTGAACAGGCGGTAGCGGTAGATCGCCTGTCCGACGAAGAACGCCACAAGGATGAAGCTGATGGGGGTGAGATCGACGGGCACCCATTGCAGCCAGTACGCCGCGATAAACGGGATCGGCGCGAGCACGGCGGCCAGCAGAAGTAGATCGCGCCGTCGTTCGTTGCCCTGGGCGCGCCGCGTCGCTTGCAGAAGCCAGGCAACTCCGATCGCGCCTAACAGCAACGTATATCCGGATGCCAGCATGAGGAGCGGCCCAGGATCGAGCGCCGTGATCCCGGGCGGGGTGACGAGCCGATAGCCCGTATAGAACAAACCATGGCGGTCATTCGTCACAAGGGCCACCCACGCCAGAATCGGCACGATCCAAAGCGGCAACAGTCTGTGGGCCAGCCCGGGATCGCCGCGGAGGTAAAACGCCAGGAAGCGGAGGTTGAGGACGTTGATGCTGAGGATGCTCAGCCAGGCCGCGTAGCGCAGACCGAGCTTGACCTCGATCGACTGGAACTCGGTCTCGAGGGCGGCGACCAGCGTCCACCAGGCCGCGGCCAGCAACACGCCCGCGTAGGTGGGGCTGCCAGGGACGTCCGTCCGCCGCAAGGCATAGACCGCGATCGCGATCAGCGCCGCGGTCGAGAAGTACAAGGTCGGAGCATATAGAAGTGACAACATGACGGCTGCCGCAATCACGGCGCACCCGCCATTATAGGCCCCGCCGCCGACTGCGCCCGGCGCGCTCATGACGAGTGTGCACGGGCGCGTCGTCACCCTGATCCAGGCGCGGCTCCGAGCAAACCGGATCTTCGCCACGGATTGAGCGATTGTGGCCGAATAATGGCGCGACGGCTTGGAGAGACCTAATTCGCGAAATTCGCGGCCCGAATCCGGGGTGACAACTCACACGTGCCCACCGCGGGCAAACGCGGTGGGCGGCGAGTATGCTACAGTGCATCACTGACCGCACCGAGACGTGCCCCGTGATCCTTCCACTGCTCGCCGCCCTGGCCATCATCATCGCTGCCTCCAAGCTCGGGGGCTGGCTGAGCGGCGTTTTGCGCCAGCCTGTCGTGCTGGGTGAGTTGTTGATCGGGTTGTTGCTCGGCCCCTCCGTGCTTGGGCTGTTCTCGCTGCCCTATTTCGAAGCCGCGCATGTGCAAGGGGCTCTCGAGGAGTTCGGCGA
Source organism: Anaerolineales bacterium UBA6663 (assembly GCA_002455335.1). GTDB lineage: Bacteria > Chloroflexota > Anaerolineae > Anaerolineales > UBA6663 > UBA6663. The sequence goes on along the minus strand of DKKP01000203.1, from coordinate 3,323 downwards.
GCTTGGCGTGATTTTCCTCATGTTCACGGCCGGGCTCGAGGTGCAGATCGATGACCTGCGCAAGTCCGGGCAGCCATCGATCTGGGCCGGTGTGCTTGGCGTTTTCGCCCCGCTTGTGCTGGGCGGGGCGGCGCTGCTGCCGTTCGGTTACGCCTTCGATCAGGCTGTGTTCTTGGGCCTCGTGATGGCCGCGACCTCGGTCAGCATCTCGGCCCAGACCCTGATCGAGATGAACCGGCTGCGAAGCGTCGAGGGACTGACCCTGCTGGGCGCGGCTGTGGTCGACGATGTCCTGGCGATCGCCGCGCTTTCGGCGTTCACGGCGCTGGCGCTGGGTGGTGAGGGCGGCCTCGGCGGCCTGGTCTGGACCCTTCTCCGGATGGCGCTGTTCCTGGTCGGCTCGTTCGTCCTGGGATCCCGGTTGTTGCCACGCGCCGTCGATTGGGTCGAAGAGCGCCAGTGGGCGATCAGCGAGCCGGTGCTGTCGCTTGTTGTGGTGATGGTCTTGGCTTTCGCCTGGGCCTCGGAGTTCGTCGGCGGGGTAGCGGCGATCACCGGCGCATTTATCGCCGGGGTGGCCCTGGCGCGCAGCTCGCTCAAGGGCAAGATCGAGCGCGGCATGCACGTCCTGGCTTATGCTTTCTTCGTGCCGATCTTTCTGGTCGGGATCGGTCTGCAGGCGGATGCGCGCGCGCTATCGGCCCAAGACCTCGGCCTGACGGTCTGGGTGGTCGCCCTGGCGGTCGTCACGAAGCTGCTCGGCGCCGGGGCGGGGGCGCTCCTCGGCGGTTTGAAGCCACGTTCGGCGTGGCGGGTGGGGATCGGCATGATCTCGCGCGGCGAAGTCGGCCTGATCGTGGCCTCGGTCGGTGTCACCACGGGCCTGCTCGATGGCTCGGCGTTCACGGCCGTGGTCATGATGGTGCTGGCCACCACGATCGTCACACCGCCCTTGCTGCGTTGGGCTTTCCGCGAGCCGGCTGCTCCCCCAAAGGAGGACACACATGCCTGAGTTGATCGTGCTGGTGTTGGATTCGAGCGACCAGATCCCGGGCGTGCTCGAAGCCTGGATCGCCGCCGGGGTCTCGGGCGTCACCTCGATCGACAGCTCGGGGCTCGGGCATCACATCAATGAGAAGGGCTTCGGCGGCGACCTGCCGCTGATCCCGTCGCTGGCCAGCCTGCTGCGCCCCCGAGAGGACCCCAGCCGCACGCTCTTCACGGTCGTACCCGATGGCTTCGATGTCGAGGGCCTGATCGCGGCCACCGAGGCGGTCACCGGCTCGCTCGACGAGCCCGATACCGGTATCCTGTTTGTGCTCCCCATCACGCGGGTTCGCGGCCTCCACCGCCGCCGGACAACGGGCGCCGGCGCTTAGCCCAACCCAGCCCGCGTGGCATACCGCGGTATCACGGCAGGCCTTCTTTTACTGATTTGTGTACGCGGCCCTTTGCTGGTCGGGGCGGGTCATTTCGTTTGCCTCGCCCGACGAATACGACTACTTGACTCTTGAAATATAACAATGTTATAAATTCTGAATGACGTTAGGCGAGGCCCCTTTGGCGACCCGGCGTGATCGGGAGCGGCAGCAGACCCGCCNNTGAAGGTTGGGAGGCCGTGACCATGCGCCGGCTGGCCGAGCGCATCGAATACAGCCTGCCCGTGCTCTACACCCACTTCGAGAACAAGGCCGCGCTGGTCGCCGAGCTGGCCCGGCTTGGCTATCACACCCTGGCCGAGCGTCTGCGCGCCGCTCGGGCACGCGTCGCCGACCCCGAGGCTGCGGCGGTCGACCTGGCGCGCGCCTATTGCAACTTCGCCTGGGGCGAACGCGACCTGTACGAGGCCATGCACGGCCTGACCGGCGTGCCCGTCGACGCCTCCGACTATCGCGAAGCCGGCGCCCTGGCTCTGGCCGAGGCCCGTGTGGCGCTCGCCGCCTGGGCCGATGCACGGCGCGTGATGATCGTCGATCTCGAAGACGCGGTCACCATCCTGTGGTCGACCCTGCATGGCATCGCGGCGCTGGCTCTGGCGCGCCAGATGCCTGGCGGAAAGAAGCGTGCCATCCTGCTTGCCACCCGCGCGGTCGAAGACCTGTTGAAGGCCTGGCTGGCCGTGGGGTGGGTGTGAAAGGCCAAGATGCTGAAATTCAAACGTCCGATTGCGACAACGCCATCAGAAGCATCTGCAGACGCTGTAACCGGTGCGGCCATGTCGTCGCCCGGAGCCGGGGTTTCACCGGCACGCGTGCTCGATGCCGCGCACGACTATTTCGACCTCGACGGGCTGCTGACGGTCGAGGAGCGCGCGCTGCGGCATCGGGTGCGCGCCTTCGTCGATGCCGAGATCGTGCCAACCATCGGCGAGTACTGGGAGCGCGACGAGACGCCGCTTCACCTGTTCAAGAAGCTGGCCTTGCTCGAGATCGGCGGCGGCACCATCCAGGGCTATGGCTGCCCGGGGCTTTCGCCCCTGATCGTTGGCGTGCTGCAATATGAGCTCACGCGCGGCGACGGCTCGCTGGCCACGCTCTTCGGAGTCACCACGGGCCTGGCCATGCAGTCGATCTACCAGCTCGGGTCCGAGGAACAGCGACAGCGCTGGCTCCCGGCCATGGCCAAGCTCGAGTTGGTCGGTTCCTTCGGCCTGACCGAGCCCAACATCGGCTCCGATGCCGCGCACATCACGACCACGGCCCGCCGCGACGGCGACGGCTACGTGCTCAACGGCGCCAAGCGCTGGATCGGCGGCGCCACCTTCGCCGACATCCTCATCATCTACGCCCAGGACGATCAGACCGGGCAGGTGGGTGCCTTCGTCGTCGACAAGGGCACGCCGGGCTTCATGGCGACCAAGATCGCGCACAAGCTCGCCCTGCGGGCGTTGCCCAATGCCGATATCGTGCTCACCGATTGCCGCGTGCCCATCGCCAACAAGCTCGAGCGCTGCCGCTCGTTCAAGGATGTCGCGCGCGTGCTGGCCACGACCCGCGCCGGGGTCGCCTGGTCCGCTGTGGGCCACGCCCAGGCCGCTTACGAATACGCGCTGGCCTACGCCAAGAGCCGGGTACAGTTCGGCCGGCCGATCGCGGGCTTTCAACTCATCCAGGCCAAGCTGGTCGAAATGTTGGCCGAGCTCGAGGCCATGAAGCTCCTGGCCTGGCGCCTCAGCACGCTGGGCGCCGCCGGCCAGATGTCCGATGGCCAGGCCGCGCTGGTCAAGATGTTCAACGCCTCGAAGGCCCGGCGCGTCGTCGCGCTCGCCCGCGAGACGATGGGCGGCAACGGCATCCTCATCGACCGCCACGTCGCCCGCCACT
>DKKP01000205.1 GCA_002455335.1 Anaerolineales bacterium UBA6663 | reverse complement strand
TGCTCGCGCGGGCCGCGGCTCAGGTCAGCCACGATGGCGCCGCCATCCACGGCGCGATGGTGCTGGCCGCCATGCTCGCCGCGGCCTTCGAGCCCGTCGACATCCCGTCGTTGCTCGAGATCGGGCTGCGCGAGATCCCGGCGGATAGCGCGATCCGTCGGTTGGCCGATGACCTCACCACCTGGCGCGCCCGCTACGGCGATTGGCGCGACGCTCGCGCCGCGCTCGAGGCCGCCTATGGGCCGACTCTCAACCCTGGGGTGCACATCCTGCCCAATCACGGCGTGGTGCTGTTGGCGCTGTTGTATTCCGGCGGCGACTTCGACGAGGGACTGCACATCGCCTCGACCGCCGGATGGGACACCGATTGCAACGCCGGCAACGTCGGCTGTCTGCTTGGGTTGCGCGCCGGCCTGGCCGGGATCGGCGCCGTCTGGCGGGAGCCGATCGCCGATCGCGCCTACGTGTCGAGCGCCGACGGGCGCCGCTCGATCACGGATGCCGTGAAGCTGACGACCGAGATCGTCGACCACGCGCATCGGCTGCGCGGCCAGGCGCCTCTGACTTTCAAGAACGGCGCGCCCTTCCACTTCGAGTTGCCGGAGAGCCTCCAGGGGTTCACGGCGACACCCACGCTCGCCGATGCGGCGCTGAGGAATCGCGTCGTGAAGAGTCGCCATGGCTCCCGGTCACTTGAGGCGGTGTTGCCGGCCGGCGAATCGTTGGCTGTTCTGACGCCAACCTTCATGCCGCTCGACGCGGTCGATTTCGGCTATCGGTTGCAGGCCTGTCCCCTGATCCACGCCGGCCAGACGCTCAAACTGGATGTCGCGGCACCAGACGACAACGCAGCGCATGTCCTCGCACGCCCGATCATCCAGGTGTATGGCGCGGATGACACGTTGCACGAACTGGCCGGCCCCGAGATGGTGGTGCTGCCCGGGGCGGGCTCGCGTCTGAGTTGGGCGCTTCCCGATCTGGATGGCCAGCCCGTGGCCGCGCTCGGGTTGCGCGCCAAGAGCCCGGCCGACGGCTGCCTGCGCGTCGATCGCGTCTGGTGGGAGGGCGCGCCACGCGCCAGCCTGATCCGCTCGAGCGCATCAGGCGCGCTTTGGCGTCGTGCCTGGATCGAGGGCGCCGAGGCGATCGAGAGCACGCCCGACGCCGCGCTTCGGCTCAGTCACGCTGCAGGCCGCGGCGTGATCCTGCAGGGTGGGTCAATCGGCTGGGAGGACCTGATCGTCACGGCCGATCTGGCGCTCCTCCGCGGTCGCGGTGGTCTTGTCGTGCGCGCTGAGGGCCTGCGCCGCTTCGTGGCATTCGAGATCGATGCGGACCATGCCCGGCTGGTCGGCGTGCGGGATGACGCCCGTACGCTCCTGGCTGAGGCCGAGATCCTGCCTGTAGTCGGCGCGCGCTGTCGCCTGGCCCTCCGGACAGCGGGTCCCGCAGTCTCGGCGGCGATCAACGATCGCCTGATCTTCCATTCACAAGATCTTCTCGCCCGCGCGGCATCGACCGGCATGGTCGGGCTGTTCGTCGAAGACGGCGTGCTCGAGGCCCACGCGCTGAGGGTCGAGCCCGCAGCTTGACACCCCCTTCAACGCGTCAGGGCGGCCCGGTTGATGGCCGGGCCGCCCTGACGGTCTACCGAATGACCTGCCGGGCGCGCGCCGCGCGCGCCCGGCTCCCCGCGCTATGGGAACGCCGCGTACCGGGCGACGAAGGTCATGAGCTGCGCGTAAGGTCGGAACACCGTGATGGTATAGGTCTGGGTCGTCACGCCGTCTTCGGCGATGACCGTGACCGTGATCACGTTACTCCCTTGATGGAGGGCGATCTCGCCCGAGTTCGTCCCCGACGTCACAGGGGCGCCGTTGACCAGGATCGTGGCGTTCGGGTCCGAGCTTGTCGGCTGGAAGGTCAGGCTTCCAGCGTTCCAACTGACCTGCACGTCGTACTCGAACACATCCGGCGCGAAATCCGGCAACAGGCCGCCAAGGTCGTCGTTGAGATCGCTGAGGTCGGCGTTCGCCGCGCCCTCGCGGTTGATCGTGACGGTGTATGAGCGAGTCGTCACGCCGTCCTCGGCCGTCACCACGATCGTGACCACGTTGGCGCCGACGGCCAATGGGACATTTGGCGGCGCCGAGGCGCCCTCGACGGTGCTGACGATCACGCCAAGCGGATCGCCGTTGAGCAACATGGCGATCGTTGCGTTCGGGTCGTCGGTCGTGCCGATGACCGACGCTGAGGTCACGCTGTTGGAGACCGCGACCGAATACTCGAGCGTGTCAGGATCGAAAGCCGGATCGAGCGTCCCAGGCGCGACCTGGAGGTTGCTCAGGTCGGCATTGCTCGACGGCGCGCGGGTGACGGTGACCGTGTAGGTCTTGGTGGTCGTGCCGTCCTGGGCCGTGACCACGGTCGTGATCGTGTTGGAACCGACGCTCAGGGCGATGGCGCCCGAGGCCGCGCCGGAGGCCACGGCATTGCCGTTGACCGTGATGGTCGCGTTGGCCTCGGCGGCCGTGG
>DKKP01000014.1 GCA_002455335.1 Anaerolineales bacterium UBA6663 | reverse complement strand
GCGCCAGCTCGACGTCGCGCAGCAACAGCTCATAGGCCAGCTTGCCGATGTCGGCCAGAAGCGCTGCGTTGTACGCCTCTTCCATCGTCGCGCGCCCGAGCTTGGCGGCCGCCAGACGCGCCGCCGTGGCCATGCCGACCGCGTGCTTCCACAGCGAGCCGCGCTCGAGCCCGTAGCCTGGCACAGGTCGATTGAAGAGCGACGCCACAGAGGCCGCGATCACCAGGTTCTGCACCGTGCCATTGCCGAGATAGACGATGGCGTGCTGGACAGTCGTCACCGGATGCCGCAGCCCGAAGAAGGCCGAGTTCGCCCAGCGCAACACCAATCCGGCCAACGCCTGATCCATCGAGAGCACCCGAGCCAACGCGCTGGCGTCGGAACGCGGATTGCGGATCAGCTCAAGAGCCTTGTAGGCGGCGGCCGGCAGCGGCGGCAGCTCGCCGATACGCTGAAGGGCCTCTTCCGCCGTGAGGGGCTTGCCGATTTGAACGGTCATGACGCCTCTGGGCGCTGGTAGAACGAGATCCCAGCGCTCTTGAACCCGATCTGAGCGGCCTGCGAGACGACCTCGGTGCCGCCGACGAACAGCACCCCACCCGGCCGCAGGCTGTCGTAGAACTTGCGATACAGCTCAGCCTTGGCCGGCTCGGTGAAGTAGATGACGACGTTGCGACACAACACGAGGTCGAAGCCGGTGCCTGCAGGCGGCATCGTCACAAGGTTGTGCTCGCTAAACGAGATCCGGCGCTGGAGCCGATCGACGACCTTGAAGGGCGGGCCGCCGGCCTCGAAATACTTGCTCTTGAACGACGCGCTGACGTTGACCGTGTCGTCAGCCGAGAACGGCCCGCGGGCTTTGGCCTTCGCCAGAGCGCCGCGATCGAGGTCGGTCGCGACGATCTCGTAGCGCCCGCCGTGGCCGAGCTCCTCGAGCATCATCGCCAGGCTGTAGGGCTCGAGACCGATCGAACAACCCGCGCTCCAGATGCGCAGTTTGGCGCCGAGCGTGCCCGCCGAGAGCGCCTGCCGGCCCTTGAGCACGAGCGGGATGATGGCCTCCTGCAAATAGGCCCAGCGGTCAGGGTCGCGGAAGAAGGCCGAGACGTTGATCGTCAGGTAATCACGCAGCTTTGCGATATCGGGTTCAGAGCCCTTGATCGCGCTGAAGTACTCGGGCCACGTCTTGCGGCCGGAGCGCACCAACCACGCGTCAAGACGGCGCCGCATCTGCTCGTCCTTGTAGTAGTCCAGGTCGATGTCGAGCAGGGTGCGGATGTTGCGCTTGACTGTCGCGTACGTCTCGAGATCCATGTCCCAATCTTCCTTTTCAGCGGCGCACCGCGCGCTCGATGGCGCGGGCGATGTCGGGCAACGGCGCGATCACGTCGGCCACGCCCGCCTCGGCGACGCTGCGGGGCATCCCCCAGACCACGCAGGTGCTTTCGTCTTCGGCGATCACGTGTCCACCCGCCTGATGGACTACGGTCGAGCCGGCCGTGCCGTCGTGGCCCATGCCGGTCAGGATCGCCGTCACAAGCCGCGCCTTATAGTGCGGCACGAGCGACGTCAGAGTCACATCGATCGCCGGGCGAACACCCTGAACCGGGGGGTTCTGGTTGAGCGTCGCGCGCGCCTCGGCGTCGAACTGCAAGTGAAAGCCGCCGGGCGCCAGCAGCGCCAGCCCGACCTGCGGCGTATCGCCCGGTCGCGCCTCGCGCACGTGGTAGCCCGAGAGACCATCCAGTCGTTCGGCCAACGAGCGCGTGAAACCGGCCGGCATGTGCTGGACGATCACGACGGCCGCCGGCAGGTTTGCGGCCAGGCCTTGCATCACAGTCTGCAGCGCGCGCGGCCCGCCCGTCGAGGAGCCGATGAAAACCACCCGATCGGTGTTGCGTAGATCGCGCGTCGCCTTGTTCGTCTGCGGCGGCGACGGCGGGGCGACGACAGCCGGGCGCATCAACCGCCCAACCTTGACCCGGGCCGCTGCCCGGACCTTCGCCACCACTTCTTCCATCACCCCGGCGACGTTGGCGCGCGAAGCCGGCTTTGTGACGAAATCCACTGCCCCAAGCGTCAACGCCTGGACTGTCTCGGTCGCGCCCTCGCCCGTCAGTGAGCTGAGCATCACGACCGGGCGCGGCGCGGTCGCCATGATCTGCCGCAACGCGGTCAGACCATCCATCCGGGGCATCTCGACATCCAGCGTCACCACATCCGGCTGATGCCGTGCGATCAACGTCAATGCCTCTTCCCCATCGTGCGCGCTGGCCACCACCTGGATCCCGGCAGCTTCATTCAGATACTTGGAGATCGTGAACCGCATAAACGCGGAATCATCGACCACAAGCACCCGGATCGTGCCGTTCGCCGCGGGCGGCGCCTCAGCAGCTCGTGTGGCCATCATGAGCGGGTAGGCCTCAGGCCAGGGCGCGCTTCAGGGCAGCCAGCACGCGATCGGGCTCGAAAGGCTTGACCACGAAGTCGCGCGCGCCCGATTTGATCGCCTCGAGCACGACCGACTCCTGACCCAGCGCCGTGAGCATGACCACCCGCGCGTTCGGATCGCCGCTGCGGATCTCTTTGAGCGCGGCCAGGCCGTCCATCTCGGGCATGGTCACGTCCATGAGAACCGCATCGGGCCGGTTCTCGCGATACTTGGCCACAGCCTTCGCGCCGTTGTCGGCCTCGACGACTTCATGACCGTTGCCCGTCAGCATCTTTGTGATGCGCACGCGCAGGAACTCCGCGTCATCTACAACCAGAATCTTCGCCATCGTTCAACCCTCCATCACAACGTCAGTTTCGCTGTCGTCAGGCCGCAGCCGTTCACGTCAGCGCCTTCTCCTGGCTACCCAGGGCTTTGACCGTCATCCGTCCATCGTTGACGAACAGCCGAACGGTTCGGCCGACTGTGCCGCCAACATCTTCGGCCTGCAAGCGCATCCGCAGCGTGTCGAGCGTCGTGTGCGCCTGCAAGACATTCCGCTCGCCGATGTTGAAGGCCTGCTTGGCGCCCGGCGCCGTGAGCATGTTGGCCCCGCCGGCCATCCGCACCTGCAGACGGCTGCGCAACGCCCCGGCCTTCTCCATCTCCTCGATCAACTTCGGCACCCCGGTCGTCACGAACTTACCGGGCACCTGCTCGGTGCCGTTCAGGCTCTGCGGCAAGACCGCATGCAGCATGCCAGCGACTTTGGCCACCGGGTCGTACATGCCGACCCCGACGCACGAGCCAAGCCCGTACGCCACCAGCACGTCGCCAGGGCTGTTGCTGATCTTGATCTCGCCCAGCCCAACGGGCAGTGCTTGATCGGCCATTTCAGCTCCTGGCGTCCTTGAACATGTCGAGCGAGTTCGCGTCCGGGATGATCCAGAACATCACCTCGACCTCGCGACCCGCGCGCACAAACGTACCCTGCAGCATCAACACCTCGTCGCTGATGCCCGCCACGGTCGCCGTGACCACATTGAGGATCGCGCCAACCATGTCGACGATCACGGCCGGCGGGCTCGGACGCGCATCCCAATGCATGATCGTGGCCACCCGGTTGAGAAAGTACCCGGTCGTGATGTTCCCGATCTCGCCCAGCGCCGAGCGCTCCATCGAGCCCAGGACCTTTGTCGTGCCTACAGGTTCGCCGATCACCAGATCGACCAACTCGCAGGCCTTCTCGAAGGGCAAGACGAGCACAAACTGCGCCACAAGGTCGCCCTCGGATTGCAGATAGATGCCCACGGCCTCGCGCTCGGGCCCGCCAAGCACATTCGGGATTTCGACCAGCGGCACCATCCGCGTGGCCGGTCGGGTCGGCGTGATCTGCTCGCCAAGCATCCCGGAGAGGCCTTCCGCCGCATGCTGGAAGCCCTGGATGCCGGTCGTCTCGAGAAAGAGCTTGAGGTTATCGTCCGTGTTCATGATCACTATCTTGCCCCCTGCTTACGCGCCGCCAAGCCGAAAAAGCCCGGGCACATCGGCGATCAGGGCCACACGCCCATCGCCAAGGATCGCGGCGCCGGCCGTCCCGGGTGTGTCGCCGATCAGCGAGCTGATGGTCTTGATCACAAGCTCCTGTTCGCCGATCAACCGATCGACAGCGATGCCCATCTCAAGCTTGCCCCAGCGGACTGCGACCACGTATTCCTGGGCGCGCGGTTTGCGCTGACCGCCGTTGAGGGCCAGCACATCGCCGAGGTAAACGATCGGCAGCACGCGCTCGCGCAGCCGCATCACGGGGCGTCCGTTCACCTTCTTGATCTGCTCCTTGGGCACCCGCAGCGCCTCGACCACGCTCGGCAGCGGCACAGCCAGCGTGTTGTCCGAGACCTTGACCAGCAGCGCCGGCACGATCGCCAGCGTCAGCGGGAGCGAGACGCTGAAGACAGTGCCCTGCCCGGGTTTCGTGTCGATCGCGATCGAGCCGTTCAGGCGCTCGATGTTCGAGCGCACGATGTCCATCCCCACGCCGCGCCCCGAGATGTTCGAGACATTGCGGGCGGTCGACAGGCCCGATTCGAAGATCAGATTGATCGCTTCGTCGTTCGACATCGCCGCCGCCTCGGCCTCGGTCAAACGGCCCTTGCGCACCGCGCTGGCCTTGACCGCCTCGACGTTGATGCCACGCCCGTCGTCCTCGACGGTCACGATGATCCGGCCTTCCTCGTGGCGAGCCGTGAGCAACACGGTGCCGGTGGCGACCTTGCCGGCCGCGATCCGGTCTTCAGGGGTCTCGAGCCCATGATCGACCGAGTTCCGCACCAGGTGGATCAGCGGGTCGCTGATCGCTTCGATCACTGTCCGATCGAGCTCGGTGTCTTCACCGCGCATCTGCAAGTCGATCTGTTTGCCAGTCGCCTTGGCCAGGTCGCGCACAAGGCGCGGGAATTTGTTGAACGCGGTCGAGATCGGCAGCATCCGGATCCGCATCACCTCTTCCTGCAGCTGATCGGTGATCCGCGCGAGGTGCTGGGTCGTCTGCACAAGGTCTTCGTAGAGGCTGTCGCCGCGCAGCTTGGGCTCAAGGTTGGAGCGGATCTGCGCCAGGCGATTGCGGTCGGTGATCAACTCACCTGTGAGGTTCATCAACGTGTTGACCCGCTCGATCGTGGTGCGGATCGTCTGTTCGGCCGCCGCGGGTTTGGCGGCGCCGGGTTTGGGCGCCGACTCGGCCGGGCGCACCTTGACGGGCGTGGGCTCAGGCATGGCAACCGGGGTAGCCGCAACGGTCGGGGGCGCCGCGACTTCTGGGATCGGCTGGCCGGCGCCAAGGACAAGAACGCGTGTCACATCCGAGACCCAGCCCAACGACTGCTCGATCTCGGCGGCGCCTTTCTCGGTGACCAGATCGCCGACAAAGCGCGAGCAGGGTTTGGCGGCCTCGATGTCGGCCTGGCTCGGGGTATGCCCATTCAACGTGCCAAGCCCCTGCAGCGTGATCATGATCTGCAGCGCGCGGGCCGCAGAAGCAACGCTGGCCGGGTCGATATCGACGACGACCTGCCATCCGGCGCCAACCGCCACTGGCGCCGCGGCGACGACAGGTTCGACCGGTTGGGCAGCTTGAGCGCCCACGCCAGTGTCTGTGGCCACTTCGAGCGCTTCGACAAGCGCCTTGTGATCGACGTCGCTGACTTCGTGCGACACCACCTCTTCAAGGAGCAGCCGCAGCGCATCGAGCCCGGCCAGAAGCGCGTCCATCATCGCGGGCCGCGGCGCGTACTGCCCTTTTCGCAGACCGTCCAGAACGGTCTCCATCGAATGCGTCAACTCGGTCATCCGGACGTGGCCGATGGCGCCCGCGGCGCCCTTGAGCGTATGGGCCGCCCGGAAGATCACCTGGAGGAGATCGTCATCGGCTCCCGAACGCTCCAATTGCATCAAGCCGTCTTCCAGCTTCTTCAGCTGTTCTTCGGCCTCGGGCATGAAAACCTGGAGTTCGTCGTCTGCGATATCGAACGTGATCTGCATGATGGCACCTTCTTGGCGCTCACTGTAGCATTTTGGTTAGGACGGTTCTATAAATCGACTGTGAAGGCGACGGAAAATCGCCCCAAAAGCTAAAACGCATCGATCGGCCCGGTCTCGACGAGCAGGATGTTGTGACGGGCGGCAAAGGCCTCGAGATCGACGGCGCGTATACGGATCTTTAATCCCAACTCGGTGTTGTAGGCCGGTAAGCCTTTCGACCGGATCCAGCGGCGGATCGTCTCGGTCGAGACGCGACAACGCGCCGCGGCCTGGCGGGTCGAAAGCACGATTTGCGGTGATTCGAGGGCGTAATCCATCAGCGTGACCTCAAAAAGCGGCCGTCGATCCAGCCGGTCCCATCCCAATCCTCTGTGGCGCGCTCGGAGATCCGCACGAGGTACCACCAGTTGCCACTGCACACCTGGCGATCGAGCACCCGGGTCCTTTGGCCGTCCGTAGCCAGGCCCAGCACGCCAGTCCAGACCACACCCGGGCAGCCGCGTGTCACGCTGGTGCTCGCCTCGTTCGGCACCGACACAATCACGTTCGAGCCGACGGAGAATCGCGGCGCCGAGGCCGGCATCTCGGGCGGCTTCGAGAATTCGGTCCAGGCCCACCAGACCAACACGGCGAGCACGACAGCCAGACCCGAAAGGGCCAGGAGCTTGGTCCGGCCTGAGGGTTCATCGGACGGCGACGGGGCCTCGACCGACTGCGCCCCAGACGAGGACGCGGTTCGCGAACCGACCCACAGCCGTCGCGGCGTCGAGGTTGCCTCGCCCCGCGCGGCACCGCTCTGCGCCGAGACGGGCACTGTCGTTTCGGTCTGTCCGGCCGGGTCGCGCTGATCGGCCGCGGCGCGCAACGCACGCAGGAACAGGCTGGCCGTCGGGTAGCGATCGCCGGGCTCCTTCGCCAGCCCCTTGAGTAAGACCTGCTCGACCGCGGCCGGCAGGTCAACGCCCAGCGCACGCGGCAAGGGAGGTGGTTCGCTGATATGCTTCATCACCACGCTCATCGTGGCCCCGCCAAACGGCGGTTGGCCGACAAGCGCTTCGTACACGATGGCGGTCAGGGCGTAGATGTCGCTGCGCCCATCGCAATCGAGCCCACGGGCCTGCTCGGGCGAGATATAGGCCGGCGTACCGACCAGGCCGCCGTAATGCGACAGCCGCGACGAGTCGCTGACCTGCGCCAGGCCGAAGTCGGTCAGCACGGCCGAGGCCAGATCGCCCGAGCGAAACAGGATGTTGGCGGGTTTGAGATCGCGATGGACCACGCCCAGCTTGTGCGCCACATCGAGGGCATCGGCGATCGGCGCCAGCCAGGTCAACACGTGCCCGACCGACATCCGCCCATCGTCTTCGCGCGCGGCTTTTAGGTGCTCCTCGAGCGTCCCCCCGGCCAGGAATTCGAGCGCCAGACAACGCCGGCCATCGTGTTCGTAGGTGCCGAAGAGGCGACTGATCGCGGGGTGATCGAGGCGCCGCATGGCCTCGACCTCGCGCTCGAAGCGGTGCACCACGTCGAGGTTGTGGGCCAGGTGCGGGAACATGATCTTCACGGCCGCCGGCTGTCCGGTCAGCGTATGGATCCCGCGAAAGACGTCCGACATGCTGCCGCGACCGATCAGGTTGGCGATGCGATAGGGCCCGATCTGAACATCCAGTTCCTGCGAGGACAATGCCATGGCCGTGGCCTCCGGTGCCACACAGACGTCATCGGCCACATCCGCCACATCGGGCGTAAAGCTCTGCTAAAATGCGCGGGCTTACGTCACTCGTCCAAGAAAGGCACTTCAACAGATGGAAAAGTCACTGGTTATCATCAAGCCCGACGGCGTTCAACGCGGGCTGGTCGGCGAGATCCTCGGCCGCCTCGAGCGCCGCGGCCTGCGTCTGGTCGCGATGAAGATGCAGTCGGTCAGCCCCGAGCTTGCGGCCCGGCATTACGCCGTGCATCAGGGCAAACCGTTCTACGACGGCCTGGTCAGCTATATCAGCAGCTCGCCTGTGGTGGTTCTGGCCGTCGAGGGGAACAAGGCGATCGAGGCGGTCAGGCAAACGGTCGGCGCCACTAACCCGACAGCTGCCGCTCCGGGCACCATCCGCGCCGACTTCGGCCTGGAGATCGGCCGGAACCTGATCCACGCGTCCGACGGCCCTGAGACCGCGGCGCAGGAATTGGCATTGTGGTTTGGTCCCGAGGAGTTCGTCAGCTGGTCGCGCGACGGCGAGCGCTGGGTGTACGAAAAGTAGGAGAGCGTGAAGGGTGGAGCGCGGTGCGTTGCACCGCGCTCCACCCTT
>DKKP01000034.1 GCA_002455335.1 Anaerolineales bacterium UBA6663 | reverse complement strand
CACACCGCCACCCGAGCCGCCGCCCCCACCGCCGCTCGAGCCGCCGCCACCGCCGCCCGACCCACTGTCGGAACCGTAGTCGCCCTCGTTCACAAGGCGCTCGACCTCGTCGAAGATGTTGCGCCCATTGCCAGAACCCATCGAGCCGCTGGAAGCAGAGCTGTCGAAATCGGAGCCACCGCCGGAAGAGTCGCCACCATCAAGGATGTCGTCGCCGATGCTGCCCAGCTCTTCTGTCAGGCCGCCGCCATCGATCGAGCCGCTTGTTGCGCCATCGAGGATATCGCCACCCAGATCATCGACCTGATCCGCCACATCGGCATCTGAGGGCAGGCTTTCATCGCCGCCGCCATCCGCGCCGCCCTCGCCGCCGGAGTCGCTGCCGCCGGAATCGCCAGCGCCGGCCTCACCCGTCAGATCGCCGACAAGGTCGCCAATGTTGTCGACGACATCGCCGATCTGGCCCAAAAGGTTGTCATTGACCGCATCGGCCAGTTGGCCGGCCAGGTCATCCATGCTGCCCGAGCCACTGCCAGACCCCGAACCGCCACCAGTGCCCGAGCCACTTCGGCCGCCGGAACCGCTTCCCGATTCACCGCCACCCGAGCCACTGCCCGAGCCGCCGCCGCTTCCAGAACCGCTCTCGCCACCCGAGCCGCCACCGCTCCCGGAGCCACTCCCGCCACCCGAGCCACCGCTTCCCGAGCCGCCGTCGCCACTCGACGCACCACCGCTACCCGCAGCCCCACCGCCGCCAGCGCCTCCCGACCCATTGCTGTCGACGTCTGAGCCGTCAAGCACCTGGGCTGCATCGCCTTCGGCGCCGCGTAGCAACTGGGCGATCCGAGTGACTGTGCGGCCCGATTTCTCAAGCGCGCGCTCGAGGCGCTTCAGGGCTGGAAAGACCGAGCCGTTCATCTCGCCATAGAAGGCCTTGGCGGACTTGCCGATCCAGTCACCGCCTTCAAGGACTTCCATAGCGCGCTGGAGCGCAGTGGTGGATTTCTGTACGGCCGCCCGCTCGGTCTCGAACTGGCGGGCGATCTGGCTCAATTCATCGTGGTTAGCGCGAACACGCGGGTGCGTCATGGCCGGCTCCTGGTGACGGACACGGACTTGCTGCTCTCACGATAACTGAACGCCCGTCCTGATGTCATGGGACAGGTTCCCGCCTCGCAGGGAAGTTTGTCCCGGCCAAGCCGGGAACACGGCGCCGTGAGCTTTATGACGACTTGATACGGACCTTGAGCTTGACCCGCGGACCAAGACCGAGCAGCGAGCCGTCATGAAGCGGTGTCGGCTGACCCTTGGGCACCTCGACGTTATCGATCAGGCTGCCGTAAGAGCTACCCTCATCCAGTGCCATCCATTGGTCGCCGATGTAGACCAGCTTGAGGTGCTCGCCAGAGACGCCGCTGGTCGCCTCGACCGGAAGCACGGCGTCGCAACCGGCTTTACGCCCCACCGTGAACGGGGTCTTGGTAACCTCGGCGCGGAAGGTCAGGGTGGCAGGCTCGGCGATCGTCAACTCCAGCACGGGTCGGCGGCGCTTCATCACCCGGCTGATCATGGTGTGCTGCGCTGACGCCGCATCGGCAGGCGGCTTGGCCGACCGGGCCGCAGGCTTACGCTCCGGCGACCGGCCGCTCGCGGCCGGTCGGTTCACAACAAGCGACTCGGTCTGTGGCGCCTGCACCTGGGCGCGCTCGGGCAACGCAATGTCGACGGCCCGGATCTGGCCCCGCCGACGGGCCACGACCACGCCGACCGTCAGGGCGACGAGCCCCACGACCGCCAGACAGCCCAGCAGCCCTATCCCGCCCGTAACCAGCGGGTTTTGTTGCAGCCAGAAGATCAAACGCGCGATCGCCGAAGGCGCAGTGAGGGTCAGCGGCTGCGGTGCAGACTCGGCCAGCGCGTTGCCCGTCGAATCGACAGCGACCACGATCACCACGTACTCGCCCGTGGGCAAGGTCTCGGGCACTGGAAGCACAAAGGGGCCATCGGGCGCCGCCTGGGTGAACGTGATCACCTGCGGCGGCTGGATCTTGTCGTTGCGCAGCAACAGCTGGATCCCGCCAAGGTCAAAGACATTCCCGACGGTTACCGTCAACCCGATCGTGGGGTCCTCGAGCGTCGGGGTGCTCAATACACGCGCGGCGACGACCGGCGGCGCCGGGTCGAAGTTGAATTCGACCACGCCCTGCCCGTTCGGGAAGGGCAGCCCTTCGGCGCTGAGCGCCGTGATTCGCAACTCGTAGGTCCGCCCGGTCTCGAGCGCACCCGCGGGCCATTGCAGCAGAAGCTGGTCACTGACGGTCTCGGTGATCACCTGCGAATACGAGGTGCGCAATGTTCCCTTGTCGATGATGTCGACCTTGAGCGCACGGATCAACGTAGCGTTCTCAAATTGGAGATCGACTTTGAGTTGGCGGGCCGTTACCTCGGGCTGCACCGGGATGCTCACGCGGGGCGGCGGTGGGTAGTCGCGGGGGACGAGGATCGGCTCGGGCAACGCGCCGCGGGCGACGTCCAGGGCGCCGAAGGGCACCTCGAGCTCAAGCGTCTTCTCGCCCTGAAGCGGGTAGATCACGAAATCGGTCTGCCACTGGTTCTTGACGACGCCGACGACACGATCGAATGAGATGTTGAGTTGGCCGATTTCGACGGTCTGGCTCTCGACGACGCCGCCGGTCGGGCCGGCGATCGCATTGAGCTCGCTGTCGCTGGCCGCGTAGCCGTCGATGGCGACTGCATAGATCTCGATCCCCTTGTCGCGCGCCGACTGGGCCAGGGCCGAGAGCTCGACGCCGCCGCAGGTATCGGTGCTGCCTGTGACGATGACAAGCACTTTGCGCGAGGTCCCTTCCCAGTTCGCCAAATCGTTCACGACGCTGTTCGTGGCCTGCAGCAGACACGCCCGTGATTGGCTCACGGGCCGGAGCTTCTTGAGCGCGTTGACAGCCTCATCGACGCTCAACGTGTAGTCGGTCAACCGCGTCTCGAGGTTGTTGAAAGCGAAGACCGATACGTACTTGGCCCCGAATGACTTCAGCGCCTCGGCGGTCTTTTCGCGGATCAACTCGTAGTTCTTGGATTGGCTGAACGGGGCGAAGGTCGCGCTA
The DNA here is from genome assembly GCA_002455335.1 of Anaerolineales bacterium UBA6663. Lineage (GTDB taxonomy): Bacteria > Chloroflexota > Anaerolineae > Anaerolineales > UBA6663 > UBA6663. Next base: position 1,594 of record DKKP01000034.1, on the reverse strand, counting down.
TTGTCGACCAGCATGACAACCGTCGACGCTTCGTTGAACGTCGTCGCCGTGCGCTCGTAGGTGACGCCGTCCACGATCAGACGCGCGGGCTGTCCCTCGTCAGTGCCGCCGCCCTCCTTGGCCGCGACGGGTTGACCCTTGACGTCGTCGAAGACCGAGAAGCGGACCCGGACGCGCAACCCGGGCACGATCTCGGTCGTGACCTCCTCGGGCCCTTCGACCCGGTGCACAATCAGACGTAACGGGTTGGTGCCGGGCTGCGCCACAGCAGCGCCGGTCGCCCCCAGCCCGGCTGCCAGAAGCAGCACCATCGCCAGGATCGCCGTCGCCGCCAATCGGGCCAGGATGCGCGGAAGAGACATAAGCGGCTCTATCGTATACCTCACAGCACCTTGCGGAACTGACACCCCACAGGATTAACGACTTTTTTACGACGTTTTGTTTCATTATATGCGGGTCGCGCGGTGATCGCAAAAGCCGCGACCTGATCCCAACCGATTCCCACGGGCGGTTAGCCCAACTTGTCCTAAAATAGCAAAGCTTATGTCGCTCGAAGCTGGCACCCTACTCGGCGGACGCTATCGGATCGAACGGATCCTGGGTCAGGGCGGCATGGGCGCCGTCTACCTGGCCGTTGACGAGAACCTTGGCACCGCTGTGGCGGTCAAAGAGAATCTCAACGCCTCCCCCGAGAGCGAGCGGCTCTTCAAACGCGAGGCCACGCTCCTAGCGACGCTCCGCCATCCCAACCTGCCCCGCGTCACAGATCACTTCATTCTGAGCGGCCAGCAGTATCTGGTCATGGATTTCGTCGAAGGACAGGATCTGCGCGAGCGACTGGCCACGACAGGCGTTGTCCCCGTAGCCGACGTGATCCGCTGGGGCGCCCAGATCTGCGACGCGTTGAGCTATCTGCACGGGCGCACGCCGCCTGTGGTGCATCGCGATATCAAGCCCGGAAACATCCGGCTTGCCCCGGGCGATCAGGCGATTCTCGTGGATTTTGGGATCGCCAAGGCTGCGGGCAGCGACTCGAAAACCACGACAGCGGCCATCGCCCTCACGCCGGGCTATGCCCCCCCCGAGCAATACGGCATGGGGCGCACGGATGGGCGCAGCGACCTGTACGCGCTTGCGGCCACGTTGTACGCCACGATCACCGGGCGCACACCGCCTGACAGCATGGAACGGCTGCTCAACAACGCGGAGCTCCCGCGGCCTGAGGTGTTCGCGCCTGAGTTGCCGCGACATATCGCCGATGCGCTCCTGCGCGGGCTCGCGCTCAAACCCGCAGAACGTTTCGCCGATGCCCAGTCCTTCAAGCGCGCCCTGCTGGGTCAAACGGACGACGAACCGGCTTACGAGCTCCAGGCCACAGTCGTCGCGCAGGATCCGCTCAACGCGCCGACCCTGATCGCCAAAGAACCGACCACGGGTGCGCCCGGCGCGCCGGACGCCAACGCCACCCGTCTGGCGCAGACGCCGGTCGCCCGTGAACCAGGCCCTGCGGTTGCCGGCCGTCCGGGCTGGGTGATCCCCGCAGGCATCGGCGCCGTGGCTGTGCTTGGCCTGGGCGCCCTGACGCTGGCGTTCG
>DKKP01000007.1 GCA_002455335.1 Anaerolineales bacterium UBA6663 | reverse complement strand
GTTTCACGGCCAGCGCTTGAGCGCGTTACGCGACCGGCGGAAGCCGACGAGGCGGCGCCGGGCTCGGCCCGTGCCGCGGCCGCCAGCCGAAAGCGGAACTTCAACCCGCCGCGCTCGACCTGAGCCAGCTCGATCACGTCGCCGTCATGCAGCGCCAGCCGCTGGCCAAGCCCCGGCAGACGCACCCCGTTGACGTAAGTCCCGTTTGTGCTGTCCTCGTCTTCGATCGACCAGCCCTGGCCCCCCTCGTCCTCGTGCACCGTGCAGTGCAGGCCGCTGATCGGGCTGCGCTGACGCTCGGCATGGAAGCACAGCTCGGCGTAATCGTGCGAGCGGCCAACCGGGGTCTGACCAAAGAGGTCGAAGCTATTGCGCGCGCCGGGCTCAAGGCCCTCGATCACATCCAGATACGCAAGCGGCGTCCGGCGGCCGCCGGCGCGCGTCAGCCGTCGATAGACATCCGTCAGGCGGCGGCCCATCTGCTGCCCGGCGCTCGTCACCGCCCCGCGATTCCGCCAGAGCCAGAGCAACACGCCAAAGACGACAAGCAGCAGGAGCAGCACGAACACCACGGGCGGTGTCAGGCCAGTTGAACGACAGGCGGCGTACAGCGAACGCCCGACGGCGGGGAAACCCCGATACGCTGTGCACGCATCGATGCTCGCGTAGATCGCCTGCCCGCGCAGCGTGGTCGTCGTCGTCTGGCCGGTCGCGTCGGTCACCTGCACCCGCAGCTCGACGGCGCCGGCGCTCTCACCCTCGGTGGCAAGCAGATCGCCGTAGGGCGCCGGATCCCACGCCCACGCATACGGCCCCGGGCCTTCGAGCACGCCCTGCGACGCATCGTTGACAAACAGCTCAGCGCGGTCGATCACGGGCTCGCCCGGGGCGGTCGTCACGGCCACGCCGATCAGCTCGCTCGCGAGGCGCCCCGCCTGGAAGCCCGCCTGATGTGAGGTGAACACGATCCGCGGCCCGGCCGGCACAGGCGCCAGGTAAGCAGCGCTCGCGGCGCCCTCGGCGCTCCCCCGCAGGCGCAGCCCGATTTGATGTCGACCCGGGGCGGCGGAGGGTGAAACGTAGGTCAGCCGATAGCCTTCACGCCCGGCGGCCCAGGCGCCGTACAGACTGCGCACCGCCTGCGGGCCCGTGTAGTGGAGGAAGAGGCCAGGCCGTGCCAGCCGGGTCACGAGCGTGTTGAGACCCGACTTCAGATCGAGGCCACGCCGTGTCAGCACGCCGTACACCTGCACGCCGCTCGAGTCGATCCGCTCAGTCAATGTGGGATCGGGGCTCTCGGACCAACCCGGGGAGAGGACAACGAGGAGTCGTTGCCGCGACGCCCCGGCTCCGCTGGCCGCAAACGAGTCGAGCGCTGCCGTGATCGCCGGCGTGATCGTATCGGTGGGTTGCAGGGTGAATACGTCGAGCGCCGCGACCACATCGGCCGCCACGCCGGTCGGCGTCTGCACGGCCACCGCAGCGCCAGAGTCCATGGCCCAGATCGCCGTGCTATCGCCTGGGCGCATGTACTCGGTGGCAAACAGCCGGATCGCGGCGCGAGCCTCCTCGAGCGTAGCCTGGCCGGTCTCGCCGGCCCGACCGGGCTGCGCCCCGGCATCGACCACAAAGACCACCTGTAGCCCGAGCGCCGTCGGCTGCAGCTCAAAGGCGCTCAGCGGACGCCCATCCTCCTCGAAGTCGAGCGCAGCGGCGGTCAGATTCGCGACAGGCTGCTGGGTCTGGTCAAGCGCCCGAACAAAGACGCCGACCGTTGGATAGGCGGCGAGATCGATCGGCTCGACGATCTCGACGACGAACGCCTCGTCATCCGATGGCGCCGTCTGGGCCGTGGCCGGCTCAGACGCGAACGATAGTGTTGCGAGCAAGACAAGCGTGAGGGGGAGTCGGATCGATCGCATAGGGTGTCATCCACGTGATTGACACCAGTGTATGGATCGTTGACCTGCGCCAGTCCTCGAGGAGTCCTCGTGGTGAGCGTGCCGGGCGCCCTGATTTCTCTAACCGAAATTTACCCCGGTTAGGTTGCGTTGTAACCGTTATCACCTACAATTATCATCGTCGAACTCGGATGCACTTGGTTGTATGCCCAGATGCCGGGGCCGTTTTCGGCAGTTAATTGTTTCACGGAGAACTCTCATGCGGCATAATACACCTTATATCAAGATCGAGGCCCAACCGGAGTGTCCGGCCTGCGGAGCGGCGATGTCGTTCGCCCGGCAGGTCGACGTCGCCAGCGACCGACGCGCACACTTCATCTTCCGCTGCAGCTCTTGCTCGGCCGAGGCCAAGCTGTGGCGCCCGGAGTGGCAGTCTCTGACCGAAGAGTTCATGTTGATCGAGGAGTAATCTTCGATCGCATGTGGCCTCACCACCGAGGCCATCCAAAGCCATCGCACGAATGCAGGGGGATTGCGGGACGATACGCCCATGAAACGAACATGGCGGAGTGTGGTTCTGGTCCTGTCATTGTGGTTGGCGCAGGTGCCGCAGCTGGCCCTGGCCGACACCATCACGTACATCGTCCAGCCCGGCGACAATCTGTATCAGATCGGGTTGCGCCACAACGTCGACTGGCGCGAGATCCAGCAACTCAACAACCTCGCAGGCACCTGGATCTACCCCGGCCAGAGCCTGTTGATCCCATCCGGGGAGCCCGTCCCCACGCCCGCCCCCACCCAACCCGAGGTCGTGCCGGCTGAGCCGGTCGTCGTGGCCGAAGTCGTGCCCGCGCGCACGCATACCGTGCAGCGCGGCGATACCCTGTTCGGCATCGCCCAGGTCTATGGCGTCACCTGGCAGGACCTGGCAACCGCCAACGCGATCGCCAACCCGCGCTGGATCTACGCCGGCCAGGTGCTGACTGTGCCGGCGGCCGCCGGGGTTGCAGCGCCATCAACGCCCGTGGTGACCGATCCCGTCGCGACGCCCGTACCAACCGCCGAGCCCGCCCCAAGCGCCGGCAAGCGCATCGTGATCGACATCTCCGATCAGCACCTGTGGGCCTTCGACGGCGAGACCGAGGTCTACAGCTTCGTGGCCTCGACCGGCCTGCCCGGCCTCGACACGCGCCCGGGCGTGTACAGCGTGCTCAACAAGATCCCGAACGCCTGGGGCGGCACCTGGGGCATCTGGATGCCCGACTGGCTTGGCATCTACTGGGCTGGCTCGCTGCAAAACGGCATCCACTCGCTCCCCATCTTGCCCAACGGCTCGCGCCTGTGGGATGGCTACCTCGGCACCCCGGTCTCCTACGGCTGCATCATCCTCGGCGTGACCGATTCGAAGCTGCTCTACGACTGGGCCGAGGTCGGGATCCCGGTGATCATCAACTACTGACCCCTGGCTGCTGACGATCCATCAAAGCGAACGACGATGGTTACGCGACCATCGTCGTTCGCTTTGTCTATCGCGCTGCGATACTCAGCGCTTCATGGGCAACGCGACGGAGCGCCGCGCGTAGCTCAGCCGGCTCGCGGATCTCGAAGTCGCAGCCGATCGAAAGCAGCAGCCGCGCGAGCCGGTCGAGGTCCTCGACATGGGCGCGCAATTGCACGCCGCCATGCACTTCGTCCAACAACGCCGCGCCCTGCGGCACCCGATCGCGCGCCTGGGCAAGAGATGTCTTGAGGAGCACCTCCACCGCATGACCAGGGCCGCCGAGAGCCAACCGACTGAGCACGACCTCAAGCACATTGCCGGGGCGCCGCTTCCTGGCCGGGCGCTCGGTGACCGCGGCGCTGACGATCCGATCGACCCGAAAGACACGCACGGCCCGGCGCAGATGACAGTGCCCGAGCAGATACCAGCGCCCCCAGTGATGCACCAGGCCAAAGACCTCGACGTCGCGCTCGCTGTCGCGCTCACCTGAGCGATACGCGACATGCGCGCAGCGCCGCTCGTGCGCGGCCGTGGCGAGATGGAGCAGGATGTCGGGGTCCGGCTGCTCACGCGCCTGCGTTGCGGTATACGCCACCACCGCGCCCAAGGCTCGCAGCCGCCGCCGCGGCGCCTCGGGCAAGACGCGCTCGATCTTGGCAAAGGCGCCCTCGGCCGCCAGCGGATCGACAAGGCCCTGACGGCGCGCCGCCAGCAGCCCGAGCGCCACGGCCAGCGCCTCGTCATCGTTGAGCATCAACGGCGGCAGCCGCGTGCCCGGGCGCAACGCATAGCCGCCCTCAGGCCC
>DKKP01000031.1 GCA_002455335.1 Anaerolineales bacterium UBA6663 | reverse complement strand
GTGGCGGGTGCGCCGGCGGTGAGTGTGCAAGCAGTGCTGGCAGGCGCGCCTGGCGGTGAGATCTTCGGGGCGTTGACGATCGGCGGATCGGCCGCGACGGTTGTGCTGGCCGGCGCACCGGGTGCAGATGCGGTTAGCGCGATCGTGTTTGGAACGCAGCTGCAGCTCGAGGGTGCGCCATCGGGTGAAGTGGCGGGTGCGCCGGCGGTGAGCGTGCAGGCGGTGCTGGCGGGCGCGCCAGGTATTGGCGCCGTTGGTGCGCCAGGCGTGGCTGCAGCGCCTGTGACGATTGCCGTGATCGGGTGCTCCGAGCACGATGCTCTCGGCCAGATCTCGATCGTAGTGATCCCCGTGCCTGTCGGCGCCAGCGGGCCGACACGTGCTGTGCTTACCCTTGGCCCACTGGACGCAGTCACGCGGCACGCGAGCAATTCGGCGCGTGTCACGTCTCGCGAACGCGGATTCCGCGTGCGCGGGTCGATGCAGTCTGCTGCCCTGGGTGAGTCTGAGACCCATGCAAAGGTGGAGTGATGGCATTCAGTGACTTTGTGATCAAGCAGGGAGATCTGTTGCCGGTGATCGAGGCAACACTGACCGATGCAGATGGCAACCCGGTCGACCTGAGTGGTGCAACGGTTGGATTCGTCATGCGCCAGGTGGATGCTGACGTGGCGTCCGTCAACGGCGATGCCGTTCCGGATCCCGACCAGGTGGCCAACAGGGGTGTGGTTCGCTATTCATGGGTGGATGGCGATACCGATGTGCCTGGTGTGTATCGGGTCGACTGGCCTGGCGAGTTCGCAACCAAGAAAGAAACCTTTCCAAACTCGAACTATCTGGTGGTGAAGATCCTGCCGGCGCTGGCCTGACGAGTTGGTTGCGTTCTGGGGAGACCGATGTTAATCTGTGCGCCGTAGGGATCTTGAGCTGATAACCCTTTTCAAAGTTCGGCGCCGCGCGACCATGGCAATGCGGCCCAACCCGGTCGGCACGGGGGAGCAGGTGGAAGCCCTGCACTAAAACAGGCGTCAGCGTAAACAGCGCGCCATCTCGCAAGAGGTGGCGCGCTGTTTTTGTTTCGGGTGACACATGGAGCTTGAGTACAAGAGCACGCCGGCGGAATTCAAGGCTGGGGAAGACGGCACCTACGAGGGCTACTTCTCGATCAAGGGCAACGTCGATGACGGCGGCGACATCATCCACGATGGCGCCTTCGCGAAGACGCTCTCTGAGCGAGGCTCCCGGATCAAGGTGCTGATGTACCACGACTGGTCGCGCCTGGTGGGCCCGGCGCCTGAAGTCCTGAAGGAGGACAGCAAGGGGTTGTATGCCAAGGGCCGATTGAGCACCGCCACCTTCTATGGTCGCGAGACCTATGAGCTGATGAAGGACGGCGCGCTCAACGAAGGCTCGATCGGCTACTACACCGTGAAGGCCGACTACGGCGAGCAGGGTGGCCAGCCGATCCGCCACCTGCGCGAGCTCGCGCTGTACGAGATCTCGTTCGTGCCGCTGGGTATGAACCCGCTCACCGAGGTCGGCGTGATCAAGAGCCTGATCAATGGCGACCAGGCCGACAAGGATGAGGCCTTTGAGCGCATCCTGCACGCGATGGCCGGCCTGCAGGGCCAGGCCACCAAGGCCGGGCGCGTGCTCTCCAACAACAACCTGACGCTGGCAAAGAACGCTCTGGGCGCGGCTAAGGAATTGGCCGAGTTGCTCGAGAAGCTCATCGCAGCCGCTGAGCCGGATGACGGAAAGGCCATCCACTTGGCACTGCAGCACCGACGGCGAGCCGCCGAGCTGGCACTCGCGATCAACCGATAACGAGGAGACGGACATGAACGAAAACGAGAAGCGGTTGCGCGAAGAGGCCGCGAATGCGTATGAGCAGGGCAAGAGCCTGCTCGCGCAGTTCGAAGGCAAGGCGCTGCCGGAAGAGACGTCGAAGCAGATTGACGCCTTCTTCGACGAATGCGATTCCAAGCTGGCTGATGCGCGCCGCTACGAGAAGGCAGGCCAGCTGGACACCCATCTGAACAAGCCGGCCGATGGCGCTCGGCTGCCGGCGCCGGCGGGTGGGGCCAAGACCGGTGAGCTCACGCTTCAGGAGAAGGCCTTCAACAAAGCGCTCCGCAAGCAGGATCTCACCTCGGACGAATCGAAGGCGCTGCAGGCCGGTGACGACACGGCGGGCGGATACCTGCTCGCCCCCATGTCGTTCGCGCAGGGGCTGCTCAAGTTCGTGGACGACCTGGTCTACATCCGCCAGCTCGCCACGGTGGAGCAGATCACCCAGGCGGAGAGCCTCGGGTACCTGTCGCTGGATGCCGACCTGGCCGATCCGGAGTGGACGGTCGAGCTCGACACCGGCCCGGATGACACGGTGAAGCCCTTCGGCAAGCGCGTGCTGACCCCGCACCCGCTGGCCAAGCAGGTCAAGATCTCGAACACCTTGATCCGCAAGAGCACCAAGCCGATCGAGCAGATCGTGCAGCAACGCCTGGGCTACAAGCTCGGCGTGACGCAGGAGAAGGGTTTCCTCGTGGGCGACGGCGCGCAGAAACCGCTGGGTCTGTTCTCGGTGGACCCGAACGGCGCCGGCATCCCAACCACGCGCGACGTGACCTACACCCAGACGGACGACAAGACTCGGTCGGACAGCTTCATCGACGCCAAGTACTCGCTCAAGGCGCAGTACCAGATGAGCAAGTCGACGCGCTGGCTCATGCACCGCGACCTGGTCAAGACGGTGCGCAAGCTGCGCGACAGCAACAACCAGTTCATGTGGCAGCCGGGCCTGGGCCTGAGCAACGACTTCGGCGGCGCGCCGATGCTCCTGGATGTGCCGGTGCTGATGAGCGAGTACGCGCCAAACACCTACACCTCCGGGCTCTATGCCGCGCTCCTCGGCGACATCTCGTTCTACGGGATCGTCGACGCGCTCAGCATGCAGCTGCAGGTCGTGCGCGAGCTCTATGCCCGCACCAACCAGACGGGCTACATCATCCGCGCCGAGTCGGACGGCATGCCGCTCTTGGCTGAGGCCTTCGCGCGGCTCAAGTGCGCGTGATCGCGACTGACGCGAGCTCGCCGACGAAGAGGAGACAGACATGGAATACAAGACCAGCCATACCAAGACCGTGCGGGCGCTGAACGCCACGGTGGTTGGCACGACCACGCTGACGACGTCGGCGATCGACACGGCCGGCGCGGATGCGGTTCGCTGCATCGTGCTCTTCGGCACGATCACCGATGGCCCGCCCAGCATCAAGGCGCGCCAGGGCAAGCAGTCGAACATGTCGGACGGCGCGGACCTGGCCGGCACGGCCGTGGCCGAAGCCAACACCGACGACAACAAGATCGCCATCCTGGACATCGTCCAGCCGCGTGAGCGGTACGTGGACTTCCAGATCGTGCGTGGCGGCGCGACCGGTTGCGTGATCGACGGGGTGATCGTGGAGCTCTACTACACGCGCACCAGCCCGGTCACGCAGGACGCCACGGTGGCCGCGTACGAGAAGTGGCAGAGCCCTGAGGAGGGTACGGCCTAAGCGGGCCGATGAGTGNNTGGTGGCGAGATCTCGCCACCAGGCCCCATGAACACCCTCTCCGAGAGATCGCCTCATGAGCCTCTTGACCGTGGATGACGTGCGGGCCCGCATCAGCACATCGCTCCGAGACGATGCGCTGCAATCGCTGATCAACAGCGAGGAGGCTGCACTCGTGCGGCGCCTCGGGCCTGTTTATGCGCCGGCAACGCCGATCGTTGAGAACCTCGCCGGTGTCGGCGGATCCGTCTTCCTCCGCCGGCGCATCTCCACGGTCTCCTCGGTGACCGAAGCCATCGTCGCCGGCGACACGCCGGCGGCCGTGGCGGCCAGCGGCTACAAGATCTGGGCAGACGAAGGACGCATCGAACGTCTGCCGCGAGGGGCGAAGTGGGGCGAAGACGTGACGGTGACCTACCAGCCGGTGGACGATCGCGGCGAATGGCGGGCGGCGCTCATCCTGTTGGTCACCATGGCGCTTGACTTCAAGGCGCTCCAGTCGGAGAGCGTGGGCGGTGAGTACTTCTATCAGCAACGCCCCAACCCGGAGCTCGATCGCGTGCGCGTGTTGCGGCGCCTCGGGTTCCTGAAAATCTAAGCGAGGCAGTATGGCAACTCTGACGGTTCAGGAAGTGGCGCGCACCGGCCTGGCGCCTTCCTACGTGGCGGCCGCCGGCGGCGGTGACGCTATCCCGAACGACGGCCGGACGATGCTGCACATCAAGAACGGCGGCGGCTCGAGCATCACGCTGACCGTGGTCACCCAGGCAACGGTGCTGGGCAATGCGGTGGCCGATGACGCGATCGCCGTGCCGAATGGCGGCGAGCGCATGGTGGGTCCGTTCCCGCCCTCGATCTACAACGACGTCAACCAGCTGGTGCAACTGACCTACTCGGGTGTGACGACCGTGACGGTGGCCGCCATCCGCGTGCCGTGAGCGATGTCGATCGAGACCCACCTGATCCATTCGTGCACGGTGCAGCGTTCGACGTCGGCTCCCGACGCCTACCGCAATGCCCGACGCATTTGGTCGAACCACCTCACGGGGGTTCGCTGTCGCCTGATCTCGAAGGCGCAGCGTGTGATCAACCGGGATCAGCAAGCGCAGCTCGCAGTGGTGACGACCTACACGCTGCTGCTGCCGCGGGGAACCGACATCATTCCGGATGACCGGGTGACGATGACGGCCACGGCAGATGACTTCGCGGACGTGGGTCCGTTCCGGGTGGCAGCGGTTCTGCCACGGCGATCGACGGCGTTACACCATGTGAGCGTGGCGCTCGAGAGGGTGAACTGATGATCCAGTTTGTGCTGTACCTCACGCAGGATCAGATGGATCGGATGAATGGCGACGCGGCCAACGCCGGGCTGTCACTGCACGACCACGTGCTGGCGCGCCTGGCGCTGGGGCCGGCGCAGACGGCGCCGGCGCAGACCGTGACGTTCCCGGCGGAGCTGGAAACCAAGACGGTTGAGCCGACGGCGGATGCCGAGGGCGAGGTGGCGAGTGAGCAACCTGTTGTGGCGCGGCGACGAGCTCGAGGATGAGCTGGTGCGCCGGCTGAGCGCGGGCCTGGCAGAGGTCGGTCTGCGGATCGAGCTCGAGGCCAAACGCGAGCTGCAGCCTGGCCACGGTGTGCTCACGGGCACGCTGCGGCGCTCCATCCACGCGGCGGATCCCGACTACAACTTCGCCGGCGATGCCCCGCACTTCGCCAGCGCAGCGGCCGCCCGGGCGGCCTGGAAGGGATCGAAGGGGATCAAGGGCAACACGAAGCCCCAGATCCCGGAGATGGGTGGGAGCGCGCCGAACCCTAAGCGGGAAGGGCGCTATCTGTCGATCGCGATCGGAAGTGGCCTCGAGTATGCGATGGCCGTGCACCAGGGTCATCACAGCTTTGGCGGCTACCACTACATCCACAATGCGATCGAAAAGGTGGAGCCACAGGTGAGCGCCATCCTGCAGAGGCACGTGAATGGTTGACCCGCTCGAGGCCGCGATCGCGCTGACTGCCAGTGATGCTGACCTGATCGTTCTGGTGAGCAGCCAGGTGGCTGGCAAGCACAAGTTCGGCGATGGCTGGGTGATCCCCAGCAAGGCTGTGCAGCTGCAATTGGATGGGGGCCTGCCGGATCTCTACACGCCGCGCCAGGTGGTGCGGCTCGAGCTCCGCTGCTACGGAGAGAGCCAGGCCGATGCAGTCGCAGTCTATGGAGCAATGGTGGGGTTGAGCCGCCGAACGGAGCGGACGCGAGTGACCACGGGCGGCGGTGTGGCACTGGTGTACTGGCTGAGCTTCACGTCTGGTCCAAGTCTTCTGGTGGATCCGGATGTGGGTGTGGATTACGTGTTGGCGTTTATGGAGGCCTCGGTGTCCGAGGTCGACGTGCCCTAGTGGAGGATCTCTATGTCTGCAACTGAACCCTTTGGCCAGCTCTCTGGCTCACTGCAGGTCTGGGTAGCGCCGCGACCCACGGCCGTGCCGGCGGTCAACGCCACGCCCAGCGGCAGCTGGTATCTGTTTGGCGCGACCGATGGCGGCCAAAAGCTCAAGCACGGTGGCAAGCTCAAGTTCTGGCGTGACGATGACCATCAGGGGCCGTCGCTGTCTCGCCGGCCGGAAGAGGACGTGACGCTGACCTTCACGCTGGTCAACGCCGTGCTCGAGAACTACGCGCGAATGCTGCACAACGTGGCCAACCTGGTCAGCGCCGCCGGCCCGCCGGCGACGCGCACGATGTATCTCAAGCGCGGCCCGGTGCCGAGCGAGTACTCGATCTACCTGCGCGGCACGGTGCTGTCGCCGTACGGGGCCTTCCCGGGCGGCTACTACATCCCGCGCATGGTCTTCGATGGCGAGCCCGAAGCCGCCTTCGCCAAGGACGGACGCGTGGGCCTGGAGTGCCAGCTCGTGGCGCTCGAGGATGACAGCTACGCCGATGCCCAGAAGATGGGTTGGTTGGTGGTCCAGACGAGTTGATGTAGGCTGACTCCGGTCATCTAGCAAAGGAGCCGAATATGCCAAACCTCAACTTCGCAGACATCAAGCCGCAAACCGACACCTTCACCGACGAAGACGGCAAGCAGTACGAGTTCCTCAGCAGCGCCGCCTTTGGCCCGGTGGAGGTCGCTCGGATCAACAAACTCCAGCAGGAGTTCAACCGGCTCAATAAGCTGGTTGGATCCGGTGGCGAGAAGGCGCTCACGGCGGCAGAGAAAATGCTGGGTGTCTCCAGCGATTTGATCGGCCTGATCCTGCCCGGCCTGCCAAAAGCGCGCCGTGAAAAGTTCTCGGCGGGCCAGACGCTGGCGGTGCTTGAGTTCTGGACAAAATCAGCCGGGGCGCAGCAGCGGCCGCAAAACGGCGTCCCGGTCGCGGCCAGGCGGCGGAGCAAGCGTTCGCGGAACTAGTCCGTTTCTATGGCCTGGATCCAGAGCGGTTGCTGACCTATCCGTTCTGGCTGACATCGGTGCTGTATCGGCAGATGACTGGTGTGAGGGCGAGTGAGATGCTGGGTGAGATCATGGTGGCCATGGCTCCAAGCCTTGAGCCTCGCGATCGCCAGAGCATGATCAATCGATTGGAGCGAGAGTTGCCGGCGCCCGATGAGCGGCCGGTGATGCGGATCAACCGGCGGACGAAGCGAGATCCCGCCAAGGCGCGCGAGTACTTCGAGCAGCTCGGCGCCATCGTGGAATAACACAAGCCCAGGAACGGGCGGGCCTGCCCGCCCGTTCCTGTTGAAGCGTTAGCGTAACCAGCGCGATGTCCCTCAGTCGAGGGGCAGC
>DKKP01000153.1 GCA_002455335.1 Anaerolineales bacterium UBA6663 | reverse complement strand
AGTTGTTGGCGGCCGGCGTCGAGCCGGCGCGCATCACGCATCAGCGCTTCGCAGAACTGCGCTACGTCGGGCAGGGGTATGAGATCAGTGTGCCAATCCCGCCGACCGGCGCTGCCCAGGAGATGGCCGCTGAACCGTTGCGTCAGCTATCGACAGCTTTCGCACAGGCCTATCAACGCAAGTATCAGCGTCCTGGCCCACCTGTGGCCGTCGAGGCTGTGTCGTGGCGGGTCGTGTCGACGGGCGCGGCCCAGCAACTCGCGTTGCCGCGGCTGCTGGGCGGCGACCCGACATCCGCGCATAAGGGACATCGCCCGGTCTATTTTCCTGAGCAGGGCGGGTTTGTGTCCGCACCGATCTACGATCGCCAGCGCCTTGGCCCTGGCGCACAGCTCAGAGGCCCGGCCTTGATCGAAGAGCGCGAGTCCACGATCGTGGTTCGCCCGGGACAATCGGCGCGCGTCGATCGGGCAGGGTGCATCCTGCTCGAAGACGAGATTCGCGCCGGCGCTTAGGGCGGGTCCAACATGTTTATCAAGACGGCAATAGGACCAATGGCCCCGTCGACGTCGATCAGGGCAATCGTATACTGATCCGGTTGCCTATTCGCGATGGGGAGGGCGACCGAACCGGTTGCCTTGGATATTTGAATGAGTCAATCCGCTCGAGATGAGCGCCAGGATTTTTTGCGCGCTGTTGCGATCATTGCCGTTGTCGCCATCCACTCTGCATTTGGTTTCGATTCGACGCCCGGCGAAAGAGGCGCAGCTGAGTGGCTGAGCACCTTTCTGCGACCGTGCATCGCCGTCTTTCTGTTTGTAACCGGATATTTCTTCCCCATAGACCCCACGCCTGGGCAAATGGGACGGCGTTTTCAACGCATCCTTGTGCCATACTTCGTCTTTACGTCGCTTGCGCTTGTGTATCAAACCCGAGGCATAGGCCTGATCGCCGCGTTGGCTGAGCGGCCCTTGCGAATCCTGCAGGATGTGTTGACCGGCAACACCTGGGGCGTGTACTGGTACATCCCGATCATCGTCTTTACATTGCTCGGTGGCTGGGTTCTGGCCCGGCCGGCTCGGCGTTCTTTGATCTGGATCGCGGCCCTCTTTTTGGTGACCAACCTGATCATCGTCGGCTACGTCGACCAGGTGATCGCGCGGACGTCGTTGGCCGACGAGCCGATGGCCTGGTTCTATCTGCTGCGAGTCCTTCCGACGTGGCCCGTGTACTTCTTCTTTGGCCGTGTCGCGCGTGTCTACGGCCTCGTCGACTACTTCCGCGTACACCGACCGGTTGTGTTGCTCATCTGGTTGTTCGTCTTCCTGGCCTATAACGGGCTGTACTGGGCTGGCGTCTCTGGAGCGACGGGGAGCTATCGATCCATCATCGATACGCTCTACTCGCTTGCCACGATCGCGGCGCTCAACGCGGTGGCCGTGAAGTCGCCGGTGCTCGGGTTCATCGGCCGAACGAGTTACGCGACCTACCTCGCGCACTACTTCTTTGTCTCGTTCACCCAGTTTGTCATCTCGAGCGTGTGGATCGATCCGCCGTTTTGGATGTCAACTCTGGTGTTCGGCGTCGCCCTTGGCGGTTCGCTTGCTTTCAATTGGGCAACGACACGCTTCCTTGGTGAACGCGCCCGCCGGTTTTTCGGCGTGTGAGGCCGGCGACCGGCGCAAGTTCGACTTCGACTAAAATCCGATCAGGAACCCACATGGCCCCTGATCTCGATGTCGCGACGCTCGAAGTGCTTTGGGCTCGTCTCCTGGCTGTTGTCGATGAGCAACAGGATGTGCTCATCCGCACGGCGTTCAGCACAGTGGTGCGCGAGTCGCAGGATCTGGCCTGCGGCGTCTTCGACACCCGCGGGCGGATGCTTGCGCAATCGTTGACCGGTACTCCCGGGCACATCAATGCGATGGCGACCGGTGTGCGCCACTTTCTCGCCGCTTATCCGCCGGCCGACCTGCGCCCCGGCGACGTGCTCGTCACAAACGATCCCTGGCAGACCGCCGGCCAAATCAACGACTTTACAGTGCTGACCCCGGTCTATCGCGGACGCGAGATCGTGGCCTACTTCGCCAACACGTGCCATGCACCCGATATAGGGGGCCGGCTGCTCTCGGCCGAGGCGCGCGAGGTGTACGAAGAGGGCCTGCGCGTGCCGATCACGAAGTTGTTCGCCGCCGGCGAGCCCAACGCCGAACTGGTCAAACTGATCCGGGCCAATGTGCGGACGCCCGACGAGACGGTGGGCGATCTCTACGCCCAGGCGGCCTGCAACGCCGTGGGCGGCGAACGGCTGCTGACACTGCTCGAGGCCTTTGGGCTGCCCGACCTGACCGCGTTGGGCGGCGAGATCATGGGGCGATCGGAGCGCGCCTTGCGGTCGGCGATCGCGGCGTTGCCCGATGGCGATTACGGCGCCGAGGCCTGGAGCGATGGCTTCGAGGAGCCGATCGTCATCCGCTGCAGGGTGAGTGTGCGCGGCTCTGATCTGGCGATCGACTTCGCCGGCTCCTCGCCGCAAAGTGCGCGGGGCATCAACGTGGTGCTCAACTACACCCATGCCTATGCCTCGTTCGCGGTCAAGGCGGCGCTCAGCCCGGATGTTCCGCACAACGAAGGCGCGTTTCGCCCGGTGCGGGTCAGCGCGCCGGCCGGTTCGATCCTCAATTGCCGGCCGCCGGCGGCCGTGGCCTCGCGCCATGTGCTCGGCCACTTCATCCCGGGCGTGATCTTGCAGGCTTTGGCGCCTGCGCTGCCGCACGGCGGCCAACTGGCCGGCAGCGCCGATGCGATCTGGATCTCGGTCTGGCGCGGCGAGGGCGAGCGTCGGCCGTTTACGTTCACGCTGTTTCAGTGCGGCGGGATGGGCGCGCGCGCCGGCTCGGACGGTTTGAGTACGACCGGGTACCCGAGCGGCGTGGCGGGCGTGCCGGCCGAGGTCATCGAGGCGCTGACGCCGCTCGTGGTCGAACGCCGCGAGCTGGCTGTCGACACCGGCGGGGCG
>DKKP01000238.1 GCA_002455335.1 Anaerolineales bacterium UBA6663 | reverse complement strand
CACGAGAACACACGCCGGCCGGGCTTCACCCCGGCCGGCGTGTGTTCTCGTGGCGTCTGCAGAGGTCGGCGAGGCTAGACCTGGACGTAGACCTTGGCTTCGTTGCCGCCGGTCGAAGTGATCAGCGCGTTCAGGCGATCGAGGATGCCGCGGTCTACCATCTGGCCGCTCGGCGCGACGAGTTGGCCGGTGCAGGTGACCAGGTCGCGGGCCAGGATCATGCCCTCGTCGAGCTCGGAGGGGTGCAGCTTGAGCTCCGACCTGGCCTGCTGTTGTCGGATCTTTGGGCGCTCGTCGAGGTAGCGTCTGAACTCGCGCAAGATCGCTGGATCGTAGCGCTTGCCGTCGCTCTGCTGCAACGTGGCGAAGTCCTGGTACTTGAGGTAGCCGGCGACCACGGCCAGCACACGCGAACCGATCGGGATCGCCTCGCCCGAGAGCCCATCCGGGAAGCCCTGGCCGTTCCACCACTCACCCTGATGGCGCACGATCGTGGCAACGCGGCGCAATCGCGGCACGGTCGAGAGCAGGCTCTCGGCCACAAGCGCGCTGTGGCGCAGCATCTCCTTATCGCGGTTCTCGAGCTGGAGCGTCGACTTCTGAATGACGCTGTCGGGCAAGCCGAGCTGGCCGAGGTTGTGCAGCAGCGCCGCGATCTCGATGTTGCGCTGCTCCTCGAGCGGCAGGAAGAGCGCCCGAGAGAGCCAGCGCGCGGCGTCGGCCATATAGTGCGACTGGCCGGCCATCGTGCTGCTGCGGACCTCGAGCAGATTGGTCAGCAGTCGGATGACGTCGAGGAAGTTCTCCTCGAGTTCGCTATTCTTGCGCTCGATCTCGACCATACGCTCGGCGACCTTGCGTTCGAGATCGTCGTTGAGCTGGCGGGTCTGGAGCGATTGATTGACCGTCGACTCGTAGAGGCGGCGGTTGTCGCAAAGCAGTTCATGGAAGCGGACGCTGTCGCGGACAAGCGTGCGCAATTGATTGACATCGACCGGCTGGATCAGGTAGGCGTAGATGTGCGCCTGATTGACTGCCGCGACCATGTCGGCCGCGTCATCGGCCGGGCACATCAACACCCGGACCACGTCGGGCCAACGCGCCCGCACCGTCGAAAGCACGTCGATGGCCGAGAGCGGGCCGGCGACTGCCATATCCACGATCACCAGCGCGATCCGGTCGCGCTCGAGCACCGTGAATGCTTCTTCGGTGCTGGCGGCTGAGACCACGCGATAGCCTTCGCGGCGCACGGCCAGGGTCAGAGGCAGGTTCTGCGAATCGGTCGGGGCGAGGAGGAGGACGGTCTGGCCGGTCATGTCTCTGGGTGGGCGGGCCAGCGCAGACCTTACTCGTCGCGCTGGCCCACCCCGCTAATCGGTCATGGGTCGGACACACCCGTCGGCGGTTTGACCCCGTCGGACGTACTCCCGTTAACGGCCGGCACTAACAGTTTCTTGAGTGTGGTTAGAGAATTCAAATCCGATTCGGTCGTATTTCGAGCGGCCGCCAGATTCTGGGCTTTGACGGCGTCGGCTAGCTCGCGGCGCAGCACGCGGATCTCGCGTGGGGCCTCGATGCCGACCTTGACGCGGTCGCCCTCGACCGACAGGATGGTCACGGTGACCCCCTCGCCGATCAGGAGGCCATCGCCGATCTTACGCGTGAGCACGAGCATGGCGCACCTCCGCGTGAACGCCCACCGTGACGGCCGGCTCCGCAGCCGCCGGCTCGGTGAACAAGCCAACTGGTTGAGCCACCGGGTAACCGGCGCCCGACTGCACGATTTGACGCGCGACGCCGGTCCGTTTATTGAACGCGATCGGCCCGAGCAGGTTCGCCGTGACCTTGACCGGTTCGTTTGTGATCGTCAGCAGCACGAGCCAATCGAGATCGCTGGCGTTGTTGAGGCCGAGCATGGCAGCATCCTCTTCGGACACCTTGGGCCGATAGCCGGGCGCGATCAAGTCGGGGTGGACCACTGGCAGGCTGAGGCCCGGCAGTTCCAGCGACACGAGCAACTTGACCGGCCGCAGTTCCTCGGCCCGACGCAGCAGGAAGCCGCGCCAGTCGGGGCAACCGATCAGGCCCTCGGGCAGATGGATCCGTTCTTCGAGCAAGGTGACGGGCTGGTCGGCCGAATAAGGCTGATCGGTCAGGATGACCTGAGCGCCCTTCCCTGTCGCGAAGTCGACGGCCAGCGGGCCAAGCAAGTTCGCCGTCACCTGCAGCGGCTCGGCGTGCACGTTGAGGATCGCGAGCGGTGTCAGGGCAATCAGATCGGGCAGCCCGGCAGCCGCAAGCGCCTCGGCGGCGCTCTGGAGCGTGTAGCCGGGCACCCACAGCCGTGGGTCGACAACGAGGAAGCTGAGGTTTGGCTCGTCGAGGCTTTCGAGCAGCGCGATCGGCGCGGCGTCGGGGTCCTGCGTCAACCGAAATCGGCGCCACTCCGGGCAGCCGACCAGGCCGGCAGGGAACTCAAGTGCGAGTGTTTTCTTGTCCATACGACATCCTGTCTTCATCGACCACGAAGGGCCGTATGCCATCCATGGCCGCAGAACAATCAACCGAGGAAGTCGAACAGCGACTGCGAGACCGACTTGGCGGCGGTCTGCAGCACGGCCTGATTGACCGTCTCGGCGTGTTGCAAGTTCATGATCGCTTCCGCCATGTCGACATCCTCAGTCGACGACAGCAGCGACTTCAGCGACAGCGCGATCTTGTCCATCCGATCGAGCGCCGTCGTCAGTTCACGGGTGCGCGCGCCGTTTGTGGTGCGCGCCGAGTTCACGCCTTCGAGCGCCGACTGCAGCTGGCCAAGCGAGGCGCCGATCGCGTTGCCGTCGTCGGCGTTGAGCGCGTTCCGCAGCGACAGGAGCGCGTCGAGCGCCGGGCGCACCACGGCGTTGCCGTCGACGTTGACCTGCAAACTGTGCCCCGGCTCGATCAGATTGTTGATCGGCCCGGCCGTGCTGCCGACGTTCGACGACAGGTTCGTACCGTCGAAGGCGTACGGCTCGGTGTTGATGGCAAAGCCCGAAAAGATGTAAGCGCCACGGAAGGTCGTGTTGCCGATGCCGACGGCGTGTTCGATCAGGCCGTTGATCTCATCGGCGAGGCCCTGGCGCTCCTCGGCGCCGAGCGTGTCGCCGCGCCCCTGGAGCGCGACCTGGATCGAGCGGTTGAGTGTGGTGACGATGTCGGCCAGCGCGGCGTCGTTGACGCCCAGTCGTTCCTGCGTCACCTTGCCCGAGTCGACGTAGGCCTTGTGCGTGGCCACGGCCGAGCGCAGCTGGATCGAGCGCACGGCAACCTGCGGGTCGTCGGAGGGCGTGTCGATCTTCTTGCCCGACGTCGCCTGGCGCCGGTACTTGTCCATCTGGCTGGCCGACGATTGCATGCGATCGATCGCATGCTGGAGGGTAATCTGTGTGGTGATGCGCATCGCCGGCCTCCTTTAGCGGCCCACAAGGCCGGTGCCGTTGATCAGCTTGTCGAGCATCTCATCGACGGCGTTCAAGACGCGGGCCGCAGCCTGATACGCCTTCTGCGTCTGCATCAGGTTGGCGGCTTCCTCGTCGAGCGAGACGCCGCCGACGGCCTGGCGCTGCTGGTCGAGCGCGGCCGCCACAGCCTGGCGATCGGTGTAACGCGTCTCGGCATTGCGCGTCTCGAGCGCGAGCGACCCGACCTGCGCGGCATAGGCGTCGGTGAAGGTCGCTGTGCCGCCCGACATCGTCAGCGCGCGCTGCAACTCGGCCATCAGCACGGCGTTGTTGCCGTCGCCTGGCGCGTTCGGGTTCGAGGCGGCTGCGATGTTGGCCGTGTCGGCCAGGATGTTGGCGTTGAGCTGGATCGAGAGCGCATATTGGCCGCTCGGGTCGACTGCCGGCTCGAAGAAGTTGCCGCCGGCCGTGGCCGAGTTGAGCCTGTAGCCAGCGTTGTGCTGCGTGTTGACCGACGTGACCAGCGTCTGAGCCAGCGTGTTGAGGCCGTCGAGCTGACCCTGGACGATCCGATCCCGGGCGTCGATGATCCCCGCGATCTCGCCTGTGGTGCCGTTGTAAGCCATCGGCGTCGGGGTCTGCCACTGCACGGCCAACAGGTTGTCGTTGGCCGGGTCGACCACGGTCTGCAGCTTGAAGGTCGTTGTGCCGACGATCATGGCGTGGCCATTGATCGAGGCCATCACAGTGCCGTCGGGCTGGTTTGAGATCGTGGCCCCGGTCAGTTCCGCCAGGCGGTCCGCCAACCGGTCGCGCTGATCCAGCAGGTCGTTGGGCTGCTGGTCCCGTCCGATGATCGTCGCGATCTCGCCGTTCAGTCGCGCCATCTGGGAGGCCACGTCGTTGACCTCATCGACGCGCTGCTCGAGCGCCAGGTCTTGTTCACCGCGCGTCGCGCGCAGCTGAAGCGCCCGGCTGTTGAAGGCCGCGACCAGGTCTTCGGCCCGCCCGCGCAGATCGCCGCGCAGGGCGGTGTTAGCCGGGTCCGCGCTGAGCGACTGCCAGCTGTTGAAAAACGCATCGACCTTGCCGGTCAGCCCATCAGCGCCCGTTTCGTTGAGCAGCGCCTCGACCTGATTGAGGATGTTGCGCTGCACATCGTACTTGCCGCTCTGGGCGAGTTCGATGCGATAACGGCCATCGAGGAAGTCTGTGCCGAAGCGCTTGATCGACTGCACCTGCACGCCGCCGCCGAACTGGCCGGGCCCCCACCCGCCATTAAGCGAAGCCGTCGGGTAGGCGACGCCGTTCTGGTAGA
>DKKP01000093.1 GCA_002455335.1 Anaerolineales bacterium UBA6663 | reverse complement strand
TGGTTGATCGGGTTGTCCTCGGCGAGCAACACAAGCGGCGCCGATCCGGAATCCAGCGGCTGGCCCACGTCCGTGACCCGGATCGGCGATCGGGTCGAGGCAATGGGCCGATTTGCGCCGTCGCGCGCCAACGTCTCAGCCAGCGCCGCCCGCTTCACGGGCCGTGGCACCCAGGCATCGGCCAGGTCAGGGTGGACGGGCTCGGCGCTGACGATGATCCGGTGCACCCTGTCGAGTTCGGGATCATTGCGGACACCGTCTAGCAGATCCTGCGTCGCCTCGTCGTCGGCCCACAGGCCAAGCACCCAGGCGGTGTAAGGGCCGGCCATCCGGAGTTGAGCCAGCGCGGTCGCGGGGTCGGCGCTCGAGTCGCAGCAATAGCCGGCCGCCGTCGCATAGGCCACGAGCACGTCGCGCGCGAAGGCGTCGGGCTCGACGATCAACAATCGACCGTGCCCGGCGCCGAGCGCTTCGGCTGCGGCAACGTTGGGCGCGCGTTCGAAGGGGATGGTCAGCGTAATGGTTGTGCCGACGCCGACCTCGCTCTCGAGCGCGATGGCGCCGCCCATCAGGTCGAGCAGGCGCTTGACGATCGCCAGCCCGAGGCNNCTGAACAGCCGCTCGATCGCGTCTGGCGCGATGCCGATGCCTGTGTCTTCGATCACAATCGTGGCCAGCATGCGCTCACCGATCGGCTCGATCACGGCCTGGATCGTGACGGCGCCCTGTTCGGTGAACTTGACGGCGTTGCCCACCAGGTTGAGCAACACCTGACGGACCCTCCCCGAATCGCCGATGACGCTAAGGGGCATCTCGGCATCGATATGGGTCGCCAACCGCAGGCCCTTCTCGCGAGCGCGCACCGTCAACAGATCCACAACGCCCTCGATGACGACCGCGAGATTGAACGGCGCCGGATCGAGTTCGAGCCGCCCCGCTTCGATCTTCGAGAAGTCGAGNNATGTCGTTGATCAGCGCCAGCAGATGATTGCCGCTTTCGGTGATATTGGTGAGCGCGCCGCGTTGGTCTTCGGTCACATCGCCGAGCACGCCCATGTTGAGGAATTCCGAGAAGCCCAGGATCGAGTTGAGCGGCGTGCGCAGTTCGTGGCTCATGTTGGCCAGGAACTCGCTCTTTGCGTGATTCGCGGCCTGCGCCCCGCGCGCCAGACCGTGCGCGCGGGCAAGCGCCTCGGCCAGTTCGCGGTTGGCCTCTGATAGCTGTAGCTCCATCGACTTTCGCTCGGTGACGTCGGTGAAGACGGCGACCGTGCCGATCGTTTCGCCCTGGCGAACGCGAGGCGTGATCGTCAACAACAGCGACTGCGTTCGCCCATCCATGCCCGTGTAGGGGATCTCGATCACTTCGGCCCGGCCGGCCTGGCTGCCGTCAGACCGGGTCAAGGTGTCCGAAATGCGGCTCTGATCCGCGGCCGGGACCAGCGCCGAGAGGTCGATGCCGATCAGCGCATCGGGTTCGTAGCCTAGGATTTTCGCCCCGGCCGGGTTGATGTACTCACAGACGCCGGCCGGCGTGATCACGGCCACGCCCTGCCCGAGGGTGTTCAAGACCAGTTGGGCGAAGTCGCGCTCGCTCCGGACCTCGTCCTGCAGGTGCCTGCTGGCCGTGACGTCCTCGACAACACCGATGATTTGGGTCACGGCCCCCTTGCTATCGCGCTCGAACACAAGATCCCGCGCGCGCATCCAGTGCCAGGCGCCTTCTCCGTCTTGCAGCCGATACTCGGTCTCGAGCACCTCGCCCTCGCTGAGGTTGAGTTGGCGTCGCAACATCTCGGCGAAGGTCTGGATATCGTCCGGGTGAAGGTGGGTGAGCAGGAAGTGTAGCCAGCTGGATTCGGCCGAGGTGGGTTCGAGATGACCCAACTGTTGGGCGAGGCTCCGATTGCTGTACAGCAAACCACCGTTCACAGCCGGAACCTGGACGTCGAGCACGTAGAGCGTGCTGGGCACAGCTTCGGCGATGCGGCTGAGCAATCTCTGGTTCGCGGCAAGCTCTTCCTGCGCGTGCCGGGCGCGCGTGATGTCGTCGATTGCACCCACGATTTCGGTGACACGTCCTGAGGGGTCGCGCTGGAAGACCATGTGGCGCGCGCTGACCCAGCGCCACCCACCGTCGGCCCCGCGCATGCGGAATTCGGTCTCGCAGATCTCGCCCTCGGCCATGTCGCCCATCTCGCCCAGCCGCTGCATCAGGCAGTCGCGGTCATCGGGATGGATCAACGCCGCCCAGGCCTGAGGCGAATCGATCTGACCCAGCGCGCCGGCCGGGTACCCAAGCAACTCGGTCATTGAGCGGTTGGCATAGCGAAACGCATCGAGCGCTCCATCCGGTGTCAGGGCGATGACGTACGTGACACTGGGTAATGCCTGTGTCAGCTGGCTCAAGAGCCTCTGACTGTCGGCCAACGCCTGTTCGCTCCGGCGAGCATCCGTGACGTCATCCCACAGCCCGAGAAGCTGGATCGGCCGGCCGTCGGCCGCGCGCTGAAAGATCCGATAGCGGAATTGGACATCGCGCCATTCGCCCCGGTTGTCACGGACGCGCAGACAGGCTGTGTGGTTGCCATCGTCGACGCTGCGCTTCAACTCCTCCAACAACTGATCAAAGCGGGCCGTTTCGTCTGGATGAACTCGCCCGCGCAGCCAGGCTCCGACCTGCCCGACGGGCTGGCCGTCGGCGAAACTCAGCAGTTCGGCGTGTTCTCGGTTCGCGTAGACGACTTCGTCTGCAATCAGATCAACGACGAAGACCTGGCTCGGGATCGCGCCAGCCAACTGGGAAATGAAGCGTTGACTATCCTCGAGCCCGCGTTGAGCCTCTTTGCGAGGCGTCACATCCTGCAACTGCCCGATGATCTCGCGCAACTGCGCGTCCGCGTCGAAGATCGCTTGCGAGGTGTCTTCGATCCAGATCTCGGCGCCGTCACGCCGCAGAAAACGGTACTCGGTGACGGCGGAGCGTGCGGTCGATCGCGAACGCAGCGCCTCGCTCCACAGCGCGCCATGATCCTCGGGGTGGATGCGCGATCGCCATAGCGCGGGATCTTTCAGGATTTCGGCGGCCGAGAAGCCGGTTAGGATCTCGACGTTATCGGTCATGAACGTGCAGGCGAGCTGCCCGGTGCCGCGCAACTGCAACGTATAGGTCGTCATCGGGCTGTTGTTGACGATATGCTGCAGCCGCTCCTCGGCCTGCCGCAGGGCGAGCTCCATGCGGCGTTGAATGGTCACGTCGAGGCTCTGGCCGATGACCTCGCGCACGCGCCCATTCGTGTCGCGGATCGGCCGAAGAGTGTCCTGAAGCCAGATTTCGTGCCCATCACCGTGCTTGAAGCGGTACATCTGCACAAGCGGAGCATCGTCGTCTGTCAAACCCAGGGCGAAGACGCGCGTGATTTGTTGAACCCGCCGTCGATCGTCGGGGTGGATGTGGGCCGTCCAGTCGGCGATGCCGCTGTCGAGCTCGGTCGACGTCAGACCGGTCACCTGGGCGACGTTGGAACTATGGTAGATGTAACGCAACCCGTCGACGGCAGCTTCGTCTGGGATCGCGTGAAAAAGCGCGGCCGGGTTGTTCTGCACGACTTCGGTCAGTTGTTTCTGGCTGGCTTCAAGCGCCTCTTCGGCGAGCTTTCGAGTCGTGATGTCGACGCTCAAGCCAAACATCTCGGTTGGGCGACCGTCGGAGTCGAACTGAATGCGCAGGCTGTTCTGGATCCAGATGTAATGCCCGGCCTTATGTCTGAACCGATAGTCGTAGACGATCGGCATCGTCTGGGTAGCCGGTATCGCGGCCAACATCTGCGGGGTCAGCACCGAGCGTTCGAGGTCATCCGGATGGATGCTGTTGAGCCAGAGATGTGGGTCGGCCGCGATCTCGTCGACGGTGTAGCCAAGCACGTCGATCGTGTTGGCGCTGTGATAGACGAACTCCCAGCCCTCGACTGTGCCTGGGGCGGGTCGGGCACGGAACAGGATCGCCGGGCTGTTGCGGATGCTCTCATCCTGCACGCGACGCTCTTCGATCAAGACCGCTTCGACCGCCTTCCGGGCGCTGATGTCGACCGTATGCCCGAAGAACTCGATCGGCTCGCCCGCATCGTCGCAGACCACGCGAATCAGGTCCTGCAGCCAGATCAAGACGCCGTCTCTTCGATAGAAACGGTATTCGGAAGTAACAGGCCCCAACTGGCTCGCAGCCACGAGCCTTGAGCGGTCCCAATCGGCCGCCATCCGCGCCTGATCCTCTGGATGCACACGGCTCAGCCAGAGCAAGGGATCCGCCGCGAGTTCCTCCGGGCTATAACCGATGACGTCGACCACGTTGGGGCTGTTGTAGACGATCTCCCAACCCGACGGGCCGGTCGGGTCCGGCACGCCCCTGTACAGCACAGCTGGCGAGAACCGCATGACCTCGTTGAGATGTTGTTGATCGTTTGCGGCCTGGGTGTCAGGGCCTGCCGGGCCGGCCAGGTGCAGGCGTGCCTCGTTGGCCGCCAGGCTCACCAGGGTGCCGCCGAGGTGCAGGGCGAGCGTCGCTGCGGTATCCCAGCCGCCAAGGGCTGTGGCGGGCAGGGCGGTCAGGTTGCCCAGGGCGATGAGGCCCCAGGCCACGCGCCGTGGGTAGAGGATGGCCAAACCGGCGGCGAGCGCCGCCAACAACAGCGAACCAATCGGTGGTGCACCAGCCCACAGCGTGGCCGCGGCCCATCCGATGCCGAGAGCGGCGATCAGCCCAAGAATAAGGATCGGCCTGGGGAGGCGGTCGTTCCGCATCGCATCCTGCTCACGCGTCAGCCCTGTTGGATGCCCCGGACGACTCACGCAATGGGGCGCTCCGAGAGTCGATTGTAGTGGATCGTCCGCGGTAAACGATCTGAATTTCACATAAAAGCTCTGGCCTGTCTGGTCGGGGCTTTAGCCTGGAAGCAGGTAGCTTCGAGCGTGCTTCAGGGGCGCTGCCGGGCGTACGTCGCCGATGCGTTCCAGCGCTGTGTCGATAAGGGCTTCGACCCAGCCAGCCAGCGCGGTCGACTCCGTGAGCAACCCGACCTGGGCGTGCAGGGTCGCCCGGCCATGTGGGTCAAGCAAATCGAGCCGGAGGTTGGCGCCGTCGCGGGCGGCGAGGTCGCGCGGGTCGACTTCGGGTCGCGCTAAACTGATGAAGCGCTGTCTGAGTTGCGCGGGATCGGTCAGGGCGACTGTGGCTTCGAGGCACGAGAACATGGCCTCTTCGATCGCCGAGACTTCGGTCGTCTGCGTCTGTTGACCGAAGAAATAATCGAACAATGGGTTCGAGACCGATGGCAACGCCGCGACCCTGAGCGTCGCGGTTCGTTCGGCGAATGCATATTCGCACGCGCAGATTGGATGGAACGTCGGGATCACCAGGAGCCGATAGGAGGCGCGTTCGGGATGCCCTTCGGCTGCCGTGCAGCCCAGCGCCGTCAACAGCGCCTGTTCATAGCGTTCCCAGCGTTGAGTCGAAGAGTTGCTCATGAGGCCCCCGCCGCGTGATGTGAGTGACGGGGAGTATAGTCCCGGGTCCGTGAAAGTGCGCGCCTGACGTCCCCATGGTTCGCAGACGCGCTCCGCGCTCAGCCTGGGCCGGCCTGGCTCGTGGCCGGATCCACGGGACCGAAATGCTTCTCGAGCCAATCGACGGCGAAGGCCACGAGCGGCGCGGCCGGGAAGAGATACGCTGCCGCGTCGCCCACGCGGCTCTGCGGCACCGGGTGCTCGGCCAGGTAGGCCAGGGCGACGCCCTCCAGGCTATAGGCGTCGTGCGGCTCACCCGTATCGAAGTCCTCGATGTCGACCCACACGCGGGTCCCGGCCTGAAGCACAGGGCAGCTGTAGTTGACCACGCGCTTGTCGCGGAGGCGGGCGTGGTATTCGGCGTGGTGCAGGAGCGTGATCGTGTCGAGTGGGGCGCCGAGCAGCAAGACCTGGCCGCCGCGTTCCACGAGTCGGGCGAGCGGCGAGGCCACGCCATAGCCGTAGTCGAGGGCGTGATCGGCGGTCAGCCATTCGGCGTCTGCGCCGTTGGCGATCATCGACGCCTCGGGGTTGAGGCTGCGCCGCGTCGCGGGCCAGGTGCGCAGTACTTCGGCCAGCACGCTGTGGTCACGCACGGCCCTGGCGGTCGCGGGGTCGAAGGCCGGGTGCTCGGCCCGATACGCGGCCTGTTCGTCGGCTGGCAACTCATCAATGAAGTCGGGGATGTCGGCCCAGCCAGCGTACATCATGAGCGTGCCTGTCGGGGTAAGCGCATCGAACAGCGACTGAACGATCGTGTTCGGCCCGCCCATGACCGGGCCGATGGCCTTGACCGAGGCATGCAGCATCACGGTCTGGCCCGGGGCGACGCCCAGCGCGCGCAGATCGGCGAGGATCCGGCTCGGTCGGTGTGGCAGTGTCATGATTGCGGCTCCCTTGTGGGGTCAGGGCTCGCTCCACCTGCAATGAGCAGCGCGACGTTGACCACAATCGCTTCGCGAATCGCCATTCTGTCCTCCAGGATGCCAACACTATACCCAATGTGAGCGATCCCCGCGTTTGCTCACAGCACATCACTTGCCCCGGATGTGATCGGAGATGCGAGGAGTACGGTTTGACGGAGGCCTGGGTGTGCGAGGCGTTGGCGCTCGATCGGCTGTGACGCGAGACCGAGGCCGACGAGTGGCCGGGCCGAGAGGAATGGCTGCGGGTTGTCGGCGCGAGCCGGGCCGCAGCCGAAGTCGTCGAAAACCCTACCGAAACGCAAGACGGGCTTCCAGTTCTGGAAGCCCGTCTTTTCTGTCGGGGCGGAGCGATTTGAACGCTCGACCTCTCAGTCCCGAACCGAGTGCTCTAGCCAAACTGAGCCACGCCCCGTGACAGCCTGTTGAGTATAGCATACGGAGATGAGCCCCGCAAGACGCGTGGCGCACGGAACGTGCTGTCTGATAGGTCACGACGACTTCGCTCTCCGCACCACGCTCCACGTTATAATCTCCCTCTGTCCAACACACCGCGCCGTGCCGGCGCACTTCGGAGGAGAGAGTGGCCAAGCGATCGAGCAAGAAGGTCCGCGTCGCGATCATCGGCGTGGGGAACTGCGCGTCGTCCCTGGTTCAGGGCGTCGAGTTCTACCGCAATGCCAAGGAGAGCGACCGCGTGCCCGGGCTGATGCACGTCAACCTGGGCGGTTATCACATCCGCGATATCGAGTTCTCGGCCGCGTTCGACGTGGTCGACACCAAGGTCGGCAAGGATCTGGGAGAGGCGATCTTCGCCTACCCGAACAACACGATCAAGTTCGCGGATGTGCCCAAGCTGGGCGTGCCCGTGCACCGCGGCATGACCCACGACGGCATCGGCAAGTACCTGTCGCAGATGGTCAAGAAGGCGCCGGGCGCAACGGCCGACATCGTCCGCATCCTCAAAGAGACAAAGACCGACGTGGTTGTGAGCTACCTGCCGGTCGGCTCCGAGATGGCGACCAAGTGGTATGTCGAACAGGTGATCGAGGCCGGCTGCGGCTTCGTCAACTGCATCCCCGTGTTCATCGCGTCGTCGCCGTACTGGTCGAAGCGCTTCACCGAGGCGGGCCTGCCGATCGTCGGCGACGATATCAAGAGCCAGGTCGGCGCCACGATCACGCACCGTGTGCTCGCCAACCTGTTCAAAGACCGCGGCGTCAGGCTCGATCGTACCTATCAGTTGAACTTCGGCGGCAACACCGATTTCTTCAACATGCTCGAGCGCGAGCGCCTCGAGTCGAAGAAGATCTCGAAGACCCAGGCCGTCACCTCGCAGCTCGATTTCGAGATCGACGACGAGAAGATCCACGTCGGCCCGTCGGACTATGTGCCGTGGCTGACCGACCGAAAATGGGCGTACATCCGGCTCGAGGGCACGACCTTTGGCAATGTCCCGCTGAACGTCGAGCTCAAGCTCGAGGTGTGGGATAGCCCCAACTCGGCCGGGGTGGTGATCGACGCCGTCCGCACCGCCAAACTTGCGCTCGACCGGGGCGTTGGCGGCCCGCTCAAGGCGCCATCGAGCTACTTCATGAAGTCGCCGCCCGAGCAGTACAACGACGACGTCGCGCGGCGCAAGCTCGAAGACTACATCGCCGGCAAGTGAACGGCTCAGCCGGGAGGGTCAGACCCGAACCATGCAGACCGACAAGCCCGTCAAGCCCGCCACGGTGACCGACTGGTTCCGCGTGACGTTCAAGGGCGTGCTCGACCCGATTGCCGATTTCTTCAATCGGCTCGGAATCCACCCCAACACCATGACGGTCGCGGGGCTGGTGTTCAACGCCGTCGGCGCGTTCTTCATCGCCCAGGGCTCCATGATCCTGGGTGGGGTGTTCATCCTGATCGGCGGGCCGTTCGACGCGCTCGACGGCACCATGGCGCGCCGGCTCAATCAGCCCACGCGCTTCGGCGCCTTCGTCGACTCGGTGACCGATCGCTGGTCCGAGATGCTCATCCTGCTCGGCCTGGCGTATTTCTACGCCACAGGCGATGACCCCAACGGCTGGCTGTATGTCGTGCTTGTCTTCCTGGCCACCATGGGCAGCGTCATGGTCTCGTACACAAAGTCGCGCGCCGAATCGCTCGGCTTCACGGCCAACGTCGGTGTGATGACGCGGCTCGAGCGCTACTTGATCATGGCGCCCTGCTTGCTGTTCAATGTGCCCTGGGTGGCGTTGTGGATCCTGGCGATCTTCGCGAACTTCACGNNTGCCGACTTCGACCTTTGTTGACCCTATGTTTATCGACCAAACCGGCATTCACCTCGGGCCGATTTATTTCCACTTCTATGGCTTGATCCTTGTCTCTGGCGCCTTTGTCGCCGCCTGGGTCGCGGCGCGGGAGGCGGCCCGAGCGGGGTACGATCCCGAGCCCATTTGGGACGCGCTCATCTGGGCCTTGCTCGGCGGCATCGTCGGCGCCCGGATCTGGCACATCTTCACCCCGCCGCCCAGCCAGGGCGTCGACATCTGGTATTACCTCAACCTGACGAATATGCTTCCGGTCTTTCAGTGGGGCGAATTCGTGCTGCAGGTTCCCGCGGCGTTCGCGATCAACAACGGCGGTCTGGGCATCCCGGGCGGCGTGATCGGCGGGGNNCGCCCGCCGCCGTGGCCTGCCGTTTGCAAAGCTCACCGATTGGGTTGCGCCCGGGTTGGTGTTGGCGCAGGCCATTGGACGCTGGGGCAACTTCATCAACCAGGAGCTCTACGGCGCGCCCACCACGCTGCCCTGGGGACTCGAGATCGATGCCGCGTACCGCATCCTGGGTTACACCGACCCGGCGCTTCGCTTTCATCCGCTCTTCCTGTATGAAAGCCTCGGAAACATCTTGATTTGTCTGGGGCTGTTCTATCTCGCGCGACGGTACAGCCAATGGCTCAAGGACGGCGATCTGTTCATCATTTACCTCATCGCCTATCCGATCTTGCGGTTCTCGCTCGACTTCCTGCGCCTCGACAATAATCAGGTGCTTGGCCTGAACACCAATCAGGTGATCCTGCTCGTCGTCGCCATCGCGTCGGCCTTCTGGCTGGCGCATCGCCATCGCCGCGTGCGGCGACACGAATTGAAGGCGATGTGAGGCGTCGCCGTTCCGGGCATGGTGGCGCGGCGCATGATGATTTNNGGTGGCGCGGCGCATGATGATTTGGCATCGGGCCGATGGCCGCCGGGCGGGGTGGCGCGGCGCATGATGATTTGGCATCGGGCCTGGGGGTAGAGACGGGGCATGCCCCGTCTCTACCCGCCGTGGCCGACGACGCGTCGATGCCGGTGTTTCGCCGGGCATGATCGCCGCCGATACGCCCGACATAACACGGACCGGATTGGTACCCTCGGGCCGTTGGGTTTGGACGGGTCGGGCACTATAATCTTCGTGCGATGATCGTCGCACATCAGCTGACCAAGCAATTCGATTCGTTCGCGGCAGTTCAAGGGATTTCGCTCGAGGTCCCGGCAGGGTCGGTGCTCGCCTTGCTCGGCCCGAACGGCGCCGGGAAGACAACCACCATCCGCATGCTCACGTCGATCCTCAAACCCACGACCGGCTGGGCCCGGATCGCGGGGCTCGACGTGGTCGAACAGGCTGAGGAAGTCCGACGTCGGGTCGGCGTCCTCACCGAGCACCATGGCCTGTATGCGCGCATGCGCTCCGAGGAGTATCTTCGCTTCTTCGGCGAGCTCTACGGCCTCGAACGGGATGTCATCCGCCGCCGCTCGGCGCAACTCCTCGAACAATTCGGTCTGGCTGACGCGCGCACCAAACGCCTGGGCGAGTATTCCAAAGGCATGCGTCAGAAACTGGCGCTGATCCGCGTGATGCTGCACGACCCGGATGTGCTCGTGCTCGACGAGCCCACCTCGGCCATGGACCCCGTTTCGGTGCGGGCGGTGCGCGACGCGATCGCGGCGTTGCGGGCCGAACGCCGCACGATCTTGCTCTGTACGCACAACCTGCACGAGGCCGAGGGCCTGGCCGATCAGATCGCGATCATCCGCCGCGGGAAGATCATCGAGCGCGGCACGCCGCCTGAGCTCAAGCGTAAGCTGCTCGGGCCGACCGTGTTTGAATTGCAGCTGGCTGCGCCGCTCAACGGGCTGGCGGCGACTCTGGCGCAACGCCTCGATGTGATCGGTGTTGGCGAGACCTGGCTCCGCTATCGCACCGATGCGCCAGAGCGCGACAACCCAACCACGATCGCTTGGCTTGCGGAGCAGGGCGCGCCAGTGCTTGGCCTGGCCGAGGTCGGGCGCAGCCTCGAAGAGGTCTATCTCCAGGTCGTGGAGGCCAACGATGCGTCTTGATCCCCGTCGATTGAGCCTGAGCGCGCGCCGGATCGCGATCGTCATCCGGCGCGAGATCCGCGACCAGTTCCGCGACTGGCGGATCTTCACGCCGATCGTCATCTTGACCGTGGTCTTTCCATCGCTGATGACGT
Organism: Anaerolineales bacterium UBA6663; assembly: GCA_002455335.1. Lineage (GTDB taxonomy): Bacteria > Chloroflexota > Anaerolineae > Anaerolineales > UBA6663 > UBA6663. The sequence continues at coordinate 4,352 of DKKP01000093.1, read as the reverse complement.
TTACGGCCGAGCGCATGATCGCCTACGTCAACTCGACCGGCGGCACGCTCGACAGCGAGCGCCTCGCGCCGTTTCTGATGATGGTGGTGGGCTTCTTCCCGATCTCGGTCTCGTTGGCGCTCGCGCTCGAGAGCTTTGTCGGCGAGAAAGAACGGCTGACGCTCGAGCCGCTGCTCGCGACGCCGTTGTCGGATCTGGAGTTGTTCGTCGGTAAGGCGTTGGCTTCGATGCTGACTCCGATCGTGTCGAGCCAGTTGGGCATCCTTGTGTATCTCGGCGGCGTGTACGCACAGACCGGCTGGCTGCCTGCGCCCGGGCTCTATCTGCAGATCGCGTTGCTGGCCGTAGTACAGGCGGCTGTGATGGTCTCGGCCGCCGTCGTGATCTCGTCACAGGTGACGTCGGTGCGCGCGGCCAACCTGCTCGCCAGCTTCGTGATTATCCCGTTCGCGATGCTCATCCAGGGCCTGGCTGTGCTGATGCTGTGGGGCGAGCTCAACCTGCTGTGGTGGATCATGCTGGGCCTGGCGGCCGTGTTGACCGGATTGTGGCGCATGGGCGTGCGGCTGTTCCGCCGCGAAGAACTGCTCGGCCGCGAGCTCGACCAGCTCGATCTGCGCGCCGGATGGCGCTTCTTCGCCGAGGCCTTCCGCGGTGAGCGCCGCGCCGGCGAGGGCTTTGGCGGCTGGTACAGGCGCGAGGTGCTTGGCGCTGTGGCGCGCACGCGTTTGCCGATCGGTGTGATGGCTGTCGTGTTGCTGGTCGGTACGGGCGTTGGCTACGCCGAAGCCGCCCAGTATCGGCTGCCTGAGGCGCTGACGCGCGATGTGGCCTTCGGCGACGTCGCCTCGCGCTTCGACGAGACCGGCATCTCGAGCTTGAGCGGCGCGATCTGGATCTTTCTCAATAACGTGCGCGCCATCGGCCTGGCCTCGCTGGCCGGCATGGCATCCTGGGGCGTGCTGGCGCTGCTGCTCTTGATGCTGCCGCTCGGGATCGCTGGCTTTCTCTCGGGCCAACTCGCGAGCTTCGGGGTGAACGGCGCGGTCTTCTTCAGCGCCTTTGTGCTCCCGCACGGGATCTTCGAGATCCCGGCCGCCCTGATCGCCGGCGGCGCGATCTTGCGGATGAGCACGAGCTTCCTGGCGCCACCGCCCGGGCGCAGCATCGGCGAGGCCTGGCTGCTTTCGGTCGCGGATTGGGCCCGGATCTATCTGCTCGTCGTCGTCCCGCTCCTCTTCCTCGCCGCGCTCGCCGAGGCGTTTGTCACGCCACAGGTGGTCGTGGCTGTGCTGGGACGCTGAAGAGCGGGGAGCGCAGAGCGTGTTGCGTGAAGCGTGGTGCGCAGGATGTATCCGCACCACGCTTCACGCAATACGCATCACGCTCTACGGCACAAGCTCCTCTTCCTCATCTCGCCCGGCCAGGATCGCGGGCACGAACTCGCGTCGTTTCTCCATCTCGGCCACGGCGCGGCCCTTGTCGAAGAGCGCGCCTGTCGGGCAGACCTGCACGCACTTGCCGCAGCTGGTGCAGGTTTGAGCGAGCCCCCACGGTGTGCGGAGTTCGGCGGTCACCAGAGTGCCTGCGCCCCGGCCCATCAGATCCCACGTGTGGGCGCCTTCAACTTCAGCGCAGACGCGCACACAGCGGCCGCAGAGCACACACCGATTGGGATCCATGCCGTACCGCGGGTGCGTGGTGTCCACCTGCAGCCGCGGGTATTGGTACGGGAAGCGGATGTGGTCGATGCCGTGCTCGCCGGCCAGCGACTGGAGCTGGCAGTGGCCGTTCGACACGCAGACCGAGCAGATGTGATTGCGCTCGGCGAAAAGCAACTCGAGCGTCATCCGACGCAGCTCGAGCAACTCGGGCGTATGCGTGCGCACCTCCATGCCCTCGGAGACCTTGGTGACGCAAGCCGGCAGGAGCTTGTTGCTCCCGACGACCTCGACCAGGCACATGCGACAGGCGCCGGCGGGCATCAGGCCTTCGAGATGGCACAGGGTTGGGATGCGGATGCCGTGCTCGCGCGCGACTTCGAGGATCGTTTGCTCGCCCGTGGCGCCGACATCGCGCCCATCAATCACAAGCGTCTTGACGCTGACATCGGGGCTCATCGGATCACCTCCCCCTCGGCCGCAATCTTGCACACGCCGGCCGGGCAACGATGCTCGACCACGTGCGCCAGATACTCGTCTCTGAAATACCGCAACGTGCTCAATACGGGGTTCGGCGCGCTCTGCCCGAGGCCGCATAGGCTCGACCGCTTGACCATGTTGCTGAGCTTCTCAAGCCGGTCGAGATCCTCGAGGCTGGCCTCGCCGCGCGCGATCTTGGTCAATAAATTGTGGATCTGCACGGTGCCGGCGCGGCAGGGCACGCACTTGCCGCACGATTCGGTCATGCAGAACTCCATGAAGAACCGGGCGACGTCGACCATGCAGGCCGAGTCGTCGATGATGATCATGCCGCCCGAGCCCATGATCGAGCCGAGCTTGTTGAGCGTCTCGTAATCGACCGGCAGGTCGATGTGCTCGGCCGGGATGCAGCCGCCCGAGGGGCCGCCGGTCTGCACTGCCTTGAGCGTGCGATCGCCCGGGATGCCGCCGCCGATGTCGTAGACGATCTCGCGCAGCGTAATCCCCATCGGCACCTCGACCAGGCCGGTATTGCGGATCGCGCCGGCCAGCGCAAAGACCTTGGTGCCCTTGCTCTTCTCGGTGCCGATCGACGCAAACCAGTCGGCGCCCTTGCGCAAGATCGTCGGGATGTTGGCGAAGGTCTCGACGTTGTTGATCAGGGTCGGGCTGTTCCACAGGCCGCGCTCGGCCGGGAAGGGCGGGCGTGGGCGTGGGTTGCCGCGGCCACCCTGGATCGATGCGATCAGGGCCGTCTCTTCGCCGCAGACAAAGGCGCCGGCGCCGAGCCGCACCTCGACATGAAAGTCGAAGCCGGTCTCGAGGATGTTGTGCCCAAGCACGCCAAGTCGTTCGGCCTGCTTGATCGCCAGCTTGAGCCGCTTGACCGCCAACGGGTACTCGGCGCGGACGTAGAGGTAACCGGTGTGCGCGCCAACCGCGTAGGCCGCGATCGCCATGCCCTCGAGCACGCGATGTGGGTCGCTCTCGAGCACGCTGCGATCCATGAACGCGCCCGGGTCGCCCTCGTCGGCGTTGCACACCACGTAGCGGATTCCCTGTTCGCCGTGACACGCGGCGCGCCGCGCCGACTCCCACTTGATCGCGGTCGTGAAACCGGCGCCACCACGTCCGCGCAGATTGGACAGCTTCATTTCGCCGAGCATCGCCTCGGCGCCACGGGCGATCGCCGCCCGCAGCGCTTCACCGGCCGGCCATTCGGCGCCGAGCAAGGTGTCTCGGCGACGGATGTTGTCCTCGACCAGCGCGAACTCGGGTGGCCAGTCGGCCAGCGGCAGCTGTGTCCGGATCAGCTCGCTGATGCGGTCGATGCGCTCGGCCGACATCCGGGTCATCGCCCGGCCGTTGACCAGCAGCGCCGGCCCCTGGTCGCACATGCCGGTGCACGACGTGGTGTCGACGCTGACCAGGCCGTCCTCGGAAACCTTGCCGCGCTCGATCCACAGCTTGTTGCACAGGCGCTCGAGCAGTTCGGCGCTGCCGAGCATGCGGTCGGTGATGTTGTCCGAGAACAGCACCCGGTAGCGGCCGACCGGCGCGAGGTGGAAAAAGGAGTAGAAACCGGCGACGCCTTCGACCTGCGCGCGCGGCAGCGCCAGCGCCCTGGCGATGGCGGTCAGCGCGCTGGCCGGCAGATAGCCCAGGGCGTCCTGCGCCTCACGCAGGATCTGCACCAATTGGCCCGGCTGACAACGATGTCCATTGACGATCGCTCGCAGCAAGTCATCGAGCCTTCCCGCGTCAATCATCTCTTCCGTCACTGGCAGCCTCCCGCTCGCAAGGTCCATCGCGATAGTCTGCCCAAGCATATGGCCCCACACCGGGGCTGGTGCTGATGCAAGTCAACAAGCGGCGCTGTTCGCCGCTTTAGAGTAGGTGCTCCGGACGTCACGATTCCATTCCGTGCTGCGTTGCAGCATAATGATCGTCAAGCGCTGTTGTGAGCACCCCTTGGAGCACCGTCATGCACATCGAGACCCCGCTGGAATTCATCGAAAGTCGAACCTACGACGAAATCACCGTCGGCGACAGCTCGTCGCTGATCCGTACCCTGCGCCCCGAGGACGTCAAGCTGTTCGCGCTGATGTCGGGTGACATGAACCCGGCGCTGGCGAGGGCCGAGTTCCGTCACAGCGGACTGTTCCGCGACTTCATCGCGCACGGCATGTGGTCCGCCTCGCTGCTGTCGAC
>DKKP01000193.1 GCA_002455335.1 Anaerolineales bacterium UBA6663 | reverse complement strand
GCTGAATTCTTTGGCACGATGACCCTGATCGTCCTCGGTGACGGCGTGGTCGCCAACGTCCTGCTCAACAAGAGCAAGGGCCAAAACTCGGGCTGGATTGTGATCACCACGGGCTGGGCGATCGCGGTCATGTCCGGCGTCTTCGTCTCCGCCGCGCTCGGCGGCCCCGGCAGCCTCAACCCGGCCGGTGAAGTCGCGGGCATGATCGCCGGCGGCGATGTCATGGTCGGTCTGACCAACATCGCGGCCCAGGTCGCCGGCGCCTTCGTCGGCGCCATCGTCGTCTTCCTGCTCTACTTTGCGCACTGGGAGCCCACCACCGACGCCGGCCTCAAGCTGGCCGTCTTCTCGACCGGCCCGGCCATCCGCAACCCCATGTGGAACCTGGTCACTGAAATCCTGGCGACCTTCATGCTGGTCTTCGTCGCTGGCGCGATCTTCTCCGCCACCGTCGGCATCGGCGGCACCGCCGGGCTTGGACCGCTAGCTATCGGCGCCCTCATCTGGGGCCTCGGCCTCTCGCTCGGCGGCCCCACGGGCTATGCCCTCAACCCCGCCCGTGACCTTGGCCCGCGCATCGCGCACGCCATCCTGCCCATCCCGGGCAAGGGCGACAGCGACTGGGGCTACAGCTGGATCCCGGTCGTCGGACCCATCATCGGCGCTTCCCTCGCCATGATCGTCCGCCTGTCGATCGGCCTGTAGGCCATCTCGTTTGAGCACCACGACGGGAGAGGGTCGGCGCGCATAGACTGCACTCGCCAACCTTCTCCCGTCTTCTTGCAGGCCAATTCCGGCCATCCACTAAGGAGTTCGATCCATGAAGAAACTGATCAATAAGGCTGAGGACGTCGTCCCTGAGGCGCTGGCCGGTATGGCCGCCGCCCATGCAGACATGATCAAGGTGTTCACCAACCCGAACTACATCGTCCGCGCCGACGGCCCGATCCAGGGCAAGGTCGGCGTGATCTCCGGCGGTGGCTCGGGCCATGAACCGATGCACGGCGGCTTCGTCGGGATGGGCATGCTCGATGCGGCCTGCCCGGGCGCGGTCTTCACCTCCCCCACACCCGACCAGATGCTCGAGGCCACGAAGGCCGTCAACGGCGGCGCCGGCGTGCTGCACATCGTCAAGAACTACACTGGCGACGTGATGAACTTCGAGATGGCCGCTGATCTGGCCAAGGCCGAGGGCATCGAGGTCGCCGCGGTCGTGACCAACGACGACGTGGCCGTCAAGGACTCGCTCTACACGGCCGGGCGCCGCGGCGTGGGCGTCACAGTGCTCGCCGAGAAAATGACGGGCGCCGCCGCCGAGCAGCGCCGCTCGCTCAAAGACGTTGCCGCGGTGTGCCAGAAGGTCAACGACCTTGGCCGCACCATGGGCATGGCCCTGACCTCGTGCACCGTGCCGCATGCCGGCAAGCCGACCTTCGACCTCCCTGAAGACGAGATGGAAATCGGCATCGGCATCCACGGCGAGCCGGGCCGCAAGCGCATGAAGCTGGCCAGCGCGCACGAGATCGTCGAGATGATGGCCGCGGCCGTCGTCGAAGATCTGCCCTACAAGTCGGGCGATGAGGTGTTGGCCTTCGTCAATGGCATGGGCGGCACGCCCCTGATCGAGCTCTACCTGATCTACAACGAGCTCGAGGCCTACCTCAAGGGCAAGGGCATCAAGATCACGCGTCGTCTGATCGGCTCGTACATCACCTCGCTCGAGATGGCCGGCTGCTCGCTCACGCTTGTCAAACTCGACGACGAACTCACCAAGCTCTGGGACGCGCCAGTCAAGACGCCGGCCCTGCGCTGGGGAGCCTGAAACATTTGAGATTGGTGATTTGTGATTGGTGTTTGGCGATCACTTGAGCGGACCAATCGGCGCTCATCAGCCAACATCAATCGCAAATCACCAATCGCCAATCGCAAATCACCCATGACCATCTCTCGCGACTCCATCGTCGACTGGATCAAGGCCTTCGCGGTCGCCATCGAGGCCAACAAGGACTATCTGACCGACCTCGACTCCGCCATCGGTGACGCCGACCACGGCGCCAACATGCATCGTGGGATGCAGGCGGCCGTCGGCAAGCTCCCGACAGTGGCGGACAAAGACATCGGCACGATCCTAAAGACCATCGGCATGACGCTCGTGGCGACAGTCGGGGGCGCAAGCGGCCCGCTCTACGGCACACTGTTCATGCAGCTCGGCACGTCGACCGCCGGCAAGATGGAACTCAGCCTGGCCGACTGGACAGCCGCGCTCGAGGCCGCTCTGGGCGGCGTCGTGGCGCGCGGCAAGGCCGCCGTGGGCGAGAAGACCATGGTGGATGCGCTGACCCCGGCGCTCGACGCGCTGAAGAGCGCAGCGGGCAGCGACATCGCCGCCGCGCTCAAGGCCTCGGCCGCCGCCGCAGCAGCCGGGCGCGACAGCACGATCCCGCTCGTGGCCCGCAAGGGCCGCGCCAGCTATGTGGGCGAACGAAGCGCGGGCCATCAGGATCCCGGCGCCACGTCGTCACACCTGCTGCTGCAAACGGCCGCTGACCATCTCAAGTAAGCTCGATCTTCCAAGACGAACGACTCGACTAAGGAGATACACCATTATGAGCAAGTACGTGGGTGCCGTCGACCAGGGCACCACCAGCACGCGCTTCATGATCTTCGATCACTCCGGCAAGGTTGTGGCCTACGACCAGAAGGAGCACGAGCAGATCTTCCCCAAGCCGGGTTGGGTCGAGCACAACGCGCTCGAGATCTGGGAGCGCACCCAGGACGTGATTCGCGGCGCGCTCGCGAAGGCCGGGATCACGGCCAGCGACCTCGCGGCCGTCGGCATCACCAATCAACGCGAGACCGCAGTCGTCTGGGAGAAGGCCACGGGCCAGCCCGTCTACAACGCCATCGTCTGGCAGGACACGCGCACGGCTGACATCGTCGGCAAGATGGCCAAGACCGGCGGCCAATACCGGTTCCAGAAGAAGGTCGGCCTCCCGCTGGCGACGTATTTCTCGGGCCCGAAGGTCAAGTGGATCCTCGACAACGTCAAGGGCCTCAAGGCCCGCGCCGCCAAGGGCGAGTTGCTCTTCGGCAACATCGACACCTGGGTGATCTGGAACCTGACGGGCGGGCCCGATGGCGGCAAGCATGTCACCGACGTCACAAACGCCAGCCGCACGATGCTGATGAACCTGAAGACGCTGGATTGGGACGCCGACATGCTCAAGGTCATGGGCATCCCGCGCGCCATGTTGCCCGAGATCCGCTCTTCGTCGGAAGTCTACGGCGACGGCACCGGCCCGCTCGCGGGCACCGTGATCGCCGGCGACCTGGGCGACCAGCAGGCCGCGCTCTTCGGCCAGACGTGCTTCTCGGCCGGCGAGGCCAAGAACACCTACGGCACGGGCTGCTTCATGCTGATGAACACCGGCCCCAAACCCGTGATCAGCAAGAACGGCCTGCTCACCACGCTCGGCTACAAGATCGGCAAGCAACCCGCGGTCTATGCGCTCGAGGGCTCGATCGCGATCACGGGCGCGCTTGTCCAGTGGCTGCGCGACAACCTCGGCCTGATCGAGAAGAGCGCCGACGTCGAGGCCCTCGCGGGCACTGTCGAAGACAACGGCGGCATCTACTTCGTGCCGGCCTTCTCGGGCCTGTACGCGCCGTACTGGAAGGACAACGCCCGCGGCGTGATCGCCGGCATGACCCGCTACGTCAACAGGGGCCACATCGCCCGCGCGACGCTCGAGGCCACGGCCTACCAGACGCGCGAAGTGCTCGACGCCATGAACAAGGACTCGGGCGTCAAGCTCAAGGCCCTCAAGGTCGACGGCGGCATGGTCTACAACAACACCCTGATGCAGTTCCAGTCCGACGTCCTCGGCGTGCCTGTGGTGCGCCCGACGGTCGCCGAGACCACGTCGCTCGGCGCGGCCTACGCGGCCGGCCTGGCCGTGGGCTACTGGAGCAAGGTCGAAGACCTGCGCGCCAACTGGGGCAAGGA
>DKKP01000444.1 GCA_002455335.1 Anaerolineales bacterium UBA6663 | reverse complement strand
CCGGCGCTGGCGCAGGCCGATGTCGGAATCGCCATCGGCACCGGCACCGACGTGGCCATGGCGGCGGCCCCGGTAACCCTGATCAGCGGTGACCTGCGCGGTGTGCCACGGGTGGTGCTGCTCTCGCGCCAGACCATGCGCACGATCCGCCAGAACCTGTTCTGGGCCTTTATCTACAACCTGATCCTCATCCCGGTCGCGGCGCTTGGTCTGTTGCAGCCGATCCTGGCGGCCGGGGCGATGGCGTTCAGTTCGGTCTTTGTCGTCACCAACTCGCTGCGGTTGCGCGGGGCGCGCGGCTGATGGCGGTCTCGGGCCTGCTCGTCCTGGGTCTTGGCCTGGCGGCCTGCGCCGCGCTCGCCGTCGTCGGGGTGGCGGTCGTGATCGTCATCGTCAACGAGCGCCGCGCGCGCTGAGCGTCGTCGCCTTATCGGATCCAACCAGCGGCCGGAACCCTGACAGAAGATGTCAGGGTCCCGGCCGCATGCTGTTTCCAGGCCGTGCGCGACAGATCGCCCGTATTCCGGGTTGCGCATAGCCATCAACCAGGGGCGTATGCACGCATCCAGGACGCTCACACCAGCCTGCACCATTCCGGGAGATGACCCATGACGAAAGTTGACCTCAAACAGACCCACAAGATGCTGTACTCGGCCTCGGCGACCGCAGTCACCGAGGTCACGGCCCCGCCGCTGCGCTACCTGATGATCGATGGGGCGGGCGACCCTAACACGGCGCCCGAGTACAGGGCGGCCGTCCAGGCGTTGTTCTCCCTGGCGTATGCGCTCAAGTTCGCGTTCAAGAAGGCGCCGGATGGATTTGACTTTGCGGTCATGCCGCTCGAAGGGCTGTGGTGGGTGGAGGATCCCGCCGACTTCAGCTACACCGAGCGCAGTGGCTGGCGCTGGACGGCCATGATCCTGCAGCCCGACGCGATCACGGCCGAGGCCGTGGCCGCGCAACAGGTCGCGGTCGCCAAGAAGAAGGATCTGCCCGCGCTGTCCCGCGTCCGATTCGAGGCGCTCGAGGAGGGCCGCGCCCTGCAGATCTTGCACAAGGGGCCGTTCGCCGACGAGCCGCCCACCATCGAGCGCCTGCACGCCGAGATCGCGGCGCGCGGCCTGCGACCGACGGGTCGCCATCACGAGATCTACCTCAGCGATGTCTCGAAGACCGCGCCCGAGAAGCTGCGCACGATCATCCGCCAGCCAGTGGCGGCGGCCTGAGCCCAGAGGCCCTATGCCACGCCCAACCACAAAAGCCGGGCTCCTGTCCGCCGCGCGTGAGCGCCACGCCGCACTCGAAGCGCTGGTCGCCGCTCAAACGCCCCGCGCGCTGACCCGCGTCCACCCCACGACATCCTGGTCGGTGAAGGACATCCTGGCGCATCTGACGGCCTGGGAGCAGCTCTGCCTCGGCTGGTACAGGGCCGGCGAGCGCGGTGAGACGCCGCCCCTTCCGGCCCCGGACTTCAACTGGTCGCAGCTACCGGCGCTCAACGAGCGCTTCCTGCGCGCCGGCCGCCGCCAATCGCTGGCTGCTGTTTCTGCAGCCTACGCCGCTTCGTACGCCGAGATCCTGGCCCTAATCGGCTCGCTCAGCGAGATCGAGCTCTTTACCCGCGGTCGCCCGGCCTGGGTCGGCGGCAACACGCTTGGCGCCTACTTCGTCTCGGCCACCTCTAGCCACTACGACTGGGCCCTCAAGCTGGCGCGCAAGTGCCTGCGCCCCGCCGCCTGACCGGGTCGATCGCTCGATCCGGTCACCCGGCCCAGTCTGCCGATTGGGCCGTCAGGCCACTTCTCCGGGTGTGATAGGCGAAACCACAACTTGACAAGCGATCCTTAATCTATAGAATAATATATAGGTTTGAGGAGGTGACATATGAGCTCGATCTACTTGTCCGATCAATTGAAGGCAAAACTGGTGCGAGCAGCCCGGCGTCGTGGATACCTGGTTGAACGCGGCCGTCAGTCGCAGCTTGCCGAGTACCTGGCCTATCTCATTCACCTTGATGAACAAACCGGGCGTTCAGAACGGCCACGTCGAACGCTTGACCAGGCGCTCGGTCTCCTGTCAGTTGCGGGCGGATCCGCTCCATCGGACGAGGCCATTCGGGATATTCTCGCGGAAAGGCGAATGCGCAAGTAAGGCGCGCCAAAGGGGATTGTGCTGAATGCGTATTCTTCTGGATACGAACGTTGTGCTCGATGTGCTGCTGAAGCGTGAACCATGGCAAGCCGAGGCATCGGCCCTATGGCAAGCTGTCGACGGTGGACAGTTGACTGCGTATGTGCCAGCTTCGGCGATCACGGATATCTTCTACGTAGCTCGACGACTAACGGATATCGTGCGAGCACGGCAATCTGTACAGATTTGTCTGGATGCCTTCAATGTGGGCACCGTGGATCGGTCAGTACTGGAGCGCGCTCAAGCTCTGAGCGGTGCGGACTTCGAAGATAACGTTCAAATAGCGTGCGCTGAAGCGAACGGTCTAGACGCGATTGTGACGCGCAACCCCACGGACTACGAAGGATCACCGATCGCCGTTTGGTCGCCCACGGAGTGTTTGCAACACCTGCAAGGCAAGACGAGTCGGCGGCCTTCTTGACTCTCTACTTTTCGTGTGCCAGCGAGATCAGGCCGCCGCCTAACGAACGCATGCAGCTGACGTGGCTNNCGCCACGCAGCTGATGCGGGCCGATCCGCTGGTCGGCCCGATCGCCCCATCGGCCCGATCGCCGCGGTTGGCGGATTGGGCCCATCTGGGGTGTGTCGATCCGTTGATCGCCGCGACCGCGACATCGCCCGATCCGTCGAGTCGGCTCCGTCAGCCGGTTGGACCGATCGTCGCCGCGCGTAGCGCTGTGTGCCGGAGTGCTCGCATGACCCACCCCCTCAGACAGGGCGCGACGCCGAGCGACGGTGGTGAGCTCGTTACGCAACAGCGTCGCGAGAGGCGTGTTCACCCCGCGCGACGATGGCGCGTGCGGTCTCGAGCACGGCCCGCGCCAGCTCGGCGGGCTCGACCACTTCAACCGCCGTGCCCAGACCCAGCAGCCGGGTTCGCGCATCGTCGGCCGAGTTGAACGTGACCCGCAACGTCGACCAGCCCGTTGCGTCAGCGGCGCTGAGCCGCGTATAGCGGCCTTCGAAGAACCCGGGGAAGTACCAGTCGGCGTCGGCGTGGACCCGGAGCGTCGCGGTGTAGGTGGGGTAGCGCTCGAGCGACTCGCGCTCGAAAGCGCCGCAGGCCTCGCGCCAGTACGCCATCAGGTCGAAGCCCGGGTCGCGCTCGAAGCGCGCCTCGAGGACCTCGACAGCGCGTAGCCTTCCGACGCGATAGCTGCGCCACGCACCGTCGCTCTTGCGCCCGATCACGTACCAGACGTTGGCCTTCGCGACAAGGCCATAGGCATCGAGTTCGCGCCGCCGCCAGTCGCTCTCGACGGCGTGGTATTCGACCACGATCCGTCGATCCTCCCACACGGCGCGCTGAAGCTCGGGCATGAAGTCAAGTCCCTCGGCGACCTGGAACCACAACGTCGGGTCGATGTAGATGCGCTGCCGCATGCGCTCGGCCTCGGCCCGCTGCGCGGCCGAAAGCGCGGCGAACAGCTTGAGTTGTGAATCCTGATGGGCGTTGGCCAGCCCCAGATCGCGCAACGGCCCGACGGCGCTCGACACGAACAGCGCCCGTACCTGATCGGGGTTGAGCCCGGTCAGCGTGACCCGGTAGTGCTCATCGAGGAAGACGCCGCCCTCCGGCCCGGCCTGGGTATAGATCGGCACGCCGGCGACGCTCAGGGCTTCGATGTCGCGGTAGACCGTGCGCTCCGAGACGCCGAGCTCGCTCGCCAGGCCACGGGCGGTCTGCCGACCTCGGGCGTTGAGCAGCAGCACGATCGAGAGCAATCGGTCGGCACGCATAAAGTGACTCTACCATCGACTTTGATTCGCCCTTGAGTCCTGCACGGGGTTGTGTTATCATCCCCCGCGCTGTCCGCCCCCATCGTCTAGTGGACCAGGAC
>DKKP01000305.1 GCA_002455335.1 Anaerolineales bacterium UBA6663 | reverse complement strand
CGGATCATCGGCGCGGGCGTGGTAGGTTGCGCCGGCGCCCCAGCGCATCGCCGTTGACAGGCGATCCGGGTGTCGGTCGACGACGAGCTGCACTTCGGCCCCGGCACCGACGCAGGCGGCGATACACATCAGCCCAATCGGGCCGGCGCCTATGATGGAAACTGTCGTACCTGGCTGGACGCCGCCGATTCGGGCGGCATGCACNNCAGCGAAGCCGTCGCCGGCGAGAGTGCGCCGGGTATGGGATAGCAGTTGGCGGCGGTGACGGCAACGCGCTCGGCGAAGGCGCCTGGGCGATGGACTCCGATGAGCTGCCGGTGCGGGCAGAGGTTCGCCGTCCCTGAGCGGCAGTATGCGCAGACACCGCAGCTGATCAAGGGGTTGACGACGACCCGGTCGCCGGGAGACAGGTGAGTCACGTCGGCGCCGCAGGCGATGACATCGCCGGCGAATTCGTGGCCCATCACCAGGGGCGGCACACGGAGGCTGTTCTGGCCGAGATAGCCCGCCAGTTCGCTGCCGCAGATGCCGACGGCTCGAACCTGGAGCACCACCTCGTCGGCGCAAGGGACAGGATCGGCCATGTCCTGCATGCGCATCTCACGCGGCCCAAGCCAGATCACGGCTTTCATAAGCAGAATTCCTCGTGCGTAGACGCCTGACCACCGGGTTTCTTGACAGCGCCGGGGTCGGCTCCTATAATCGTTCAACTACCTGAACGCTGTTCGCATATATGGAACATACCTCGATAGCCCTCAGTGGTGTCAAATCGGCCCTGCGCGTGCTGGACGTCTTCGAGTTGCTCGTGCAGCACCCGGACGGGCTGGCGCTTTCGCAGATCTGTACGGCGCTTGACGTGCCCAAGAGCAGCGCGCATGCGCTGTTGAGAACGCTCGTTAGCCGCGGCTATCTTCGCGTGGGTCGGCGCGAGCGCACCTATCGGCTCGGCCCAGCGCTGTTCGAGATCGGAAGCGCCTACCTGTCGAGCACCGACCTGGTCAGTGACGGCCAGGTGATCGTCTCTGAGATTGCACGTACCTGCGACGAGACGGTGCATCTGGCTGTGCTCGATGGTTCCGATGTGCTGTATCTGGTCAAGGAAGAGGGCACCCGCACGGTCCGCATGGTTTCGGCGGTAGGCAAACGGTTTCCGGCCTATGGCACCGGCGTGGGTAAGGTGCTGCTCTCTTTCTTGAGCGACGACGACCTGGCGCAACGTTTCCCCACTGGGGCCAATCTGCCGGCGCTCACACCGCGGACGATCACCGACCCGCAGACGTTGCGCGCCGAGCTGGCGACCATTCGTGCGCGCGGCTACGCCTTCGACCACGAGGAGTCGACGCCGGGTCTCTGTTGTGTGGCGGCCCCTGTCTATGGAGCGACCGGCGGCGTGGTGGCGGGGGTGAGCGTCTCCGTTCCCAACGTCCGCTTTAGTCCTGGCCGTCGCGATGAACTGCTGGCTTTGGTGCTTGCGCAGACGCAGCGCCTCTCGATGATCCTTGGCTTCACAGGGCAACCAGCTCAAGCCGCGTCGATGGCACGATCGTCTGCCGGCAGCCTTGCGCCAGAGTTGAACGCATAAGCTGTTACGCGGCCCCCTGCACGACGGTCGGCGGCGCGCTTGCTGCCCACGCATCATCCCTCCCATACGAAGACGATCCTTCGAACTAGCCATCGACGCGACGGATCGTGACGATCTCGGCTCCGAACTCAGGCAGCGCGAGGGTGAGGCCGGTTTCGGCGAGCGCCGAGCCGGTGTGCTCGGTTGTGGCGCCTGCCACCTCCACCCGATAGACTGCCTCGGCCAACAGGCCGCGCGGCCGGAAGGTGCGCGTCGGCGTGTCGCCTTGAGCCCGATAGACCATGACGACGCTGTGATCCTGCGCGGCCGAGACCGCCTGGATCGCATCCCAGCCCCATCCGCCGCCAGGGATATTGGCCGTGGGCCGCCGCAGGTGAATGACCTTTGCGTCGCGGATCAGGCCGCGCAGCGCCTTGTACTCCGCGACCGCCGCTTTGGTGTCCGCCATCTGCTGTGCGTCCCAATCGCCGATCCGCTGCATCAAGATCAACGGACCCCCGAAGATCGAGCTGCGCAGTGTATACGGAGTCGGGTCGTCCTCCATGTAACGCACGCTGTAGCGGGGTGAGAACGGGTAGGACGCGCCGAAGACGCCCTGCCGCGTGGCGTAGGTTCCGATGTTGTCGACCGTGATGCTCGTGTGATAGAGCCGCGCCATCTGGTAAGTCATCATGCAGCCGCCGTCCTCGCAGTTCTCGAGCACGAGGTGCGGACGTTCGCGGCGGAGCGTCGCGAACAACAGATCGAGACCGCGCTGCGATCCGCTGTAGTTGCTGTCGCCTGGCGCGTGCGTATGGTCGGCGCGGCAACACAGCTTGACCATGTCCTCGCCGTCCTGGATGATGTAATCGATCCGTTCCTCGTCGACAAGGCGCAGGATCTCGCCGGTCAACCATTCACGGCAGGGCGCATGGCCAAGACACAGAAAGCCCGCGCCGAAATAATCGTCGTAGTCGCCGGCGAGCCAGTCTGGATGCTCGGTGGCGATCGGCGCATCAGGGCTGCATTGCGCGAGCGCCATGTGCACGCCGAACCGCATACCATAACCGTGGGCGCGTTCGACAAGCGGGGCAAGGCCGCGCGGGAACTTGTCAGGGTTCGGACGCCAGTCGCCGATCGCCCGGGCCCACCCAAGATCGACCACCACAAGCTCCACACCGAGCTCGGCGCAACGGTCGATCACGGCGAGCTGTTGAGCCTCGTCGATCTCCTGCCCGTACTTCCAGGAGTTGTATTGCACCCAGGGGTAGCGATCGTCTGGGCGCGGTGGGTGGATGTAGGCCTCGGCAAAGCGTTGCGTCACGTAACCGGCTTCATCCCAGTCGCCGTGGTAGCGCCCGACGAAACACGCCGGCACCTCGAACGACGCACCAGGGGCGAGGCTGTGTCGCAATGCTTCAATCGTGCTTATAAGCTGACATAGCGCCGGCGTGGCCCTGGCCTTCAGGCGGCTCTTGCCGTTGAACTCGATCCCACCCACCAATCCAGGGCCGGTATGGGGCGGGGCGTCCTCGTCATAGTCGTGAGGCGGCGGGCGCAGCGCGAACCAGGCGCAGCTCGACGGGCCATTGTGGTGCGACGGGAATGAGCCCATCCGCACCTCGAGCGGGATCCGGTCAGGCCAGATTTGAGCCTGGTGGTCACTGAAGAAGTCGCGCCGGTAGGCCCAACTGAATTGGTCGACGTGAAACAGGTACAACGGCGCCTGCGGCACCTCGAGCGACAGGATGGCGCAGTCGGTGACGGTCACGGGTCGGACGCCGCGATTGAACAGGGTCGCCGATAGGCGCACGAACGGCCGATCCGAGAAGGCTTCGATCGTCTGGATCAGGGCCAAACCTTCGGCACTATGGGCTTCGATCGTCAACGTCCGGACGCCGTCCGGCGACGTATCGAGGCGCTTCTGATCGACGCCCGTCCAGGTCACGGGCTTCCCGTCGATCTCTATGGCCGAGAGCGGGGCCGGGGCGGTGTCGAGGCCGGGGGCGTCGCCGGTCAGGCGCCAGGTGAGTGCGCCGTCGGCGAGCGCGACCTGACAGGCCACGCCGCCCCCGGCCACGGACCAGGAGTGAGTCATCGGTACATGCTCCGGAGCACAGGTTGGGCCCTTCGCATCAAGGAAGGGACGATGGTTTCGGCAAGGGCGTATCCGGCGCGGCGCCCTGCGCCGGGCAGGCCGCGTCGTCGCAGGGCCGGCCTGGGCGGCAGGGAGATGGGCGTCTGCTTTAGCAACATCGGCGCCTCGCTCACCCTGCCGCCCGTGGGCTATCTGCTCTCGGCTTTAGCCTTGCGCGAGCAGTTCGTTTGCCTTGGTGTCGATGTCTGCGGCGCCGGCTTCAGGGGTCATGTTGTTGTTGAACACCTCGCCGAGCGTCGGGTTCATGACCTCATTGACGAGCTGCGCCGAGCGACCGTGATACACGTCGCCGATGCGCGCATCGCCGATCGTGTCCATCACCGACTTGAACCCGGCGGGTAGGCCGGAGAGATAGGCCGGATCTTCGCGCTCGGCCTTGCGGATCGGGATCCAGTCGCGGTTGGTGACAAGTTCCTTCTGGTAATCGGTGGCCGACCAGGTCGCCCAGGCGACAGCCGCTTCGGGCGCTTTCGACGCGTTGGCGACGACCCAGCCGCCGAACCAGAAGGGCAGTGCGCGGGCCCCCTTCCACATCGGCAGGGGCGCCATGTCCCAGGCAAAGGGTGAGTTCGCGTTGCTGGACATGTACCAGGTTCCGTCGGCGACCATCGCCAGCTTGCCCGTCTGGAAGAGCGACACGTCCTGGGCGATCGCGGCGGCCTGTGTGGCGTCGGGCGCCACCTTGTGCACGTTGACCATATCGATCAGCCACTGGAGGCCTTCGACATTGCGTGGGTCGCTGACCGTGAACTTCGTGGGCTCGATGACCTTGTCGAACCAGGATGTGCCGGCTGCCCAACCAAAGGTCTGGGCGCCCCACCACGCGCCAAGCGCGCCCTTATCCCAACCCCATTGCACGGTCTCGCCGTTCTCGACGATCGTCAGTTCCTTGGCGACTTCGAGGACCTTGTCGTAGGTCCAGGTCGCGTCGGGGTAGGCGATCCCGGCTTTGTCGAAGATGTCCTTGTTGTAGAACAAGGACATCATCTGGATGTTCTCGGGGATGCCGAAGATGTTTGTGCCGTCGAAGCGCCAGTAGTTGTAGAGGTCAAGCGGGTACTGCGCGCTGTCGCCAAACGCCGAGACTGCGGCGAAGTCGGACTGCAGGTTGCGCAGCAGCCCGTTCTTGTAGTGGGAGTAGGCCTGCACGTCCCACATATACACGTCGATCGGGTCCTTTGCGCCGTAGGCCAGATCGAGCTTCGACCAGTACTGATCGTAAGGCAGCAATTGCAGGTCGATCTCGTACTTGCCCTTGTGGGCCTCGTTGAACATCTGCGCCCGGATCTTGAAGTTCTCGTCCAGCACCGGGCTGTTCTGCCACATCATGGCCCGGATCTTCTGGGGGCTGCCGGACGACTGAGCAGGGGCGCTTGTCGCGCCGGGCTGGGCAGTCGGAGTCGGCGAGGCGCCGCACGCGGCCAGGGCGAGGCCGGCAGCGCCCTGGGCGGCGCCATGCAAGAACTGGCGCCGACTGATGAGGGACGTCCTGGAACCTATCAGCTTCGTCATCGCATCTCTCTCCTATGTCGGGTGCTTATTGCCAGGGATCGATCGGCTGGGCATTCCCCGCCGCTATCCCTTGATGCCACTCATCACGATGCCGCGCACGAAGTAGCGCTGGGCGGCCACATAAAGCAACAGGGGCGGGATGATCGACATGGTCACCGCCGCCATGAGCAGGTGCATCTGCGGTCCGATGCGTGGCGACCCCTGAAAGAACGAGAGCGCCACGGCGATGGTGTAGTTGTCCTCATTGGAAAGGTAGATCAGTGGCGTGAAGAAGTCGTTGTAGGTGCCCACAAACGTGAACACGGCGATGGTGGCCAGCACCGGTTTGCTCAGCGGCAAGATGATGCTCCACCAGATTCGGTAGTGGCTGGCCCCATCGATCTTGGCGGCCTCTTCGAGTTCGATTGGGATGGTCAGGTAGTACTGGCGCAGCAGGAAGATCGAAAAGGCATTGCCGAAGAAGGCGGGCACGATCAGGGGCAGGAAGGTGTCGACCCAGCCGACGCTGTTGAACATCAGGTAGGTCGGCACCAGGGTCACGGCTCCGGGGAGCATCAGCGTGGCCAGGACAAGCATGAAGATCAGATTGCGCCCGGGCGCGTTGATGCGGGCGAAACCGTAGGCCGCGAACGAGCAGGAGAAGAGCGTGCCGATCATCACCATGGCCACGATCACGAAGGTGTTGAGGGCATAGCGGTTGAAGGGCACCCGGGTGAGCACCTCAGCGGCGTTCTCGAACCGTGGCGGAATGGGCACCCAGACCGGCGGCGACAGGTAGACCTGCTCGGCCGGCTTGAGCGCTGTCGAGACCATCCAGAAGAAGGGCAGCAGGATGACCGCGGCTCCCGCGCAGAGCGCCACGAGGACAGCGATCGTGGTCAGGCGCCGCTGCCCGCGCCGGGTGCGCCAGAACGGAACTGCTCCGGGCGACGTCGCCATCGTCATTTCTCCTGGCGCCCGCTCTCGTAGTACACCCAGAGCGGCGACGACTTGAAGACCAATACCGTCAGCAGCATCACCACGAAGAACATGAACCAGGCGATCGCGGATGCGTAACCCATGTTCAGGTACTGGAAGGCATGCTGGTAGAGATAGACCGACAGGAAGAGCGTGGCGTGATTGGGCCCGCCGCGGGTGATCACGAAGGCATCGGTGAAAACCTGCAGCGCGCCGATGATGCCCAGCACCAGGTTGAAGAAGGTGACGTTGGAGATCAACGGCAGGGTGACGCTCCAGAACCGGCTCCACAAGCCTGCGCCATCGATCTCGGCCGCCTCGTAGAGCTCCTCGGGGATGGCCTGCAGACCGGCCAGAAAGATCAGGGTTGTTCCGCCGATGCCCCACAGGCTGGTGATGATCAGGGCCGGCAGGGCCCAGTTGGCATCCAGCAGCCAGGCCGGGCCCTCGATGCCGATCCCGTCCAGCAGCACGTTGATCACGCCGAACTCGGCGTTGAACAGCCAGCGCCAGAGCATCGCCACGCCCACGCCCGAGATGACGGTGGGCATGTAATAGATCGACCGGAAGATCGAGATCCCGCGCATCGCATGATTGAGCAACACGGCCAGCCCCAGCGACAGTGTCAAGCCAAGGGGCACGCTCACCACCGAGTAGATCGCGCTGACCCGCAGGGCCTGCCAGAAGAGCCGTTCCTCGAACATGTCGACGTAATTCTTCAGCCCGACCCATTCGGGGTCGCTGATGATGTTGTAGTCGGTGAAACTGAGCAGGAGCGAGGCGACGATCGGGCCGAGGGTGAAAATCAACAGGCCGAGGATCGCGGGCGACATGAACACATAGCCATGCAGGGCTTCGCGGTTCCAACGCCGCGCCGGCCGCGGGACGCGAGGTGCTTGCGTTTGGCCTGTTTCACGTACGAGTGGGGGTGTCGCCACTGACCCGTCCCTCTCTGAGCCCAAGCGTGAGAATATGTCGCCGGCTGCAAGGTCAGGCGCGGGTGCCCGACATCACAGTTTTCGCATATGTGAACGACGTTCCTGTTCAGGAATAACGACACTATAGCAAGACGCTCGGATGCTTGTCAAGATAGATTGGTGATTTCCGATCGCGTTGGTCTTGCACCGCGTACGGATGGCGGCTCAGCCGGGGGAGACCTGACCTCAGGTCCGCTCACGCTGGCGGCGCGGGNNTCGAGGCGGCGCTCGATCTCGCCCAGCCGTGAGAGCTTCTCCCACGACGGGAGCCCACCGGTCTTGTCGAGCACCGACTGGCGCAGCTCGAGGATCTGGTCGCGTAGCAGCGCGGCCTTCTCGAATTGCAGCTCTTGGGCGGCGGCCCGCATCTGGGACTCGAGTTCAGCCACCAGACGTTCGAGCTCGTCCGTGGGCAATGCGGCAGCCGTGACCTGGCGCCCGCCGCTTGCATACTCGGCCGGCTCCTCTGCGACCGCGTGGACGCGCTCGGTTAGGTCGTGGATGCCCTTGATCACGCTGGCCGGCGTGATGCCGTGGGCCTCGTTGTGCGCGACCTGGATCGCGCGCCGGCGGTTGGTCTCGTCGATCGCCACACGCATCGAATCGGTGGTCTTGTCGGCATACATGATCACCTTGCCCTCGACGTGGCGTGCGGCGCGTCCCACGGTCTGGAT
>DKKP01000085.1 GCA_002455335.1 Anaerolineales bacterium UBA6663 | reverse complement strand
GGCATCCCGGCTGCGCGCGGCCAACAACAGCGCGCGCAATGCTCGATCGACGTCCTTCCTCAGCTCGTGCATTACGCTGACCCGCAGATCGGCATGCGCGAGCAAGGTCACCAGCACCTCGAACGCCGCCTGATCGCGGCAATGGCTGAGCGCCTGCACGGCGCGTTCACGCACCGTGGGCTCATCGTCGCGTGCCAGAGCCGCAAGCAGAGGCGCGGCCTCTGAGACAGCGATCTCACCGAGCGTGTCGGCCAGGGCCAACCGCACGCTGGCGGCCGGGTCGTGGCGCAGCGGCGTCAGGAGTTCGAGCTCTCNNGTCGTCGAAGATGCCGGCGCGAAGCACAGGTAGCAGAGTCGGGTCGGCCGTGATCTCGAGACCCTGATACGCCGCGTCGCGCACCGCGCCGGCCCGGTCGCTCGAGCCCAACAACAGGATCTCGCGCGCGCGGATGTCATCGAGCCGCGCACAGGCCGCCATCACGGCGCGCCGCACCCACGGGTCCGGATCCTGGGCCAGGTCGCGGAGCGGCCCGAAGGCGCGATGATCGCGGAGCCGGCTAAAGGCGCCGACCAGGGCCAGACGAACGCGCCACTCAGGGTCGCGGGCAAGGGGCTCAAGCGCCGCGAGCGTGCGCGAGTCGTTGATGTGGCTGAGGGCCTCGATCGACTTCTGGCGCACGAGCCAGTCGCGATCGCCCGTGGCTTCGATCAGCACGTTGACCGCGCGCCGCCCGCGCACAAGCGAAAGGGCGTTGGCCGCGGCATGGCGCAGCCGCGGGTCGTGGCTGCGGATCGCATTCAGCAAGATGCTCGCCGCCAGTTCGTCGCCGAGCATGCTCAGCGCCCGCGCTGCCGACCACTTGATCGCCTCGTCGGCCTGGCTTTGATAGAGTACACCCTGCAGGTATCGCTTGAACTCGTCGATCAGGTTCTCGTCGCCGAGGCCGCCGATCAGGCTGATCGCGTGCTCGGCCAGGGCCGGATCGTTGAGCGCCAACACGAGCGCGGCATAGGCCGGCTCGCCGCCCAGGCTCGCCAGGGCGCGCAGCACGGCCGTCCGAACGCCTTGCGGCTCGTCGTTGAGATGTCGGAACAGCGGCTGCGCGGCGCTGCCATCGCCGATCAGGCCAAGCAGATCGGCGACTGCCTCGCGGACCTGGGGCTCAGGGCGTTCGAGCGCCTCGATCAGCCGCGGCACAGCCACGATGTTGAACCGCAGCAACGCCTCGAGCCCGGCATCGCGTAAGGCCGAGTCTGTGGTGTTCAAACAGCCGATCAGGTCGGGCAGCGCGTCGGGTCGGCCGAGCCAGCCGAGCACATGCGCGGCATACGCGTTGTTCGGCGCAACCCCAGCGCCGAGCTCGCGCCGCAGCGCCTCGGTCGAGATCAGCGGCCGCAACCGGGCGGTGCGGAGCAGGCTGGCGCGACGGACGGCCGGTTCGACCACGATCCGGTACAGCGACTCGAGCACCTGCCCGCGCCAGACGTCGAGCTCGGCGTGGGCCGCGCCGCGCGGCAGAGTCGACAGCCATTCGAGCGAGTCCATCAAGGAGGGGACGGCGTCGCTGCTGGCCAGAACGCCCAGCGTGCGCACGGCCGCCAGCCCGAGATCTGGCCGGCCGTCGCGGAGCGCGTCGATCAGCGCGCAGAGGGGCTCGACAGCGCGCGTGTCGCCGCTCGGGCCAAGAGCCAGGATGGACGCGATGCGAACGTCCGAGGGCTGCGATGATTGCGCGACGCGCAGCAGGGCCTCTGTCCCGGTTTCGTGCCCGAGTTGGCCAAGCGCCGCGGCAGCCGCGCATCGAATCGACTCGGCCTCGGCGCCATCCTCAAGGCGCAGGATCAGCGGCGCCACAGCCTCCATGCGGCCCAGGTCGCCCAGGATGCCGGCCGCCCAGGCGCGGACGTCGGCGTCGGCATCGTTCAGCGCAACAAGGACATCGGCGGGCCGTGACTGAGCGATTTCGAGCAGGGCCCGACGAGCGCTTTGGCCGGGCACATGCTCGGCCTGTTCGCGGCCCAACGCGACGAGTTGATGGATCAGATCGGGCTCGGTCTGCGCCAGAAGCGCCTTGATGATCGCGCTTTGGGCCGGAAAGTGCGGTTCGCTGAGGGAAGCGATCAGCGCCCGAGCGCCCTCGGGCGAAGGATGCGCCTCGAGGTAGTTGGCGGCCAGCTGGCGGACGGCCGGCGCCGGGTCGCGGAGATCGGTGAGCGCGCGGGCGAGGGCGTCAGACATGGCGCTGGTCCTTCACGACCTGGCTGCCGCCGCGCGATTTCGCGTACAGCTTGAGCTCGGCGCCGATCTCGGCGACCTCGTAGTGGCTCGACACATCTCGGAATTCGTTGTGCACGATCGCGACCGCGATCGAGAGCAGCGCGTACTTGCGCAGAATCCCCTGTCGATCTTTGGCCGTGATATAGCCGCGGCGGCGGTCGGCGNNGGGCGGGCGTGTAGAGCTCGCCGACCTGCCGATCGAAGTCGGCCACGATCTGGTTGCCGATGGGCTCGGATCGGTCGGGGCGCGTCAGCAGCACGAAGTCGTCGCCGCCGACGTGGCCGACCAGATCCGCCGGGCTGCCGTGTTCGCGCGCGCTGGCGACGATGACGCGTGCCGTGAGACGGATCGCCTCGTCGCCGGCCGCAAAGCCGTAGACGTCGTTGTAGGCCTTGAAGTTGTTCAGGTCGATATAGAGCGCGGCGAAGGCGCCGGCGCCAGGTTCTGTGCGGCGGCGCAGCTCTTGTTCGATCACGAGATTACCGGGCAGACCCGTCAGAGGGCTGACCGCCGGCTTGAGCCGCGCCCGACGGATGAGCGCCACGATCCGCGCT
This sequence comes from Anaerolineales bacterium UBA6663, assembly GCA_002455335.1. GTDB lineage: Bacteria > Chloroflexota > Anaerolineae > Anaerolineales > UBA6663 > UBA6663. Next base: position 4,587 of record DKKP01000085.1, on the reverse strand, counting down.
GCGAGCAGGCCAAAGTCGAGCGGCCGGGCGAGGTACTCGTCGGCGCCGGCGTCAAGCGCCTCGCGCAGCGGTCCCGACCCGGCCACGCTGCCGATCACGATCAACGGGATATGGCGCGTCCGGGTGTCGTCGAGCAGGCGTTGACAGACCTGCGACCAGCGCATGTCTGTCAGGTGCTGGTCGCAGATCACAAGGTCGGGCAGATCGATTTGCGCGGCTTGCAGCCCTTGCAAAGCCGTCGAGGCCGGGCGCACATCGTACGCCTCGGCGTTCAGGTGTAGCCGCAGGAGATGCAGCAGCGGCATCTCGGGCGAGACGAGCAGGATGCTGGCGCGTCCGGCATCAGCGTTGAGCATATATCAGCGTCCGATCGAACGCTCAATCAGGTCGGCCAGCCAGGGCGCCGAGTTGAGCGCGCCCGCGCCGGCCAGGGCGATCAGGGTCATCTTCGGGATCTTGCCCATCACGGTGAACAGAAAGTACTCATGCACCGGTAGTTTCAAGATCCCGGCCAGGATCCCGGCCAGGTCGAAAAAGGGCAGCGGCAGGAACCCCAAGACAGTCAACACCCACGGGCCAAAACGCAACATATACCCGTGGAGCCGGTCATACATCGTCCGGTTCTCGATGACGGCGCTGCCGCTGTACCCGGCGATGTAGCCCGAGAACTCGCCGATCGTGGCCCCGATACCGGCCACAAGCCCGACGAGCCAGGGATTGAGCCCGAGCGCCGAAGCGCCAAAGACCAATACAAGCCCTGGCGCCGGTAAGACAACTGTGGCGTTCGCCAGGATCGACAACAGGAACAGCCCCGGGTAGCCGAAGGCGGCCAGGGCCGCCGCCTGATCGCGGATGCTGTAAATGAAGACCGACAGGCCGATCACGAAGGCCAGCATGAGGCCGCGGGCGACCCAGAGCCGCCAGCCCGTCTTCGCGTCGGCCTGTCGATCAGGTGAACTCACTGCTCGATGATCTCGATAGAACGGATCGCGGCGCCGGGCGTCCGGGCGCGCATCGGATCGCGTTCGGGGATCGCCAGGACGACATCCAGGCCCTCGACGACTTTTCCGAACACCGAGTGTCGGTTGTCGAGATGCGGCGTTGGGCCATGGGTGATGAAGAACTGGCTGCCGTTGGTGTTCGGGCCGGCGTTCGCCATCGACAAGATGCCGGCGACGTTGTGGCGCAGCGCCGGGTGGAACTCATCCTTGAACTTATAGCCGGGGCCGCCTGTGCCCGTGCCGGTCGGGTCGCCGCCCTGGGCCATAAAGCCCTGGATGACGCGATGGAAGGTGACGTTGTCGTAGAACCCGTCTCGGGCCAGAAACACAAAGTTGTTGACGGTGTTAGGCACCTTGTCGGCGAAGAGTTCGACCGTGAAATCACCGGCATCCGTCTTGAAGACGGCCTGATAGCGCTTTTTAGGATCGATGATCAGATCGGGTGCGGCTGCATAGCGTTTGGACACGTGTTTGCCTTTCTCTTGTGCGAGCCCTTTTGGGCCGCGTCGACCACGCATTATAGTACCGCCGCGGCCCAAACCCGCACAGGATCGGCCAGGGTTCGCCTGTCGCCTTTGGCCGAGTCGGGCGCGCTCAGGCGCGATGCACCTTCCCATCAGCGGCCCGGATCAGCCTGTCGCGCAGGGCGAGGCCCAGGCCGACGGGCTCGGGCAGCCGCGCGAAAAGAACGTCCAGACCCGCGGCATCCAGCGTTCGAAGCGCCGCGTAAAGCCGTTGGGCCGCGAAAGACGGGTCGGATTCGGGCCCAAGAGGCTCGATCCACTCGAACAGACCTGCTGGAAGGGCTCCCAGGTCCTCGGCGAAGGCCAGGAGCCCGATCCTGTTGCCTTGGGCCAGTAAGGATTCGGCCAGCCTGAACAGCGCCAGACGACCAGTCGCCGGTGCGCCCTCGAACACATGCAGCGGCGTCGCCGGTGCGTAGTGCCTGACGAACTGCCCGGGGGCCGGCGCTGCCTGGCTTTCGGCCCCGAACCGCGCGACCATTTCCAGATCGGGCAGCAACCCGCGCAGCGCCTCGACAGCCACGCCGCCTGGGCGGAGCACCTGCGGCGGATGACGGGTCAGGTCGACGATGGTCGATTCGACCCCGACCTGGGTCGGCCCGCCATCGATAATCAGGTCGATTCGGCCGTCCAGGTCCGTCAGGACATGCTCGGCGCAGGTCGGGCTCGGTCGCGAAAACCGATTGGCACTCGGCGCCGCGACGGGCACGTTTGCTGCAAGGAGCAAAGCGCGTGCCACAGGATGCGCCGGGACGCGCACAGCGACCGTGTCGCCACCGGCCGTGACCTCGGCCGGCACGCCGGGGCCACGTCGGACGATGAGGGTCAGTGGGCCGGGCCAGAAAGCTGCAGCCAGGGCGTCCAAACCCGGAGGCGGGTCATCGGTAAGCTGGTGGAGGCCCGTGAGATCGGGAAGGTGGACGATCACGGGATCGGTGGCCGGGCGCTCCTTTGCGGCGAAAATGCCGCGTACGGCCTGCCGGTCGAGGGCTGCAGCACCGAGGCCGTACACGGTTTCGGTCGGGAAGGCGACAAGGCCGCCACGCAGAAGGACCTCGGCGGCCTCCGCCAGGGCCGTGGGATCGGGCTGGAGCGGATCCACCCGAAGTACGCGAGTTGTGGTCATTTGGGCCGATTATAGGTGAAGCAGATGCTGCTTTGCACAGTCGGGCGCGAACCAGGGATCGGGAGTAAGATAACCTTATGGTAGATCAACACGCTTCTCGCACGCCGGCTCGGAGCCGACGCGTCGTCGCCCTGGCAGGTGCGAGTTTGGCTCTCCTACTTCTGGTAACGGCCTGCGTGCCCCTCATCCAGCTGCAACCCATCCCGACCGGCGCGGCCCCGCTGGCTTCACTGACACCGAGCGCCACGACACCGCCGTTGACCTCCACCCCAACGCGCAATCCGAACTTCGGATACTTCATCGGCGCCGTGTGGAGCGACGCTTGCGACCCATCGGCCGCGTCGGCAAACCCGACCCCGGCCTGCATCCCGGATTCGTTCGGCGCGCTTTATGGCAACGGCGTGCAAGACGAGGGCGAATCTGGCATCGAAGGCATTACGGTACGGCTCGGCGTAGGAGCATGTCCGTCGACCGGGCAGGCCGAAACCCAGACCGATGCCGAGGGCCGGTTTGTGTTCACCGATGTGGCGCCCGGCACCTACTGCGTCTCGGTGGATCCGGCGGCCAACCCGCAGCTCCAACGTGGCGGTTGGACCTTCCCACTGGTGGCTGATCGGCGCGGGATCGCGGCGCTGTCGGCGGCCGCTGCGCCCGGCGTCGATACGACGGGCATCCTCTTCGGCTGGGATCTCTCGGTGCAGCCGACGCCGACGGCCAGCCCGACGCCCCGCGAGTCGGCCACTGTGACTCCGACGGCGAGCGCGACCAAGCGCACGGCTCAACCGATCAAGCTGCCCGCGACCTTCACGCCGATCCCATCGATCACGCTGACCCGCACGATCACGCCGACGCCTTCGGTTACCCCGACGCGCACGATCACCCTGACGCCGACGGTCAGTCAGACCCCCACGCCGTCACGAACTCTGACTCCAGGCACGCCGACGACCACGCTCACGCCGGTGGTCACGATCATCGTCGTCACAGCCACCTTCGCGCCGACAAACACGCCGACGATCACGCTGACGCCGACCGCGACAGCCACCCCGACGGAGACCGCCACGCCGACCGCGACAGCCACCGCGACCGAGACCGGCACGCCGACCGCCACTGGCACGGCGACCGACACGCCGACACCGACCGAGACCGGCACGCCCTAGTCCGCGCCCGGCCGCTGAGCTCAAAGCACCAGGCAGCAGGCTCCCCAAAAGGGGAGCCTGCTGCGTTGTTGGTCACGGTGCTCGCCGCGCTCAAGCCGGGGGTCTGTCGATAAAGGCCTCGAGGTGCGCCAGCGCCACCTCCCGGTCGGGCAATGCAGCAAACGAGTCGCGAAATGCCCCGACCGCCTGGCGGCACTCGAGGTCGCCAAGCAGCGCCTCGGCCGCGGCCCGCACGTCGACCGGCTCTGCAGCGACCGGGTCGAGCCAGCGCCCCAAACCGAGCGCAGCGACCCTGTCGGCGTTGAGGGGCTGATCGGCGCCGAGCGGGATCAGCAGCATCGGAACGCCATGCGCGAGAGCGCCGGCCACGCTCCCCGAACCGCCGTGCGACACGACCAGGTCGCAATGCGGCAGGAGCCTGGTCTGCGGCACGAAGCGCTCGATCCGCACATGCCCGACCCGTTGCCCGAACTCGGCCGGGTCGATCTCGTGCCCGACTGTGACGAACACGTTGACCGGCAGGGCACTCAGCCCGGCCAATACCCGGTTAAAGAGGTCGCCCGACTCGACGTTGAAGACCGTGCCGAGCGAGAAGTACACCAGGGGCGCACCCGCTCGCTGGCCGATCCAGGTGGGCGCTGGAGCGGCCGGCGCGGGCTCGTAGGGCCGGAAGCTGAGGGCGTCGAGCGGGAGCGGAAAGGCCGGGTCGCGGAAATCGGGCGGGAAGGGCGAGAAGACCCGCCGGCGGGCTTCGGCCGGCGGCTCGGCCGGCAGCCCGA
>DKKP01000041.1 GCA_002455335.1 Anaerolineales bacterium UBA6663 | reverse complement strand
CGCGCGCTATGCCACTGACCTGACCGCGGCGCTTCGACGCAGGGCAACCGCAGACGTGATCGAGACGTTCGCGCTGGGCCCCGGTCACGGCGTCGAGCGGCGGCTGGCCTGGGGCGACCGTCGCTGGCGCGCGCTCGCGGCGCTGAGCCATCACCTCCCGCTCGATCTCGAGTCGCATCTCGGCCCGACCGACATCTTCATCGCCGCCGATCACGTGCTGCCGCGCCTCCACCGTACGCGCGCGATCTTCGTCGCCTACGACTTCAGCTTCATCACGGCGCCGCAAACCCACAGCCGCCTTAACCGGCTGTATCTGCGCGCCGCGATGCCGGCTTTTCTACGCGCTGCGGATGCGGTCGTCGCCATCTCGGAGTCGACCCGGAGCGATGCGATCCGTCTGTATGGCCTCAAGCCGGACGCGATCACTGTCGCGCCGCCTGGGCTCGGTCGACGTTTCGCGACGCCGATCGAGCCGGCGCAACTCACAGCGGCACGGGCGCGCTATGGGCTACCCGAGCGTTTTGCGTTGTTCGTCGGCACGCTCGAGCCGCGCAAGAACCTGGCTGTCGTGCTGCGCGCGCTCGCCCGGCCGGCGTTGAGCGATGTGCCATTGGTCGTCGCCGGGCGGCCGGGCTGGTTGTTCGCCGACACGGAACGGCTGATCGAATCGCTCGGACTGCAGCGACGTGTGCTGCGGATTGGGCGCGTGCCCGACGACGATCTTCCGGCGCTCTATAGCCTGGCCGAGGTCTTCACATTCCCAAGCCTGTATGAAGGCTTTGGGCTGCCCGTCCTCGAGGCGCTGGCCTGCGGCGTGCCTGTGATCGCTGCCGATCGCTCGAGCCTGCCCGAGGTCGTGGGCGACGCCGGCCGGCTTGTCGCGCCCGAAGACGTCGACGGATGGGAGGCAGCGCTTGTCGAACTCTGGCAATCGGCGGAGGCCAGGGCTGAACTGCGCGAGCGGGGCCCGGCCCGGGCCAGAGCCTTCTCGTGGGACAATGCCGCCCAGCGCATCGAGGCGCTCTGTCATGACCTGCTTTGATCTCTCCGCAGCCGCGCATGAGCGGGCCGGGCTCGGGCGGTACGCGGCCCGTCTGGCCGAGGCGCTGCTGGCGCTCGGCGTCCCGTTGACGGCATTCATCAACGATCGGCGGGACGGCGCGCTCAAGCCGCCGCTTGACTCCCTGCCGTTGGTGACCGCCGGCCTGCAGCGTAAGCCCTGGCGGCTGCGTGCCGCGCTCACCTACGTTGGCGCGCCCCGCATCGCGGCGCTCGACGGCGTCAGGTTGTTCCACGCGACCGAGCACCTGCTGCCAGTCATCCCTGGCGCACGGAGCGTGTTTACGCTGCACGACGCCGCGTATCTCCACTTCCCTGAGCACCACCTGCTGCAGAACCGGCTCTACCTGCGCTGGATGATGCCCCGCTTCCTCGCGCGCGCCGACCATATCATCTGCGTCTCCGAATTCACGCGACAGGATGCGCTGCGCCATTATCGGCTGCCGTCTGAAAAGGTCAGCGTGATCCTCGAAGGCGTCGAGCCCCGGTTTCGACCCGTGCTCGATCTCGACACACGGGCCGAACTGCGAACGCGTCTGAGACTCCCTGAGCGTTTCGTGCTCTACGTCGGCACCCTCGAACCGCGCAAGAACCTCAGCACCCTGCTCCGCGCCTTTGGCGCGATCGCGAGCGAGTTGCCTGAGGTCGGGCTCGTGATCGCGGGAGGCAAGGGCTGGCTGTATGAGCCCTTTTTGGAGGAGGTGCGCGCCTCGGGGCTCGAACAGCGCCTGACGTTCACGGGCTACGTGCCCGACGACGACCTGCCGACGCTCCTCAGCCTGGCCGACGTCTTCGCCTTTCCATCGGTGTTCGAGGGTTTCGGGCTCCCACCGCTCGAGGCCATGGCCTGCGGCGCGCCCGTGATCGTCTCCGACGCCGCCAGCCTGCCCGAGATCGTGGGCGACGCGGGGCTGCTCCTCCCGCCGAGCGCTGTCGACGCCTGGGCCGTAGCGCTGCGCCGTGTGCTCACCGAACCGACCCTACGCGCCAACCTCTCGGCCCGCGGCCTCGCCCGTGCCCAGACGTTCACCTGGGAGGCGGCGGCGCGACAGACCCTGGCCGTGTATGAAACGCTGATGGCGAAGGGCAAGGCGCGAGAAGCGAAGGGGGAGTAGCCTCCTTCGGCCCACGGCCCTCGCTCTTCGCTTGCTATACTTGCTTCATGATCGTCCTCGATGCGCGCACGGCGACGCCACACTACCCGGGTGTCGGACGCTATACGCGTGAGCTCGCGCGCGCGTTGGCGCCAGTCACCGAGCTCGCGTTGATCGTCAATCCGCTGCAGAGTGGGCTCGAGCGCGAGTTGTGGTCGTTGCCGGCCCGACGCGTTTCGGTGCCCCATGCCCCGCGCAGTGTCGCGCAGCAGTGGGCGCTGCCATCGCGTTTGCGCGGGCTCAATGCCCTGGTCTACCACTCGCCGTTCTACCTCATGCCCTACATGCCTGGGTTGCCGACCGTCGTGACGGCGTTTGACCTGATCCCGCTGCACCCGGCCAGCGGGACGCCGCGCAGCCAGCAAACCGCGTATGCGCTGGCGCATCGACTGGCATTCATGTCCGCACGACGCATCGTCACCCTGAGCGACGCCTCACGCCAGGCCTTCATCGAACGGTTTGGCCTGCGCGACGAACGGATCGTCACGGTCGCGCCCGGGCTGACGTCGCGTTTCGCACCGCCCGAGCCCGAGGACCTCCGCAACGCGCGCCAGAAACTCAATCTGCCGGGACAGTATCTGCTCTCGGTCGGGATCAACAAGCCCCACAAGAACCTTGTGGCGCTGGTGCAGGCCTATGCCCGACTCCCCGTCGATGCGCCGCCGCTGCTGATCTGCGGGCCGCAGGATTCGCGCTACCTCGAGGTCAGGGCTGCAGCGGCGCAGTTGGGCTCGCGCGTCCGACTGCTTGGCCGCGTCCCCGACGATCTCTTGCCGGCGTTATACGGCGGCGCGCACTGGTACGTGCATCCCGCACTGGCCGAAGGATTCGGCTTTCCGGTGCTCGAGGCGATGGGCTGCGGCGCGCCTGTCGTGTGCTCGGACATCCCGGTGTTGCGCGAGGTGACTCAGAACGGCGCCGTGTACTTCGACCCCAACGACAGCGAGGCCATGGCCGCCACGTTGCGTCAGGTGCTCGACGACACGCCCTTGCGTCAGGCAGTGGCGGAGCGCGGGCTGAAACGGGCGCGCTATTTCACGTGGGACAGGGCGGCCGAGCGCATGCTCAACCTCTACGCCCAGGTCTGTGCGCCCTGAACGCCATGCGGATCCTGCATCTCTACAAGGCCTATGCCCCGGTCCTGGGCGGCATCGAAAACCACATCCGGGCCCTGGCCGAAGCTCAGGCAGCTGAAGGCCATCAGGTGCGTGTGCTCGTCACCACGCGGCCCGGCGCCCCATTGTCGGAGCGCGTGAACGGCGTCGACGTCGAGCGCGCGCCGAGCCTTGGCACCCTCGCCTCCACGCCGCTCAGCCCGGCGCTGATCCAGAGTGCCCGCAGCGCCAGGGTGGATCTGATTCACCTGCACGCGCCCTACCCTGTTGCAGAAGTCGCCGTGCTCGGGCGACGCAACGCGCCGTATGTGATCACCCTGCATGCCGACCCGACCCGACCTGTACAGCGCCTGATCCTGGCCGCCTATGCACCCTTGTTTCGACGTGTGGTTGGCGGCGCGCGCGCCGTGTTGCTGACCAGCCCGCAGGCGGCGCAGCGTTCGCGTTGGGTCAGGCCGAACGATCCGCGGATCGCGATCGTACCGCTTGGCAGCGACCCGGAGCGCTTCAGGCCAACCGCGAGCTCAACGAACGTGCCGGGCTCGCCGCTGCGGATCCTGTTCACCGGGATGCTCAGACACTACAAGGGCGTCGACGTCCTCCTCCAGGCGCTGCCGTTGGTCACGCGCGCCGTGTCGCTGACGGTTGCCGGCGCGGGTCCCGAGCTGGAACGACTGCGGGCGCTGAGCCGGCAGCTCGGCCTGAGCGAACGAGTCTCCTTTCTGGGCCGCATCGCCGACGAGGCACTGCCGGCGCTCTACCAGAGCCACGACCTTTTCGTCCTGCCGGCGGTCAGCGCGGCCGAGGCTTTCGGCCAGGTGCTTGTGGAGGCCATGCTCAGCGGCCTGCCGTGCATAACGACAGAGCTCGGCACTGGGACGAGCTTCGTCGTTCAGGATGGTGTCACCGGCCGCGTCGTCGAACCGCGCTCGCCCGACGCCTTGGCCACGACCATCGACCGCCTCGCCGCTGAGCCCGAGCTGCGACGGCGTCTGGGCCAGGCCGGCCGAGACCGCGCGCTCGAACACTTCACCACGGCCCGCATGCTCGGCGATGTCCGCGCCGTCTATGCCGGCGTCGTGTCCGGTGGCGGAGGATCGATCCATGAGCCCATCCACAGGTGAAACCGACCTCGACCGACTCCTGAGGGCGTTGCGTCCAGACCTTTTGCCCGACCCGTACGCGTTCTGCTCCACGACACCCGACCACGCGGCGATCCTTTGGCCGACGGCGCTCGGTTTGTTCCGCGAGGTCGAGGGCGTCACAGTCATCCTGCCCGCGCGAGCCGCCGATGAGGCCGGGCTCGCCCATGACGGTACCTGGGCGTGCATCACGTTAACCGTCCATTCGGCGCTGACCGCGGTCGGCATGATCGCGGCGCTCAGTGCGCGGCTGGCGCGGGCCGGGCTCAGCCTAAACCCGGTGGCCGGCTATTACCACGATCATCTCTTCGTCCCATGGGCGCAGCGCGATCGCGCGCTCGAGGTCCTGGCAAGTTTCGGTCGGCCGGGCGGCCCGACGAACGACTTGTGACAAACGTCGAGATCTGAGGGCCGGCTGGGCGTGCACACATGCATTGTCAGTTCGCCTTTGCTGCGGATGTGCGCGGATGTCGGCCGGGTGAACAGCGGAGGGTGTGCCATTCGGTTCCTTCCGCGTCATCTGCGCAATCCGCGGCAAGAATCCCCGGCTGCCGACCTGCCCGTGCGCGCACAGGGAGGTCCCGTGGTATCCTCGCCGCATGCGTTTGGCAAAAATCAGCGACGGCGTACTGGAGGCCTGCTGGCTCCTGGCGCTGGTCCTGGCCCCGCTCTTCTTCGATACGTATAGCGCCCGCGTTTTCGAGCCCGACAAAATCGCGCTTGTGCGCTCGCTGGCCCTTGTGACCCTGGCAGCCTGGCTGGCCCGCGCCATGGCCACCAACATACGCCCGGCGCTGCCCGAGCGCTCGACCTGGGCCAGTTGGTGGCGGGTGCCGCTGGCGCTGCCGATCGTGGTCTTCGCCGGCGTGGTCGTGCTGGCGACTGTCTTCTCGCTCGCGCCCGAGATCTCGCTCTTCGGGTCCTATCAGCGAATGCAAGGCACGTTCACCACGTTCTCGTATCTGGTGCTCGCGCTTTCGGTTGCCGCGCATCTCCGTACGCGCACTCAGGTCGAACGGATCGTAACGACCGTGATCGTCACAAGCCTGCCGATCGCGCTGTACGGGCTATTGCAGCGCAACCAGCTCGACCCATTGCCCTGGGGCGGCGAGACCGTCGAGCGCGTCACAGGGCATATGGGCAACGCGATCTTCCTGGCCGCGTACCTGATCATGGCTGCCCTGCTCGCGCTTGGCCGCCTGACGCTCGGGTTCCGGGCGCTGCTGACCCGGGCCGAGGACGCCGCAGAGAACATCGTCCGCACCGCGGCTTACGTCTTCATCTTCGTGCTCGACCTGGCCGCGATTTGGTTCACGCAAAGCCGCGGCCCGCAGCTCGGCCTGCTGCTCGGCGGGTTCTTCTTCTTCATATTAGTCGCCCTGCACTACCGCGTTCGCTGGCTGGCGCTGACCGCAGTCGGGCTCGGGCTGGCCGGCGTCGTCTTCCTCGGCGTGTTGAATGTCGCCAACGGGCCGCTGAGCCCGCTTTGCGAGGTTCGCGGCGTCAACCGACTGTGCCAGATGGCGGCCGAGATCGAAGACAAATCCGGCACAGGGCGCGTGCGTGTGTTGATCTGGACCGGGGTGACCGAGTTGATCACGCCGCACGAGCCGCTCGAGAACCCGATCACGGGCGCTGATCCCTGGAACGCCATTCGTCCGCTGATCGGCTACGGGCCCGAGACCCTGCACGTCGCATATAACCGGTTCTACCCGCCCGAACTCGGCACCCTCGAGTCGCGTAACGCCTCGCCCGATCGGTCGCACAACGAGACCTTCGACGCCCTGGCGACGACCGGCCTGCTCGGCCTGCTCGCTTACCTCGGGTTGTTCACTGGCGTGTTCTATTACGCGCTCAAATGGCTTGGCCTCATCGAAACGACCACCTTCAGCCGGCTCTTCCTCGGTCTGTGGTTGGGCGGCGGCGCCATCGGGGCCGCGATCTTCGTGGGGTTCTTCGGCTGGCCGCTGTTCGGCATCGGACTGCCGCTTGGCCTGCTCGGCGGGTTGACGCTCTTCCTGACGGTCTGGGCCCTGCGGGCCGGCGCCGAGCGCACTGCGAGCCTCGAGAGTTGGCGCGCGATCATCATGATCGCGCTCTTCAGCGCGATCGTCGCGCACTTCTTCGAGATCCATATCGGCATCGCCATCGTCTCGACCCGCACACACTTTTGGATCTTCCTGGCCGTGCTCTGGGTGCTCGGCTGGTACTGGCCGCAACGCGGCCCAATCGCCGGCGCCGTGAACTCAAAGATCGTAGAGCCCAACGCTCGCAAGCGGCGCCGAAGCGAGATCGGACGGGCGCAAACACCGGCTATTCTGCCGCTCGACCTGATCGGCCCCGCCGCCGGCCTGGTGCTTGTCATCCTGTCCACGCTGGCGTTCGACTTCATCGCCAATTCGGCCCGCGCGACAGACACCGCCACGATCCTGGCCAACGCGCTGACCGCGATCCAAAATGGCTCGCAGCCGAGCGCCGGGGTGCTTCTGCTGTTCGGGTTCACGTGGCTGGTCGGCGCAACGCTGGCTGTGCTCGAAGCGCGCGCCGGGCGCGCCGACGTCGCGGCGTTGGCCGTCATCCCGACCGTGGCGGGGCTGGCCGCGATCGGGACGGTTGTGGTGATGCTGATCCTCGCCGGTCAGCATGAGGCCCTGGCCAATACACGGTTCGCGACTGTCGAGGACCTGGTCGCCTCTGGCGATGTCGTCGCCGGGCTGCTGACGGGCTTCTACGCCACGCTCCTGGTGATTGGCGGGCTCTGGGCGCTCACGCTGGGGAGCGATTCCCCGGCGCCCCGCAGCACACCGGGCTGGGCGTGGTTGATGGCTGCGGGCGCGACCGTGCTGGCCCTGGTCGGCGCCGTGGCGCTCAACCTGCGCGTGATCCAGGCGGATGTGATTTACAAAACCGCGCAGCAGATCGAAACCGACGGCTACCCGGATGTGGCGGCACGGCTATACGAGCGCGTGATCGCGATGGCGCCCTCGCAGGATTTCTACTACCTGTTCCTGGGCCGGGCCTATCTGAGTTCGACGACCCTGGTCGAGGCTACGCAGCGGCAGAGCCTGCTCGAGACGGCTCAGGCCCAGCTGCTCGACGCCCAGCAGATCAATCCATATAACACCGATCACACAGCCAACCTGGCCCGCCTGCACCGTGAGTGGGCGCGCACAAGCGGCGACGGCGCCGAACGATCCGAGCACGCCCGGATCGCCAACGATTACTACGATCGGGCCACGCGTCTCAGCCCGAACAACGCCGGGCTGTGGAACGAATGGAGTCTGCTCAGCTATCAGCTGCTTGGGGATCCAGCGGCGGCGCAGTCGCAGCTCGATCGCTCGCTGGCCATCGACTCGACCTTCGACCAGACCTACCTGCACCTCGGCGACTTCCGCAGCTGGGAAGCCGGTCAGGCAAGCGACGGTGCGGCCAAGACAACCGCGTTCGAGCAGGCGATCGCGGCATACGAAACCGGGCTCGAGCGCAATAAGGGCCAGGGGACTGCCGCGCTCCAGATGCGTCTCGGCCTCGCCGTGGCGTTGGTCAACCTCGAACGCATCAACGAAGCCATCGCCCAATACGAGATCGTCGCGCAGGCGAACATCGGCGCCAATCAGTGGCAGCTCCAGCGCGCGCTCGCGGCGCTCTACGCGCAGATTGGCGACAACGGCCGCGCCCTTGAGTACGCCCAACAGGCGCTAACCGGCGCACCGGACGCCAACAAGCCAGAGGTTCAGCAGTTCATCGACGGGCTCAGCGCTCTGACGCCGTGACTGTTGGCGCCGATGCCGAAAACCGGGTCAGGACGTGCATTCGCGATTAGCGCGCGTTCAGGATCACGCCGCGCCATCTCCTGTCAGCTCGGCCAACAGGCCGCGGCAGGAGCGGTCAACCAGTGTGTAGACCTGCTCAAAGTGCCTGGTATCGCCGTAATACGGATCAGGGACATCGCGGCTGTGGTTGACCTGTGGGTCGAAGTCCCGGAGATACCGGATCTTGCGGCGCGCACCGACATCGGGGGCAAGGCGCTCGAGGCCGCGGTGAATTTCGGCATCCAGCGCGAGCACGAGATCGAACCGATCGAAGTCCGCGGCCGTGAATTGCTGTGCGGCGCCATCCACGCGCACGCCATGCGCCCGGCCGACCGACTGGGCGCGCTCATCCGGTGCCTCGCCGATGTGCCATCGCCCGAGGCCAGCCGACTCGATCGTGAAGCCGTCCGCTCGGCCAGCCCGGTGCACGAGGTGTTTGAACACGCCCTCCGCCATCGGGCTGCGGCAGATGTTGCCCATACAAACGAAACAGATACGTTGCATCCGGCGATCGTATCACACAGCCGACACAGTGCTCCCGCGGTTTGCCCACCGCGCTCACTTCACAGGGATGCTCGGGTGAGCCGTCACTGCCTGTACACGACTGGCGTGATCCGTGGCGAAATCGCGGCGGATATGGGATGATGGCGCCGTCCGCGTGAAACCGGTACCAGATGAAACGATCCACGGCCCGGTTGTTGCACTCACGAACCTGGGGACACCACACGCTGGCTTTACGCAGAGTGTGCCCAATCGACCGTTAACTGATTGAGATCGAGGCCGCCGACACTGGGTCGCTGCGGCCCGGGTGCGCAGGTGAACTGACAATGACTCCCGAGTGGGCCAAAGACGCCGTCTTCTATCAGATCTTTCCCGATCGGTTCGCCAGGAGCAACACGCTGGTGAAGCCCAACGGGCTCGAGCCATGGGATTCCCCGACGACCGTTCACGGCTACAAGGGCGGCGATCTGGCCGGTGTGCGCGAGAAGCTGGATTACCTGCAGGATCTTGGCGTCACGGCCCTCTACTTCTGCCCGATCTTCCAATCCGCCAGCAACCACCGCTACCACACGCACGATTACTTCCGCGTCGACCCGCTTCTCGGCGGGGATGCCGCGTTCGATCAGCTCGTCGAGGATGTTCATCGACGCGGGATGCGGCTGGTGCTCGACGGCGTCTTCAATCACAGCTCACGGGGTTTCTTCCAGTTCAACGACGTCCTCGAGAACGGCCGCAGCTCGGCTTACCTCGACTGGTTCATGGTCAACGAGTTCCCGCCGAACGCCTACGATCACGACCGACCGGCCGGCTATGCCGCCTGGTGGGGCCTGCACGCGCTCCCCAAGTTCAACGTGCACAACCCACAGGTCCGCGATTATCTCCTGAGCGTGGCCGAGCACTGGATCCGGCGCGGCGCCGACGGCTGGCGACTCGATGTCGCCGAAGAGATCACGGCCCCCGGGTTCTGGGAGGAGTTTCGCTCGCGCGTCAAGGCGATCAACCCCGACGCCTATATCGTCGGCGAAATCTGGCGCATGGCGCCCGAATGGCTGCGCGGCGAGCGCTTCGACGCGACCATGAACTACCCCCTGACCGAGGCGATCCTGGCCTTTCTGACAAACGGCGCAATCGATCGGAAGCTGATCGAGAACAAGGGCTACAACCCCGCCCAACCGCTCGACGCCCGCAGCCTGGCCGACCGCATCGGCGAGTTGCTCCGCGCCTATCCGTGGGATGTAAGCCTGACGCAGCTCAACCTGCTCGATAGCCACGATACCCCGCGCGCCCTGACCGTGCTCGACAACCGCGTCGACCTGCTCAAGCTCGCGTCGCTATTGATGTTTTGCTTGCCGGGCGCGCCCTGCGTGTACTATGGCGACGAGATCGGCGTCGAGGGCGGCATGCCCGATTACGAGGCGCGTCGACCCTTTCCGTGGGATCATCCTGAGCGCTGGGACAACGACCTCCGTTCGCACTACCAGACCTTGATCCGGCTGCGCAAGGAGTCGCCAAGCCTGCGTCGCGGCGGCGTCCACTTGCTCCACGCCGAGCGCGATGCGCTGGTCTTCGGGCGTTGGTACCACGACGACCGCAGTATCCTCGCCGTGAATCGCGCCGACACGCCGCTCACTCTCACCGTGCCGCTTGGCGACTTGAGCCAGGGGGTGGGTGCCTGGCAGGCCGTCTTCGGCGGCAACAGCGGGGTCATCCATTCAGATAGCTCGCTACTCTTGCACCTCGGCGCCCGACAGGGCCTGCTGCTCAAGCCTGCCTCGTCCGGGTGAAGGGCGACACACGCGCCAAAAACCCGGCCGTCAGTCGCGCCGAAAACGGGGATCTTCGGCCAGGATCAGAGCCAGGCCCTCATCGAGCGACACGCGCGGAGCGAAGCGCAGGGCCTGCTGTGCCAACCCAAGGTCAGCCTGCATCGTCGACACCCCGGTCGTTTCGGTGTTTCGGTACAGCGGCTCGATCTTTCTGCCCGTCGCGCGACCGACGGCCTCGGCGAGCTGGCGCACCGACGTCGATTGGCCGCTGCCGATATTGATCACACCGCCAGCCGATGGCTCAGCCATCATGGCGGCCATCAACCCGTCAACGACGTCGTCCACATAGACATAGTCGCGTGTCTGACGCCCATCACCCGATACCACGAGCGAGCCGCCCGAGAGCGCCTGTTGCAGGAAGCGCGGTATGACCGGGGCGTGCACGGCCGGCAGCGGCTGGCCCGGCCCATAGGCATTGAACACGCGCAGCGAGAGCGTGGTGACGCCCACAAGCTGGCCGATCGTCCGCACGTAGTATTCGGCCGCCAGTTTGCTGACCGCATAGGGGCTCCCAGGAAGCGGAGCCAGGCCCTCATGGAGCGGTTGCGCCCCCTGCTCGCCGTACACGGCGCCCGACGAGGCAAAGATCACGCGCTGCACGCCGACATCGCGCACCGCCTCCATCAGGCTCACCGTGCCACCGACGTTGACTGTGTTGTAGTCGCGCGGGAAGAGCACCGATTCCGGCACCGAGACCCGGGCCGCAAGATGAAAGACGCACGAAACGCCCTGCAACAGCGACCAGAGTTTGGGTCGATCATTGACATCGCCACGGGTCAGCAGGACCTGAGGTGAGAGCCGAGTGGGATCCCCAGCCGAGAGATCGTCGAGCCCCCGCACCGAATGCCCTTCATCGACAAGTCGATTGGCGAGCGCCGATCCGAGAAAACCGGCCGCGCCGGTGACCAGGATATGCATCAAGCTGGATTATGCATCAATTCCTGGCGAAGAGCGGGCGGCTGACGAGGCTGAGCCCTCGCCTCATCGGCTGCCTCATTGTGCGCCAACACTTACTCGCCATTCAGGCGGAGCGCAGTATCATCGTCGGGATGCGACGACGCCTTCGCTATGGAACCGCCCAACTGCTCTGGGGTCTGCTGGCAGCGATCCCGGCCTGGTTGCTGGTCAGCGGCCTCGCCGGCCCGCTCGATCCCGCCGCCAGTATCAACGCGCGGGTCCAGACGGTCACGCGCGGGCTGGATTTCGATCTGGTCGGCTGGACGGCCCAGGCCGTCTGGGCCAAGCTGCTGCAGGCCAGCAGCGGCGAGCAGCTCTTCATGACCGAGGCCGACCGATCGGATCTGGTGCGCGATTACTTCATCAACCGGCAGGCGCTTGACGACATCGAAGGCCAGATCGCTACCCGCTTCGCGGACCCCGCGCTCGCCGATCCGCTCGCGGCCACCGCCGACCTCCGCGCCGAACAGACCGCGCTCCGGGCGAGGCTCGCCGAACTCGCGCCGCTGGCCGAAGCGATCCTGGCCGAGCAGGTCTCGACGATCGCGGCCGAGGAAGGCCTGACGGTCCTGGGCCAGCCGATCCCGCCGGTGTCGTTCCAGTTCACGCCGCTGCCCTTGGCCCTGATTGTCTCGCCGCGCGAGCGCATCGAGCAGTCCTGGCTGCAGCTCGTCGATGGCGCGCTGACCCTCGACGCTCAGGTGGCGCTCGAAGACACGACGACCGAACGGCTGGATGTGTCAGCGCTGGCCTCGGCCGTGGGGGGGCTGGGCACCTACCCCACCATGGTGGCTCAGCACAGCGACCTATATTGGATCGCGTCCGTGGTCGCTCACGAGTGGATCCATAACTACCTGACCCTCCGACCGCTCGGCCTGCGTTATCTCGAGTCGCCCGAGCTGCGCACGATGAACGAGACCACGGCCACGTTGATCGGCGACGAGATCGGATCACGGGTGATCGAACGCTATTATCCCGAGCTGGCCCGGCCGGCCACGTTCGCGACAGTGCTCCGCCGCGATGTCACAGTCGCGCCCGACGCGCCTCGGCGCTTCGACTTCCGCGCCGAGATGCGCGCGACCCGTCTGCGCGTCGACGCGCTGTTGGCCGAGGGTCAGATCGGTGAGGCCGAGACGTACATGGAGGCGCGACGCGCCGTGTTCTGGGATAACGGCTACCGAATCCGCAAACTCAACCAGGCCTACTTCGCCTTCTATGGCGCTTACGCACCAAGCGCGGGCGGCGGCGCAGGCGGCGCGGACCCGGTTGGGCCCGCCGTCATCCTGCTCCGGCGGCGCAGCGCCTCGATCCACGACTTCCTCGAGCACATGGCCTGGGTCTCCGACATCGACACCCTCCGCGCCGAACTCGGCCTGCCTCCGCGTTGATGACGGACGTCGCCGACACGGCGCCGTCAATGCACGACTTTCGTCCGGTGACACGCCTCGTCTTCGGGGTCAAGTCTGGCTTCTGGTCGTGGCGTGACGACATCAGTCGTCCGGCTTGTGGCCGATCGACTCAACCGCCCTTGTCTCGCTCATGCGTGTCCTGTATAATGGACTGATATCCGTTATTCTGGACAATTCCCCATGACCGCTGACGCCGACTCCACAGCCGTGGCTCGCACCCTGCTCGTGCTCGAGACGTTGCTCGAGGCCAGCAGCGGCGCTGAGCTGCCGGAACTACTCGCGAAGGTCGACATCTCGCGCAGCGCGTTATATGTGCTGCTCAACACGCTCAAGGCCACCGGCTACGTGGAGCAGGCTGAGAAGCGCGGCCGGTACCGCGCCGGCCCGCGGTTGCTGGCCTGGCGTGGATCGGCTGCGCTGAGCCCCAACCTTCAGACCGCCTTCCAACAAGAAGCCGCGGCCGCCGGGTTGCGTGAAACGCTCGCGCTGGCGTTGCCGGTGGGTGGCGGCGCGGCGCTCAGCGCGCAGGTCGAGGGCACGGCCTGGGTGCGGAGCGTATTCCCAGCCGGGTGGCGCTTCGCGGTCGAGCACGTCGCTGCCCAGGTGCTCGATCCCGCGCCGCGGTTCAAGCTCCGTCAGACGGGCTACGCGCTGGTGCGTGGCGACGAGAGCGTCGATCTCGCTCTGCCTATCTGCCCTGATGGCGTGACGCCGGCCGCCGCGCTGCTCCTCAGCGTGCCGGCGCAACGCTGGAAGGCCGCCCGGCTGGCC
>DKKP01000276.1 GCA_002455335.1 Anaerolineales bacterium UBA6663 | reverse complement strand
GGCAGCCCGAGCTCGGCCCGCACTGCGGCCAGCGTCGGCCCGATCCGCTCGGCCCGCACGAACGACCCGGCAGCCATGACATTGATGATCGCGCACGGCAGACCGAGGCGTTCGGCCGCGAGCTGGCTGCCGAAGTCAGCCTCGTCGCAGACGAGGGCCTGGGCCCGCCATGTGGCGGCGGCCTCGAGCAGCAGGGGCACCTTGCGTCGGGGCGCGGCCCCGACGAATCGATCGCGGAACTCATCGAGCTCGCGCTCGAGATCGAGCGGGCGGAGCGGTCCGCGCTCAGCCATCGAGGCAGATCCGGGCCCGAGTTGGAGCGCCGTGAACCCGGCATCCTGCACGGCTGGGCACATGCTGGCGCCGCAGGCAAAGGCAATGTCGTGCCCGGCCGCGCGCGCGGCCTCGGCCAACGGCACCAACGGGACGAAGTGCCCGTGTCCGCCCATGAACGAGAAAAGGATGCGGCTCATGGCACGATCGTCACCTGTGGCCAGCGCTCGGCATAGCGCTTCTCGGCGATCCGGCGCCGATACTGTTCGAGGCTGACCCGCGCCGGGTTGCGCCGGACGACCATGCCAAACAGGTCCGCCAGCCCAAACGGCGCGATCACGCGCGGCGCGCCGGTGGGCTGCAGCGTGAGCCCGACCGCGGTCGCGGTTTCGGGCCAGGTCGCCACAGCCTCGTCCAGCGAGTGCAGCGGCTCGACGGCGTACCCGAAGTAGGATTCATACCAGACGTGGACCCGCGCCTGGTTGGTCACTTCCCACGGATACCGCGGCTCGGCCGCCTGAAGCCGATGTTGCCATCCGGCCTCGCGTTCAGCGCTCAGATCGGTGGGGTCGAAATAGGCGACGTCGATGTCGGCCAGCCTGGAGGGCTCGTCGTAGCCGTGCAGATGGTCCCAGACCAGGTTGCGCACGGCCCCGGCGCCCACGCACCACGACGGGGGGCCGAGGGCGGCGACGGCCTTCAACGCATGGCTGAACCAGGCGGTGTCGAGCGCGATTCGGATCAACGCTTCCGCATGCCCGTCGGTCTCGGGCATCGCCGCCAGGGCTTTCAAGACACTGGCGCCTGGCCAGCGAAGAGCGGGATCTCGACGCCCAGCCCACGCTTGAGCGCCAGTTGATGAAGCGCGGACGCCGCAGCTACGTCCCACGCCGCAAGCCCATGCGACTCGAAGAGCGTGATCTCGTCGTCCGTGGCGCGGCCCGGAGAGCGGCCGCAGACCACATCCGTGAATTCGACCACATCCTCCCACTTGAGCCGGCCCTCGGCCACGGCTGCGGCGAGATCGCCGCTTTCGAGGCGCGCCTGCTCGACCGAGTCGGCGACGACGCGCGCAGCCCGGGCCACGGTGAGGCCGTCGATCTCACGGCGCTTGAGGTGGTTGCTGCCCGCGGCGTTGACGTGTGTGCCGGGCTTGAGCCAGGCGCCGTCGAACACGGGCGTCGCCGATGACGTCATGGTCGCCACGACATCGGCCGGCTCGGTGGCGGCCCTGGGTGACTCGACCGGCGCGACCACGGCAGTCACCTCGCGACCGAGCGCCTCGGCGAACCGCACACGCCGTTCGGGATCTCGGCCGTAGACCAGAACGCGCTCGATCGGGCGGACTGTGCAAATCGCCAACGCCTGAGTCAGTGCCTGACCCCCGGTGCCGATCAGGCCAAGCACCCGGGAGTCTTCACGCGCCATGTGGCGCGTGGCGACGCCACTCGCCGCCCCCGTGCGCATCCTCCCGAGTTGATCGGCCTCGAAGAGCGCCAGGAGTTCGCCGCTCGACGCGCGATAGAGCAGCACAAGGAAGCGCGGCGCGCCGTGGCCTGTGGCATACAGCTTGGCCCCGAAGGCGTCGTGGGCGGGCAGGCTCGCCGCCATGTCGTGCAGCAGCCCGCCGGGCGTCGGCAGGCGTCGGCGCGGCAGGTTGACGCCCTCCGCGCCCAACGCGCGGTGCGCGTCTTCCACGCACGCGAGCGCCAGATCCATCGTGAGCAGTTCAGTGACGTCGTGTTCGGTGAGATGAAGGGCCATGTTTGCCGTTGTGCGTACAGCGGCAGCGTGGTGCGTTGGCCGAAGTACGTCTTCGCTCCACGCCATACGCTTGCCGCTCACCGTCTTACGCTCTACGCTCCACGGCTTTCTCCGACCAGGCTCGCGCGATGCGCGCGGCCAGACGGGCGTTGTTGAGCACAAGCGCGATGTTGACTCTCAGGCTTTCGCCGTGCGTGGCGGCGTGGAAGTGGCCGAGCAAGAAGGGCGAGACGGGTTTGCCGCGCAGCCCCTGGGCCGACGCCTGCGCCAGGCCGTCGGCGAGGACGCGGTCGTGCAACGCCGGATCGAGCTGCTGCGCGACGGGAAGGGGGTTGGCGATCACCAGGCCGCCGCGGGTGTCGTGCAAGGCCCAGTGGTGGCGCATCGTCTCCGCGATCTGATCGGGCGTATCGACCTGCCAATCGAGCGGAAAGCCCGAGTCGTTGAGGTAGAAGCCCGGGAACTTGCGCGTGCGATAGCCGAGCACCGGCACGTTCAACGTCTCGAGCCGCTCGAGCGTCGCGCCGATATCCAGGATCGATTTGCACCCCGCGCACACCACGGCCACGGGCTCGCGGCTGAGCGTCACAAGATCGGCGCTCTCATCGAAGCTTGAGGATGCCTCGCGGTGCACGCCGCCCAGACCGCCTGTGGCGAAGACGCGGATGCCGGCGCGCGCCGCCAGGAGCATGGTGCTGGCGACCGTTGTCGCGCCATGCGATTTGAGCGCCATGGCGATCGGCACATCACGGACGCTGAGCTTGGGCACGTCCGGCGTCGCGCACATCTCGGCCAGTTGATCGCGCGTCAGCCCGATCGTGGGCACGCCGGCCATCAGCCCGATCGTCGCGGGCACGGCGCCCTCGGCTCGGATGGCGTCCTCGATCTCGCCTGCCACGCGCAGATTGTCTGGCGCGGTCAGGCCGTGCACGATCAACGTGGTCTCGAGCGCGACGACTGGCTGATTGGCCTCGAGGGCCGCTTTGACTTCGGGAGAGTAGGTGACCATGTGTTTCGGGGAGCGATAGGCGAGGGGCGAGGCGTGAGGGCGCTCTCGCCCCTCGCTCTTCGCCCCTCTCTCCTCGCTCTACGATCCTCTCTGGTAATTCGGCGACTCGCGCGTGATCATCACGCTGTGCGGATGGCTTTCGATCAGGCCGGAATTTGTGATGCGGATCAGACGGGTGCGCGTGCGCAGGTCGTCGAGCGTGCGGGCGCCGGCATAGCCCATACCGGAGCGCAGGCCGCCGACCATCTGGTAGACCGCGTCGCGGAGCTGGCCCTTGTACGCGACGAGCGCCTCGACGCCTTCCGGAACCAGCTTGCCGCTGCCCTTACCCTGACCCGTGCCATAACGGTCCTTGGCCAGCCCCTGCATCGCGCCAAGCGAACCCATGCCGCGGTATTCCTTATAGCGGCGGCCTTCGTAGAGCACGACGTCGCCCGGCGCCTCGTCGAGACCCGCGAGCAGGCTGCCAAGCATGACGACCTCGGCCCCGGCCGTGATCGCCTTGACGATGTCGCCGCTGTATTTGATGCCGCCGTCGGCGATGACCGGGATGCCCTTGCTCTTCGCCGCACGCGCGCACTCGTAGATCGCGGTCATCTGCGGCATACCCGCGCCCGAGATGATGCGCGTGGTGCAGATCGAGCCGGCGCCGACGCCGATCTTGACCGCCGCGGCCCCGGCCTCGATCAGGGCCAGCGTGCCCTCGGCCGTGACCACGTTGCCGGCGAAGACCGGCAGATCCGGCCAACCGGCCTTGATCCGCCGGATGGCGTTGATCACGCCGGAGCTGTGGCCGTGTGCGGTGTCGACCGAGACCACGTCGACGCCGCGGGCCACAAGGCGCTCGACGCGCTCCTCGAGATCGGCGCCGACGCCGACCGCGGCGCCAGCCAACAGCCGGCCGCGCTTATCGGTGGCGGCATTCGGGTAATCTTTCTTCTTCTGGATGTCCTTGACCGTGATCAGGCCTTTGAGAACGCCGGCGTCGTCGACAAGCGGCAACTTCTCGATGCGATGTTTCTGGAGCAGCACAAGGGCTTCATCGAGCGTGGTGCCTACCGCCGCAGTCACCAGGTGCTCGCCAGTCATGATCTCGGTTACCGGCCGGCCGTGATCGGCCGCCGACATGAAGCGCGTGTCGCGGTTGGTCAGGATGCCCAGCAGCTTGCCGGTCTCGGGGTCGGTCACCGGCACGCCGCTGATCCGAAACTTCTCCATGATCGCTTCGGCATCGCCCAGGGTCGCAGTCGGGGGCAGCGTGACCGGGTCGACGATCATGCCCGACTCCGAGCGCTTGACCTTCTCGACCTCGTTGGCCTGCTGTTCGGGGGTCAGGTTGCGATGGATGATGCCCAGACCACCTTCGCGTGCCAGCGCGATCGCCAGCCGGGCCTCGGTGACCGTGTCCATCGCGGCCGAGATCAGCGGGACGTTCAGCTGGATGCCGTCGGTCAGCCGCGCGCGCACGTCGACCTGGTCGGGCAGGGTCTCACTAAACCCGGGGACGATAAGCACGTCGTCGAAGGTCAGGGCCTCAGTTGTATCGAAGAGTTTCTCGTTCATAGTCCTCGTGGGTTGCAAAAACGCCCGGCGCGGCCGGGCGGTCTATGTCTCTGATTATACCGATGTGGTGCCGGCGTGGCCCCGCCAGGCCGCCACGATACCCTCAATGCCGGAAGTGGCGCACGCCGGTCGTGACCATGGCGAGGCCGGCGGCGTCGGCGGCCGCGATCGAGTCGGCGTCGCGCATCGAGCCGCCCGGGTGGACGATGGCCGTGATGCCGAGCAGGATCGCGCGCTCGACGCTGTCTGGGAAAGGGAAGAACGCGTCGGAGGCCATGACGGCGCCACGGGCCTTCTCGCCCGCGCGCTCGCCCGCGATCTTGACGCAGTCGACGCGGTTGGGCTGACCGCCGCCGATGCCGACGGTCGCCGCGCCGGACTCGGTCGCGGCCGCGAACACGATGGCGTTCGAGCGCACATTCTGACAGGTCTTCCAGGCGAACCGCAGTGCCCGCCATTCAGACTCGGTGGGCTCGCGTTTCGAGACCACGGTCCAATCAGTGTCGGTGGGGTCGCCGAAGTCGGCATCCTGCTTGAGAAAGCCGCCAACCACGGTGCGCAGCTCGAAGCGTGGCGTGATCGCGGCGAGGTCGGCGTTGGGCATTTCGAGCAGCCGGCAGTTTTTCTTCTTTGCGAGCACAGTCCGCGCCTCTTCCGTGAAGCCCGGGGCCGCGATGCACTCCACGAACAAATCGGCCAGGGCGGCCGCCGTCTCACCGTCGAAGGGCCGGTTCGACGCGATCACGCCGCCGAAGGCCGAGACCCTGTCACACGCGAACGCGGCCCGATAGGCCTCGGCGAGCGACGCGTTCACGGCCACACCGCACGGCGAGAGGTGCTTGACGATGCAGATCGCGGGGTCCGTGTAGCTCAGTGCCACACGCCAGGCGCCGTCGAGATCGAGCAGGTTGTTGTATGAAAGCTCCTTGCCCTGGAGCACAGTTCCGCCCAGCGGGCCTGCGCCCGGCATCAGGCTGTAGAGCGCGGCCGATTGGTGCGGGTTCTCGCCGTAGCGCAGGCTCTGGATCGGGTGGCCGACGACGTGCACGGGCGCGCTGCCGCCGGTCACTTGACCCAGATAGGCGCTGATCGCCGAGTCGTAGGCCGCCGTGTGCGCAAACCCCTTCACCGCCAGACGCGCCCGGGTCGCGTCGCCCACCCCACCGGCCATCAGCTCAACCAGCACCGCCTCGTAGTCGGCCGGGTCGCAGGCCAGCGTCACGCGAGCGTGGTTCTTGGCCGCGGCGCGGATCAGGGCGACGCCGCCGATGTCGATCTGCTCGATCGCTTCAGCGAGCGTCACGCCCGGTTTCGCGATCGTGGCCTCGAATGGGTACAGGTTCACGGCAACGATGTCGATGTAATCGAGGCCCAAGCGATCGAGGTCAGCCTGGTCGCTCTCGATCGCGCGCGCCAGCAGCCCACCGTGGATCGCGGGGTGCAGGGTCTTGACGCGGCCGCCCAGGATCTCGGGCGAGCCCGTGTACTCCGAGACCTCGGTGACAGCCAGCCCGGCCTCGCGCAAGGCCCTGGCCGTGCCCCCTGAGGCGATCAACTGCACGCCGATCTGGCTCAGACCGCGCGCGAACGGGACGAGGCCGGTTTTATCGTGGACCGAAAGAAGAGCTTTCATGATTGCTGATTGCTGATCGCTGATCGTTGATGGCTGATGGCTGACCGCTATTCTATCGACAACGGGAGCCGAGGGCTTGCTGAAGATCGGGCTGTTTCGCCTGGGCAGATTGCCCGGCACAGCCCACGGGTCAATCAGCAATCAGAAATCAACAATCAGCAAT
>DKKP01000420.1 GCA_002455335.1 Anaerolineales bacterium UBA6663 | reverse complement strand
GGCAGCCCTGGCCCACCCGCCCTGAGCCTCGACCAACTGGCGGACGATCGCCAGCCCAAGGCCGGCGCCGCCGCCCGACCGTGCGCGCGATTTCTCACCCCGCCAGAAGCGATCGAAGATGCGCCCCACGTCGCCTTCGGGCACGCCCGGGCCGGTGTCGGCCACGCTCAACTCGACGGTTGCGATGCGCTGCGAGACGCTCAACGTCACCCTGCCCCCCACCGGCGTATAGCGCAGGCTATTGTCAACCAGGTTGCCGATGATCTGCTCAAGTCTTTGGGGATCGGCATTGATCAGCGTCGGCGTGTCCGTCAGTTGCAGATCAAGCGTGATCTCGCGTTCGGCGGCCAGCGCCTGGAAGACGCCCACGACTCGGCGCGTGACAGCTGCGACCTGGATCGGGCGCACATCGAAGCGCAGCGTACCGCTCTCGGCCAAGGTCAGCGTCCGAAGGTCCTCGACAAGCCGCTCGAGCAGGTAGGTTTCCTCGAGCGCGGGCGCGATCGCCTCGGGCGTCATCTCGTAGATTCCGTCGACCATGCCCTCGAGTCGACCCTGAACGATCGCCAGCGGCGTGCGCAACTCATGCGCGACATCGGCCAGCAGCTCGCGTCGCTCGCGATCGCTGCGTTCGAGCGCGTCGGCCATGTGATTGAAGCTGTCGTTGAGCGCGCGCAGATCGGCCGTGCCGCGCACCGGCGCGCGCGCCGACAATCGCCCACCGGCGACGGCCTGCGCCGCGGCGATCACGTCGGCCAGGGGGTCGATATAGCGACGGGCGAGCTGGTAAGCGACCACCACGGCAAAGAACGCCAGGATCGCAAAGAGCACGGCGAAGACGAAGCCGATCTGCCTGAGCACATCCAGCAGCAGGTCGTTGAACGAGCCGATCCCACCGAACGTCACAAGCTCGCCGACGACCTGGCCGTCCTGGCGGAGTGGCACGCGCAGCTCGAGGTTATCTGTGCGCACGAGCGCCTCGCCGATTAGGCCTGTGTAGTTGCGCCCGGCCGCGTACACCACGCCATCAGCGCCGATCAACACCCAGTTCGTGAAGCGGTCGTCGAATTCGATCTGGGCGCCGACCCAGGTGCCGTGGGCCGCATAGTATTGCCGGAGCCCGCTGACGTGATCCGGAAACGGCGGCAGGCCATCGCGGAACACCAAAGCCATCGAACTGCCAAGCACGACCAGGATGACGAATACGGTCAGCAGGGTCAGCGCCAGGGCGCGCCCCAACAGCCCAAGCAGGCGCTGACGGATCTGATGGGTCGACGTGCGCGGGTCGGGCGGAGCAACCTGGGCCGGCGGGCTAGACGACATACTTGTACCCGACGCCATGAACCGTGACGATGTGCGCGACCTCGTCGGCCTCGAGCTTACGCCGTAAGTTACGGATGTGCCAGTCGATCGCGCGTTCGTAGCCGTCGAACGATAGACCGTGCGCGGCGTTGAGCAGTTGATCACGCGAGAAGATCCTGCCGGGTTGAGCCGCCAGCGTCGCCAGGATCTCGAACTCGGTCGGTGTCAGATCCATCGCGTGGCCGTTCAGGTCAGCCTGATAGCGCGAGCGGTCGAGCGTCAGCCCGCCGGCGCGGACCAACTCGACAGGATCGCCCCCGGCCGCGCGGCGCAGGATCACACGGGCCCGGGCGACAAGTTCGCGCGGGCTAAACGGCTTGGTCACGTAATCGTCGCCGCCCAGTTCCAAGCCCAGAATGCGATCCAGCTCATCGTCGCGCGAGGANNAGGTCGAGCACGATCAGGTCGGGGCGCTCCTTCCGCGAAAGCGCCAGGCCCTGCGGCCCGTCAGCCGCGGTGACTACGTCGAAGCCCGCTGCGACAAGGTAGTCGCGCGCGATTGCGGCGAGCTTGGGTTCATCATCGACGACAAGCACTTTCTTCATGAGACGTCCGGGTCACCGGGTGCGATCGGACCAGACGGAAGCGTCGGGTCTGACCGCCCGGATCTTACTCGTAGCGCAGCGCCTCGATCGGCCGCAGGCTCGCGGCGCGATAGGCGGGGTATATGCCAAAGAACAGGCCGATCAGGGCCGAGAAGCCAAAAGCCATGGCGATCGACTCCCACGTCACCTGGGCCGTGAGCATGCCCGTGGCCGTCGTGATCGCGCCGATGCCCACGCCAAACAGGATGCCCAGCAGGCCTCCAAAGACGCTCAGCACAAGCGTCTCAGTCAGAAACTGGCCCAGGATCACGTTCTTGCGCGCCCCCACCGCCTTGCGCAGGCCGATCTCTCGGGTGCGCTCGGTCACCGAGACNNATGATGTTCATGATCCCGATCCCGCCGACAAGCAACGAGATGCCCGCGATCGCGCCAAGGAACACCTGAAGCGTCGTCGTGATCGTCCCAAGCGTGGCCAGGATCTCCTGCTGGGTGAAGATCGAGAAGTCGTTATCGACGCCGATCCCGAGGTTGTGTTCGCGCCGGAGCAGGCGTTCGATATCGCCTGTGACTGTGTCGAGCAACTCGGGGTCGGCGGCCGAGACCAGGATGCTGTTGACCGTGCGTTGGCCGCTCTGGATGGTCGAGGTGCCAAGCAGGCGCGAGAAGCCGGTCTCGAGCGGGATGAGGATGATCTCGTCAGCGCTGCCAAAGCCCGAGCCGCCCTGCTCCACAAGCAACCCGACCACCTCGAACTGTACGCCGTTGATCTTCAGGCTGCGTCCGATCGGGTTCAAGCCGTCAAAGACCTGGCGCGCGGTCTCGGTTCCGATCACGGCCACGCGCGCGGCGCGTTCGCCATCGGCGGCAGTCAGCGCACGCCCACGCAGGATCTCGCGGTTGCGGATCGTGAGGTAATCGGGTGTGGTGGCCGTGACGCTCTGGCTATCGCTGGCGTTGGCATAGGTCACTGTGGCAGCGATCTGGGCCACGGGCGCGATCCCGGCCGTGTTCTTGAGGTTGTCGGCGAGCAGCTCGTAATCGTCCATCGAGAGCACGGCCGTGCTCGAGGAGGAACGACCCATCCCCGTCTGCATCTCACCGGGGATGACCTGGATCAGGTTCGAGCCGATGCCCTGAACGTCCGACGTGATCGATGCGGCGGCGCCATTGCCGATGGCCAGCAGGCCGACGACGGCGCCGACGCCGATGATGATGCCGAGCATCGTCAGGGCAGAACGCATCTTATTTGCGCCAAGGGCGCGCAGGGCGATGCGGATGTTTTCGAGGAAGTCCATGGTGGTCACCGTCAGTGTGAGGCGATCTCGCCGACGCTGTCGGGCGAAAGGCCGTTCACGTGCCAATCGTCGCCGACGATGATCCCGTCGGCGATGCGCAATGTGCGGTTAGTCTGCGACGCGATCCCGGGGTCATGTGTGACGATGATCACGGTCTGTTCGAACTCGTCGTGCAGCCTGCGGAAGAGCGCCATGATATCTGCGCCTGTCTTGCTGTCGAGCGCGCCTGTGGGTTCGTCGGCGAGCAGGATCGCAGGGCTGTTGGCCAACGCGCGGGCGATGGCCACGCGCTGCTGCTGGCCGCCCGAGAGCTCGTTTGGGCGATGGCCCATACGATCTTTGAGACCCACGCGCTCGAGCGCTTCCTCGGCTCGTCGGCGGCGCTCCTTGCCGCTGATGCCCGCGTACGTCAACGGGAGCATGACGTTCTCCAGCGCCGAGGTGCGCGCCAGCAGCATGAACTGCTGGAAGACGAAACCGATCTTTTTGTTGCGCACATCGGCCAGCTGGTTATCGGTCATTTTCTCGACAGCGAGCCCATCGAGCTTGTACGAACCCGAAGTCGGCGTGTCGAGACAGCCCAGGATGGCCAGCAGCGTGCTCTTGCCGGAGCCCGAGGGCCCCATGATGGCGGCCAGCTCGCCCTTGCCGATGTGCACGTCGATGCCGTCGAGCGCGCGCACCTCCTGGTCGCCCATCTTGTAGATCTTGCGGACGTCACTGATATCGATCATGGTCGTCTCTCGCGCTCAGCCGCCAAACGGGCTGTTCGACTCTGGCTGCTGCGCGGGCACCTGGACCGTATCGCCGTCCGACAGGCTGCCGCGGATGACGATCAGATCGCCCTGCACTTCACCGGTTTCGACAGCGACGCGCTCGATCGTGCCGTCGCCCTTGAGGCGTTCGACATATTCGCCCTCGTTATCCGACTGGACGGCGTCGAGCGGCACAGCCAGCACACCGCGTTCGGAGTCGGTGATGATGCTGACATCGGCGGTCATGGTCAGAAGCACACGCGGGTCGATCTCGTCGAGGTCGACGCGCACTGTGTAGCGGACAAGCCCCTGGCTCGTCGCCCCGACCGGGTTGATCCGCGTCACCCTGCCCCGAAGTTCGAGGCCGCGGATCGCGTCGAAGCTCACGAGAGCGGCGTCGCCGAGCTCGAGGCTCGTGATGTCGGCTTCGTCAACGTTGACGTTCACATGCAGCCTGTCGCGGCGCGCCAGCACGACGCCGGCCTCAGTTGACGCCACCGGGTCGCCGGGCAGGTAATTCACTTCGAGCACCTCGCCGTCAAACGGCGCGGTCAACGTCAGCTGAGCCACAGTCGCGTTGGCGGCGTCGACCGCGGCCTGGGCCTTGGCCAGGTCGTCGTCGTTGACGCCATCCAGCAAGTCGTCGAGTTTCTCGCGAGCCGCAGCGAGGTCGGCCTGAGCCTGTTCGAGCTGCGCCGTGTAGAGGTTGACGTCTTCGGCGTTCGGGCCACGCTGGGCGGCGGCGAGATTGGCTCGGGCGTCGTCGAGCGCTTCCTGCGCGTCTTCGAGCGAGTTGGCGTTATTCGTGCTCGAGTTATCGGCGTTGGCCTTGGCGACGTTATAGTCTTCGAGCGCTCGCGCATAGCGGGTCTGTGCGTTGCGATAGCCGTCGCCGTGCTGCTCACCGTAGCCGGGGTAGAGGGTCTCGAGGCGCTCCCAATGCTCGAGGTCGCTGCGCGCCTTGTCGAGCGCGTCCGTGGCCTGCCGCAGGCTGATCTGATACTGGTCGGCGTTCACGGTCGATTGCGCGGCGCTGACTTTTTCCTCGGCCCGTGTGACCTGATCCTGGTAATACGCAACATCCGGATACAACGCGTTATTGAGCGAGCGCTGCGTGTCGGTCACGACCTCTTCCGCCTTGACGACCGCGACCCTGGCCGCCGCGATCTCCTCGTCGGAGGGGCCCTCAAGCACCGTGTTGAGGTTGTCCTGAGCGGTGATCAGATCGGCCTGCGCCTGGATGACGTTCTGCGGCGCCGTGACGATATCGACGGTCATCAGCACATCGCCGGCCCGGACCATCTGGCCTGGGGCGACCACGACCGACTGGACTGTGCCGGTACTGATCCGCCAGAAGATCGAGGCCTGCTGTTCGGCTTCAATCGGGCCGGAGGCCTCGACGGCGCTCTGAGTATCGATGGTGGTGACGGTGGCCGTGGTCGGGGCCGCGCTCTGCTGCGGGGCGCAGGCGGCCATCACCAGGCCGGCGACGGCCAGGGCCGCCCATTGGCGGATCAGGGTCTGGTTCTTCACGTTCAACATGCAACTCCTCCGAAAACGCCTGGGGCGTGGTTGATCTCTTCGATGCGCCCGGCGGACCGAGCGCCTTGACTTTAGGGAGCAAATGTGTGGCCCATGTGTGCCGGATCGGGACGTTCGTGTGAGTACGGGGTGCGTTCTAACCTTTGACCTGACAGGTCCACTCAGATTTTGCTGTTTTTCCAGCGAATCAGAAATAGACGATCATCGATGCGTCAACATTTTCTAACCATCGCTCGCCGGGACAGGCGGTCACTCGTACCGCAGAGCCTCGATCGGCCGCAGACGAGAGGCCCGGTAGGCGGGATAGATCCCAAAGAACAGCCCCACAGCTGCCGAGAAGCCGAAGGCCAGCGCGATCGACTGCCAGGTGACCTCGGCCTGGATCAGGTTCGCGACGGTGACGCCAAAAGCGATCGCCAGCCCGAGCCCGATGCCAAGCACGCCACCCACAAGGCTGAGCACGATCGTCTCGACCAGGAACTGGCCCAGGATCGTCGACTGCCGCGCCCCGACCGCTTTGCGCAGCCCGATCTCCTTGGTGCGCTCAGTAACCGAGACCAGCATGATGTTCATNNAACGAGATGCCCGCGATCGCGCCCAGGAACACCTGAAGCGTGGTCGTGATCGTGCCCAACGTGCTCAGCAACTCGGCCTGGGTGAACACCGTGAAATCACTGGCCTCGCCGTTGCGCAGATCGTGTTCGCGCCGCAGGATACGCTCCAGGTCTTTCTTGACCTGGTCGAGCACCTCGGGGCTGGCGGCCGAGATGCTGATGCCACTGAGCGTCTGCCTCCCATTGCGTACCGTGGTCGAGCCCGACAACCGGGCATAGCCCGTCTCGAGCGGGATGACGATGATCTCGTCCGCGCTGCCAAAGCCGCCGCCGCCCTTGGTCACAAACAGCCCGATGACCTCGAACTGCACACCGTTGATCTTGATCGTCCGCCCGATCGGGTTGAGCCCGCTAAACAACTGCCGGGCCGTCTCGCTGCCGAGCACGGCCACCCGCGCGCCTCGGTCACGGTCCGAGTCTGTAATGAAGCGTCCGCGCTCGATCTGGTAACTGCGCACTCCGAGAAACGCCGGGGCACTGGCCGTCACCTGCGACGTCAGCGTCTCGCGTTCGTAGACCACCGTCGCGCTGGCCTGCGCCAGCGGCGCGATCCCGGCCACGTTCTTCAGCTCGCGTTGCAGAGCCTCGTAGTCCGACAGGTAAATCGTGCCCTGCGTCGACTGCCCGCCCTGCCGGATCCGGCCGGCCACGACCTGGATCAGATTTGAGCCGATACCCTGGACCTGGTTGGTGATGGCGGCCGACGCGCCGTTGCCGATCGCGAGCAGGCCGACCACGGCCCCGACGCCGATGATGATGCCGAGCATCGTCAGAGCCGACCGCAACTTGTTGGCGCTCAATGCCCGCAGCGCGACGCGGATGTTCTCACCCAGGTTCATGCACGACCTCTCCGACGGAAGATCTCTTCACCTTCCGTCGCAATCCCCATTCTAGCGCCATGACCCGGCGCGATCGTTTGTTTTCATGAGTATTCGGTGAAAACCACAGCGGGGGTTGGGCCGATCGGCGATCG
>DKKP01000271.1 GCA_002455335.1 Anaerolineales bacterium UBA6663 | reverse complement strand
GACCAGTCTGCGCGCGCTCGAAGTCGTCCTGGAGCCCGAGGTTCTGCAGCGACTTGACGCCATCTGGCCGGGCCCAGGTGGCGAGGCCCCGAACGCCTACGCCTGGTAAGGGGCGCGGATAAGGAGCATAAGCCATGGGCGACAGCCTGAAAGGAACCGTTGCGCTTGTGACAGGCGCGAGCAGCGGCATTGGCGCTGCGGCCGCGCGATCTCTTGCAGCGCTTGGGGCCCACGTCGTGCTTGTGGCGCGGCGACGGTCACGGCTNNGCGGGTGGCGCTGTCACTCGACGCAGATATCACCGAAGAGGATCAGGCGCGCGCCGTCGTTTCTAGGGCCGTGGCGGCATGTGGCCGTTTGGACATTGTGGTCAACAACGCCGGCGTCATGTTGCTCGGTTCGGTCGTCGATGCGCCGACAGAGGAATGGGACCGAATGGTCTCACTCAATCTGATGGGCTTGTTGTACGTCTCGCACGCAGCCCTGCCGCATCTGCTAAAGGCCGCGTCGGGGGAGCCACGGCAGGTCGCCGACCTGGTCAACGTCAGCTCGGTAGCGGGGCGGCGCACAAACGCCTTGTCGGGTGTCTATAGTCTCACCAAGTATGGCGTGGGCGCGTTCAGCGAGGCCTTGCGTCAGGAGGTGACCGGGCGCCATGTGCGTGTGTCAGTGGTCGAGCCCGGAGCCGTCAACACGGAGTTGCGCGATCATCTGCGCCCCGAGATCCGCGAGCAGTTGGCGCGTAGGGCGTCATTCGAGGCGATGGAGGCCGACGACATCGCGGATGCAATCGCCTATATCGTCACGCGTCCACGCCGTATGGCGATCAACGAGTTGCTTGTGCGCCCAACCGGCCAGGAAGCGTGACCCCGTAGCGTTTATCCGGGCACGATGACCTTGAGCGCGCCAGGCCAAATCGTGATCGTGGCCGGCGACCGCGCCACCACATCGCCTCCAAGGGCGATATCCTGGGCGGGCTCCGCTGCCACGCGCACCTCGCGCCCCTGCCAATGCAAGATGTCACTTCCGAGGTTCTGGCCCAGGAAGTTGCTTGCCGCGATGTCGGCCAGCGCGGTCAGATCCGTGGTGGTGACCACGATAATATCGAGTAGTCCGTCATCGACGCTCACACCCTGCGCCAGGCTCAACCCGGTCACACCCATCTGGGCCGAGTTCGCGATGGTGCATTGCACACCCGTCGCTTCGACGGTCTGTCCGTCTATCAGCAACTGGTACTTCGTCACAGGCACTTGCCCGACCAGACTGAGCGCGGCGAGGGTATAGGCCAGACCGCCCAATCCGTTCTTGAGGTCCCGCGGCGTTTGCGTGATCACAAGGGTTTCGAGGCCAAGGCTGGCGCGCAGCGGGAAGACGTGAGCGCCGATGCGTCCGAGATCGAGCGCACGTGTCCGCGGCGCCGACGCCGCCGCGAGACGGGAAGCCTGTGCCAGATCCAATGGGATCCCCAGTTCGGTCGCCAGCGCATTACCCGTGCCGCCAGGCAAGATCGCCATCGTGGCG
Organism: Anaerolineales bacterium UBA6663; assembly: GCA_002455335.1. Taxonomy (GTDB): domain Bacteria; phylum Chloroflexota; class Anaerolineae; order Anaerolineales; family UBA6663; genus UBA6663. The sequence goes on along the minus strand of DKKP01000271.1, from coordinate 2,187 downwards.
GGCGTTCCAGCGAGCGCTGCCGCGACCTCCTTGACAGTCCCATCTCCGCCACAGACCGCGATACGGTCCGCGCCCTTGGCCAGGAGTTGGCGAGCGATGCGTTCGCCGTCGCCCTTGGCGTGTGTGAGGTGCAGTTCCCAGTCCACGCCTGTCGCACCGAGACCGCGGTTGAGCGCGTGAAGCACGGGGCGCTCAGGGCCGGCAGCCGGGTTGATGATGATGGGCAGGATGCGTGTCACGGTGCTCGCTCCAATTAAAACGGGCGCGGAATCGAGCGCCCGAGATGGGCGAGAAACTCGGCCCGAACCTGAGCATCTTCCTGGAAGCAGCCACGCATGGCGCTTGTGGTCATCTGGCTATCGTGTTTTCGCACACCGCGAATGAGGCTACAGAGGTGAACGCCGTCGAGGACGACCGCTACACCGCGCGGCTGAAGAGCTCCCACGAGAAAGTCGGCGATCTGGTCTGTGAGCCTTTCCTGGAGCTGTAGGCGATGGCCGTACATATCGACGATGCGTGGGATCTTTGAGAGCCCGATGATCCGCCCTTTGGGGATGTAGGCTACATGGGCGTGACCCAAAAACGGAAGCAGATGGTGCTCGCAGAGGCTGCTGTACTCGATGTCCCTTACGATCACCATCTCGTCATGGGGTTCGTTGAAAATCGCGCCGTTGATCAGCGCTGCCGGATCCTGCTCATAGCCCCGGAGGAGTTCGGCGTACATGCGCCGCACCCGACGCGGGGTGTTTCGCAGGCCTTCACGATCGGGGTCTTCGCCGTATCCCGCCAGGATCGTCCGAACGGCGTCTTCGATCCCGTGCTCGAGCGATCTTGTCTCATCAACTGTGGCGCCACGTCGAGGCGCATGCCGCTTGATATGCCGCTCCACCATTCCCGCAATCCTTTCACCGCACAACGATGCACAAAGTCTCTCACACTCTGGCGCATTGACGCAGGCGCTGCTGCCGGACTGTGTTCACAAATCTCTTAATTGCGCATAGCCATAAACCAGAGGGCACCCAAATCCTCCCAACTCCAAAAAATCTCAGACTGCCCATTGGGCGCACTTGTGTACAATCTAGCTGGAGGAGCCATTAATCATGGTCCACAAACCTGCAATCCTCGTCTCGCTACTAACCTCAATCGCCTTGATCGTGACCGCCTGTACACCAGCGACCCCAGATGCGGCGCCACCGGATGAGCCACAACGCGTGGTCTATTTGATCAATGGTGCGCTCGGCGATAACGCCTTCTATGACTCGGGGAAGGCGGGTCTCGATGCCATCGCTGAGCGTTACGGTGTGGAAACCCGGACGATTGAAGCGAATTTCGATGCGGCCAAGTACGAGCCCAGCCTGGAGGCCGCGGTGGAGTTTGCCGACGTCGTTTTCGTGATCTCATATGGTTTTGAGGATCCGCTCAAGGCGATCGCCGACGCCAACCCCGATAAGGTTTTCGTGAACATCGACACCGTCGTCGAGAACTCAGCGAAGACCATTACTTCAATCGACTTTATTGAGGAACAGAGCGCCTTTTTGGTCGGTGCCGCAGCTGCACTGGCCACGACCGACACTTCGATCGCGGGTGTCAATCCAGAGAAAATCATCGGTGTCGTTGGGGGCGACAGCGACCCAATCACCAACGCTTTTCTGTTTGCGTACGAGAATGGGGCGAAGAGCATCGACCCTGAAGTAGTTGTCGAGCGCAAGTATTTGGGCGGCGCCTGGGATGATCAGGGCCGCGGGAAGCAAGCCGCCGAGCAACTCTACGATGCGGGCGCCGATGTCGTCTTCCAGGTAGCTGCGGCGGCCGGTCTTGGGGTGTTGCAGGCTGCTAAGGATCGCGGTCTGTATGCAATCGGCGTGGACACGAACCAGAACGATCTTCAACCCGGACACGTCATCGCCAGCGATATCAAGAACGTCGGCGCTGCCATCGAGCGCATTTACGCCACCATTGACGATGGTTCTTACAAGCCGGGTCAGGTTCTGCAGTATGGGATCAAGGAGGGTGGCGTAGACGTCGACTTCACGGCTCAACGGCCTGTCCTGCCGCAATCATCGATTGACCGTGTCCTGGCCCTACGTCAGGAGATCATCGATGGAACGTTGAGCATTGAGATCTACACCGGAGACTAGCGCTCGAACGACCTGACAGGGTGCGACGGGGCAATGACACCTTTGCCTC
>DKKP01000354.1 GCA_002455335.1 Anaerolineales bacterium UBA6663 | reverse complement strand
ACAACGCCATCGTCTGGCAGGACACGCGCACCGATGCGATCTGCAATGACCTCGCCAAGGACGGCGGCCAGGATCGCTTCCGCGCGAAGGTCGGCCTTCCGCTGGCGACCTACTTCTCGGGCCCGAAGGTCAAGTGGGTGCTCGAGAACGTCCCAGGCGTGCGCGAGAAGGCCGAGAAGGGCGAAGTGCTCTTCGGCAATATCGACACCTGGGTGATCTGGAACCTGACCGGCGGGCCTAACGGCGGCGTGCACGTCACCGACGTCACAAACGCCAGCCGCACCATGCTCATGAACCTCGAGACCCTGGATTGGGACGAGGAGATCCTCAAGATCATGGGCGTGCCCAAGGCCATGCTGCCGCGCATCCGCCCGTCGTCGGAAGTCTACGGCAAGGCGATCGGCACCCTGATGGGCATCCCGGTGGCCGGCGACCTCGGCGACCAGCAGGCCGCGCTCTTCGGCCAGACGTGCTTCTCGGCCGGCGAGGCCAAGAACACCTACGGCACAGGCTGCTTCATGCTCATGAACACCGGCACAAAGCCGATCCCGAGCAAGAACGGCCTGCTCACCACACTCGGCTACAAGATCGGCGATCAACCCGCGGTCTATGCGCTCGAGGGCTCGATCGCGATCACGGGCGCGCTTGTCCAGTGGCTGCGCGACAACCTCAAGATGTTCGACTTCTCGAAGCATGTCGAGGAGTACGCGGCGGCGGTTCCGGATAGCGGCGGCATCTACTTCGTGCCGGCGTTCTCGGGCCTGTTCGCGCCCTACTGGAAGAGCGACGCCCGCGGCGCGATCGTGGGCCTGACCCGCTTCATCACCCGCAATCACATCGCCCGCGCGACGCTCGAGGCCACGGCCTACCAGACGCGCGAAGTGCTCGATGCCATGAACGCCGACTCAGGCGTGCCGCTGACCGCGCTCAAGGTCGACGGCGGCATGGTGTACAACGAGATGCTGATGCAGTTCCAGGCCGACGTCCTGGGCGTCCCGGTCATCCGCCCGACGGTCGCCGAGACCACGTCGCTGGGCGCCGCCTACGCGGCCGGCCTCGCCGTGGGCTTCTGGGCCAAGGTCGAAGACCTGCGCGCCAACTGGGGCAAGGACAAGGAATGGGATCCGGCGATGAGCGCCGACGACCGCGCCAAGCTCTACAAGGGCTGGAAGAAGGCCGTCACACGCACATTCGACTGGGTCGAGTAACCTTCGGTGTGACGCTGAACGAAAAAGCGACGGGCTCTGCCCGGCGCTTTTTCGTTCAGCGATGGACGCCCCCGATCACGTCAGGAACATCGGCATGCCGAGGACGTGGCGGATGCGCGGCCGGTAGTTGGCCGCGTCGTACAGCTCGGCCACGTTGACGCGCTTCTTGCCATGCGACATGGTCGCAATCGGCACGTCGCTGTATACGCCGCGCTGCAGACAGACCAACCGGCCGCTCTCGCCGCGCTCGACAAGGCTCATGGCCATGTGCGCGAAGTTCGCGGCGACCATCAGGTCGAGCGCATCGGGAGCGCCGCCGCGCATCAGGTAGGCCAGCTGCTGATAGATCGTGTTCTGGCCCGTCAGGCGCTTGAGCGCCTCCGAGACATGCTCGCCGACGCCGCCGAGTTTCTTGTGCCCGTAGGCATCTTCCTCGCCGCTCTCCATCACCTGGCCCTCGATCGGGTGAGCGCCCTCGGAGACGGTGAGCATCGCGTAATTGCTCGGGTTGTGGCGCTTGTCATCGGAGATGAGCTTCGCCAGCTTCTCGACGTCGAACGGCACTTCAGAGATCAGGGCGCGATCGACGCCGGCCAGATAGGCCGCGATCAGCGAAGTCTCGCCCGAATTGCGGCCAAAGAGCTCGATCACGCCGATGCGCTCGTGCGAGCCGGCCGAGGTGCGGAGCGCATGGATGAACTCGACGCTGCGCGTGACAGCCGTCGAGAAGCCGATGCAGTAATCGGTGCCATAGACGTCGTTGTCCATGGTCTTGGGGATGGCGACCACGCGCATGCCCTCACGCGCCAGGCGCTCGCCATAGCTGAGCGTATCGTCGCCGCCGATCGGGATCAGACAGTCGATGCCGAACTTGTCGATGACGTTCAGGATGTGCGGGGTCAGATCCTGCAGACCCTCATAGGTCTTGCCCGGCTCGCGCAAGAAATCGGGGATCTCACTCGGCTTGACCTTGCCCGGATTGGTCCGCGACGTGTGCAGGAAGGTACCGCCCGAGCGGTCCACCCGACGCACGGCCTCACGGCTGAGCGGCGTGATCCATTCTTCATTGTCTTCGGCGTCGGGATTGGCCCGCAACAGACCCATCCACCCCCGTCGAATTCCAAGGACCTCGTAACCGTTATCGAGGGCACGGTTGACGATGGCCTTGATGGCGGGGTTAAGCCCGGGGACGTCTCCCCCGCCGGTCAGGACTCCGATGCGCATGTTTGCCTCACAACACCCTTACGGGTTAGGGATTTCAGTTATTCTACATCAGCTGGATGAGCCGTGAAACATCCGAGCCCCCAAGACACGCCCGGCTTTTTCTTGCGTTTCGCACGGACGAACCAGCCGGCCACGTCGTCGTCGCTTGCCGAAACGCAGAGGCGCAGGCGTGACATCCATCATGACCCGACCGGGTCACGGCCGATCGCTGCCGGACTCCGTGCTAGACTGAAAGATCAACTTCATCCAACAACCGAGGAGGTTCCCATGGCACAGCCTGCCACCCCTATCGCCACGATCGATCGAATCACCGAGTTGCTCGGGTCGGAGGCCGAATCGCTCCTCAACCACACCTGCCAGACGATCGACAAGGATCGACTTCATATCCCTGGCCCGAACCATGTGGGCGACGTCTGGGGGGCATCGGATCGAACGCCACAGGTCCTGCGCAGCCTCGAGCAGCTCCACGCGCATGGACGGCTCGCCGGCACCGGCTATGTGTCGATCCTGCCGATCGACCAGGGAATCGAGCACTCCGGGGGAGCCTCGTTCGCCAAGAACCCGGCCTATTTCGACCCGGCCAACATCTGCGAACTGGCGCTCGAGGGCGGATGCAACGGCGTCGCCTCGACCTTTGGCGTGCTCGGCCTCGTTGCGCGGAAATATGCGCACCGGTTGCCGTTCATCGTCAAGATCAATCACAACGAGCTGCTCACCTACCCCAACAAGTTCGACCAGGTGATGTTTGGCACGATCAAGGAAGCCTGGAATCTGGGGGCGATGGCCGTCGGCGCCACAGTGTATTTCGGCTCGCCAGAGAGCACGCGCCAGCTGGTCGAGGTCGCGCAGGCCTTCGCGCTGGCGCACGAGCTCGGCATGGCCACGATCCTCTGGTGCTACATCCGCAACCCCGGCTTCAAGGTCAATGGCGTCAACTATGAGACCTCGGCCGATCTGACCGGCCAGGCCAATCACCTTGGCGTCACGATCCAGGCCGACATCATCAAGCAGAAACTGCCCGAAAACAACGGCGGTTTCAAGGCCGTCAAGATGGAAGGCGGCTCCTACGGCAAGACCGATGAGCGCGTCTACACCCAGCTCAGCTCCGACCATCCGATCGACCTGACGCGGTATCAGGTGGCGAACTGCTACATGGGCCGGGTCGGGCTGATCAACTCTGGCGGCGCCAGCGGCAAGAACGACCTCGGCGAGGCCGTCAAGACCGCCGTGATCAACAAACGCGCCGGCGGCATGGGCCTGATCAGCGGCCGCAAGGCCTTCCAGCGCCCGATGGCCGAAGGCGTGGCCCTGCTCAACGCCATCCAGGACGTCTACCTGCTGCCCGAAGTGACCGTGGCGTAGAGCGCGACGGCGCTGCAATGAGGACACGGGCCGCACACCAGGCGGCCCGTGTCCTTTAAGCCTCCGGCCCCACAGGTTGATTTGACTCTACCCGCCCCCCATGCCACAATCGGACCGGAACAGCGTTAATTGCATAATCGCGTAATAGGCCGACCAAAGGACCGAGAGACACCTCCCGATGCCCATCGAGTACATCGATCGCCCCCCACGCGTTCAGCCTGAACTTCCGGTCGCTCAGGTGCCCATCCCGGCGCCGCCGAGCCGCACGGGTGCGGGCGGGCAGGACATCGTGCAGATGATCCTGCCGCTGATCACGATCGTCGGGTTTGTGGCGGTCTCGGGCACCGGAAACCTCCTGCTGATCCTGCCCATGGGCGGCGCCATGCTGCTCTCGGTCGCCTACAGCATCTACCAGGCCTGGCGCGCCGGCCAGATCTACAAGCTCAAGGAAAAACAATACAAAGACACGCTCGTCGAGCTGCGTCAGGATATGAACCGGCAGCACAACGCCCAGCGTCTGCATTACAGGTTCAACTATCCCGACGTCTCGACCCTGCTCGACGTCGCCGCGCGCAAAGAGGTCAGCCGCTTCGGCTCACGGCTTTGGGAGCGCCGCCCCGGCGACCGCGACTTCGGCGCGGTGCGCATCGGATCGGGCAGCCGCCCGTCCACCGTGGTGTACGTCCTCCAGGGCGGCGCTGGCGGGGACGGCGGCGACGCAAGCCCGTTGCTCCGCGACGCCGCTCAACTTGCCGCAGACTCGCTTGTGCTCAGCGACGTCCCGATCACGATCCCGCTCCGCCCGGCTTTCGCCCCGCCTCCCGCGCCGACCTCCGGCGGCGACGCCGGTGCCGCGCCCGCTCAGGCGCCCGGCAACAGCGAGGGTCTGTTGCCGGCGAAGCACACGCTCGGTATCTTTGGCGCCAACCCGACGCAGGCGGCCGACTACGCGCGCGCCATGCTCGCGCATTTCTGCGGCTTCCACTCGGCGCAGGACACACGCCTGTACGTCGTCGGACACCCGCATAGCGAGACCAGCTGGCAATGGGCCGAGTGGCTGCCGCATGCGACGGTGCGCGGAATCGGCGAAGACGACGACGCCGGCAAGCCCAAGCAGTACGATCAGCTATGCTTTGCGCCCGAGAGCGACAAGGTGCAGGGATTCTGGAAACGCATCAAGAAGGAACTCGACTCGCGCCAGGTGCGTCTGCGCGACACAAGCGACGACGAGAAGGCCAACATCGGCGACGTGTCGCTGCCGTTCCTGCTGGTCGTGGTCGACCTGCTCGGCGAGATGCCCGATGGCTCGCCGCTCAAAGAGGTCTCGGCCGAGGCCGTGGTGGCCACGATCAACGCCAACGGCCCGACCCTCGGCGCCGCGATCATCTTCCTGGCCAACACACCCGCGCAGGTGCCGTCGGAGTGCCAGGCCATGATCGAGGTCGCGGCCGTCGGCGAGAAGACGGTCTTCCGCTACACCGAGGTCGGCTTCAACGCCGCGCGTTACCTCGGCATCGCCGACCTGCTCAACGCCCAGGACGCGCGTCAGCAGTTCGCGGCCCGCATCCGGCGGCTCGAGCTTCAGCGCCCGTTCGGCTCCGACCTCCCGCGCTCGGTCGACCTGCTCCAGATGGAGACCGTGCTGCGCGGCAAGCGCATCAACACGGCCGACAAGATCCCGCTGCCCGACAACTGGAAGCACAGCCTCGTGCCCAAGAACCAGGAATGGCTGAGCACGCCGATCGGCATGGTCTCGAGCCGCGAGGTGCGCCACCTGATCTTCTCGGCCAAGGAAGGCGGCGATGGCGTCCACGGCATGATCGCGGGCACCACGGGCTCGGGCAAATCCGAGCTGCTGCTGACCATGATCGCGGGGATGGCGGTCAAGTACGACCCGCGCATCGTCAACTTCGTGCTCGTCGACTTCAAGGGCGGCGCGGCCTTCGAGCCGTTCAAGAAGCTGCCGCACGTCGTCGACATCCTGACCAACCTCGAGGCCAACGCCGTCGAGCGCATGTTCGTCGCGATCCAGGCGGTCATGGAGGATCGCTCCACCCTGCTCGCGCGCGCCAACGCCAAGGACCTGGTCGACTACCGCGCCAAGATCGCGCCCAAGCTGGGCCCCGACGACGACCTGCCCAAGACCTTCCCGCACCTGTTCATCGTGGTGGACGAGTTCGCGGAGATGATCACGCAGAACCCGGACTATCGCGCCCAGTTCGAGTCGATCACGCGGCTTGGCCGAGCTTTCGGTGTGTCGCTGATCCTGGCCACGCAGCGCCCGGCCGGCGTCGTCTCCGATCAGATGCGCGCGAACATGAAGTTCCGCATCTGTCTGCGCGTCGAGACCTCCGAGGACTCGAAGGAGCTCCTCGGCCGGCCCGACGCCGCCTTCCTGCCCAACCTCGGCGGCCGCGGCTACATCCAGGTCGGAAACGACATCCTCAGCGCCATGCAGGTGGCGCGCGCCGGCGGCGACTACACAGACGACCGTACCCAGACCCTGCCCGACGTGATCTGGCTCGACGAACAGCCCTCGATCCTTTCGCAGCAGGGCCCCGATGCGCCGCTCTACGCGCCGCAAGAGGTCGGCGAAGCGCTCGGCATGAAGCCCGGCGACGTGCCCACCACCCTGGTCGACTGGATCGTGGGCATCGCGGCGCTGCGCGCCAAGCGCGATGGCGTGCCGGTGCAGACCAAGCCCTGGCCCGACCCGCTCCCGACCGACCTGTCGCTGACCGAGCCCGTCGACGCCCGTTATCTCAACACCGAGCGAACGCTCGAGCCCAACCGCACGCTGACCGTCAACCCGACGCTCAAGCAGTGGCTCGACAACATCGACGAGAAGCCGCTTTGGTCAACCGTCGATTGGAAGAACCCCCGGCCCTTGCGGGTCGACATCGGCCTCATCGACAATCCGTATCGCGCCGAACAGCGCCTGCTCACGCTCGATGCCGCCGAGCCGATCGTCGTACTTGGCCAATCGGGCCGCGGCAAAACCGTGTTCGTCAAGACCTTGCTGACCGCGCTGGCCGCGCAGCGCTCGCCCGACGAGCTGCACATGTACGCGCTCGACTTCGGCCGCGGCGGCCTCAAGGGTATCAAGGCCATCCCGCACCTTGGCGCCTCGATCGACGCCTCGGAGACCGCGCGCGTCGATCAGCTGCTGCGCATGTTGCGCAACTTCATCAACGAGCGCCAGGACCGGCTCTCGAAGTACGCCAACCTGGCCGAGCACAACGCCAAGAACCCGACCAATATCTTGCCCGAGATCGTGGTCGTGATCGATAACTTCGCCGAGTTCAAGGAGAGCTACGAGCAACAGTTGCCCGAGCTCATGGCCCTCATCCGCGACGGCCGCGCCTTTGGCATGTACTTCGTCATCACGGCCGGCACGCCGGGCGAGGTCACGGCCAAGCTTTTCAACCTGCTCAGCCAACGTCTGACCTTCGCCCAGGCCGATCGAATGCAGTACGCAGACATCGTCGGCACGGGCGCGCGCAGCTTCGACAACGTCCCAGGCCGCGGCCTGATCTCGGTCGTCGTGAAGGACAACCCGGTCCCGCTCGAGTTCCACGTTGGCATGCCCGGCGTCGGCCCGGGCGAGCGCGTCGCCTACGCCAACGCCGACATCGACCCCTATCAGCTGATCGCCGGCCGGATGGAACGCGCCTGGTTCTCGATCGGCGGCAAGCGCCCGGCGGCCGAGCTGCCGCGCTCGCTCAGCATCCTCGACATGTTCACGCTGCTCGAGGGCCGCACGATGGACCGGATCGGCGACCTGCCGATCGCCGAGAACTGGCGCAAGTCGATGCTGCCCGAGAACCAGGAGTGGCTCAAGTCGCCGATCGGCCTGGTCTCATCGAAAGAAGTGCGCACGATGTCGTTCCACGCCCAGGCGGATGGCGTGCACGGCATGATCGCGGGCACCACGGGCTCTGGCAAATCCGAGCTGCTGTTGACCATGATCGGCGCGATGGCGATCAAGTACGACCCGCGCATCGTCAACTTCGTCATGGTCGACTTCAAGGGCGGCGCGGCCTTCGAGCCGTTCAAGAAGCTGCCGCACTGCGTCGACATCGCCACCAACCTGCAGGGCAACGCCGTCGAGCGCATCTTCATCGCCATCAAGGCCGAGATGGATCGGCGCGCCGCGCTGCTGGCGCGCTCGCGCGTCGACGACCTGGTCAAGTACCGGGCCAAGGTCGTGCCGCAGAAGCGCCCCGACCTGCCCGAGACCTTCCCGCACCTGTTTGTCGTCGTCGACGAGTTCGCGGAGATGATCTCGACCAACCCCGAGTACAAGGCCCAGTTCGAGTCGGTCACGCGCCTTGGCCGCGCCTACGGCGTCTCGCTCATCCTGGCCACCCAGCGCCCGGCCGGCGTGGTCTCGGATCAGATGCGCGCCAACATGAAGTTCCGAGTCTGTCTGCGGGTGGAGACGCCCGAGGACTCGAAAGAGCTGCTCAAGAAGCCGGATGCCGCCCGTCTGCCGCAGATCGGCGGCCGCGGCTACATCCAGGCCGGCACCGAGTTGCTGACCGAAGTGCAGGTCGCGCGCGCCGGCGGCGACTACACCGACGACAGACCCGACCCGCTCTACCCGACCGACGAAATCCTGACGGCGCTTGGGATGTCGACCGAGACCAAGCCGGGGCTGATGATCGACTGGATCGTCGGCGCGCTCGCGGCCGAGGCGCACCGCCAGGGCATCCCGAAGCAGTTCAAGCCCTGGCCCGATCCACTTCCCGAGCGCCTGTCGCTCAACGGCCCGGTCGACGCCACCTACATCAACGAGGGCATCGCGGCCGGCGACAACACGGTCGTGCTTTGCCCCGAGCTCAAGGCCTGGGCCGACAACGAAGAGCCCGTGGCGCTGTGGCGGCCCTGGCACTACCAGGCACCTGTGCCGCTCAAGGCCACCTTCGGCATTGTCGACAACCCATTCCGCGCCGAGCAGCGGCTGCTGACGCTCGACATGTCGTCTGACCCGGTGGCCGTCTTCGGCGCCTCGGGCCGCGGCAAGACCACGTTCATCAAGAGCCTGCTGTTCTCGCTGGCCGCGCAGCGCTCGCCAAACGAGCTGCACATCTACGCCCTCGACTTCGGGCGCGGCGGCCTGAAGAGCCTGCGCAGCCTGCCCCACTGCGGCGCCACGATCGACTCGTCGCAGCCCGAGCGGGTCGAGCAGCTCTTCCGCCTGCTGCGCGGCATCATGACCGAGCGCCAGGATAAGCTCCAGAAGTACGCGTCGATCGAGGACTACAACGCCGAGCACATGGACAACCCAGACGCCATGTTCCCGGCGGTCGTGGTCGTCATCGACAATTTCGCCGAGTTCAAGGAGAGCTACGAATACCTGCTCGACGAACTGACCGGCCTGATCCGCGACGGCCGCGCCTTCGGCATCTCATACATCATCACCGCCACGCAGATCAACGACGTCACAAACAAGCTGATGAACCTGCTGACCCAGCGGGTGGCGTTCACGCTGGCCGACCCAAGCGCCTACTACGACATCGTCGGGCGCGGCGCGCTCAGCCTGGCCAACGTGCCCGGCCGCGGCCTGATCGCGCACGAGGGCCAGCCGCTCGAGTTCCACGTCGCCATGCCGACGCTGGCGCATGAGAAAGACGCGTACTCGCGTCTGGCCGAGCGCATGGAGAAGGCCTGGTTCGACATCGGCGGCAAGCGCCCGGCCGCCGAGATCCCGCGCTCGATCAACATGCTTGAGATGTACACGCTGATCCTCGGCAAGAAGATCGACCGCGTCGGCCAGTTGCCGATCGCCGAAAACTGGCGCAAGTCGATGCTGCCCGACAACCAGGAGTGGCTCAATGCCCCGATCGGCCTGATCTCGTCGAAAGAGATCCGCAGCATGAAGTTCTCGGCCAAGGCCGACGGCGACGGCGTGCACGGCATGATCGCGGGCACCACGGGCTCCGGCAAGTCGGAGCTGCTCCTCACCCTGATCGGCGCGATGGCGATCAAGTACGATCCGCGTATCGTCAACTTCGTGCTGGTCGACTTCAAGGGCGGCGCGGCCTTCGAGCCGTTCAAGAAACTCCCGCACTGCGTCGACATCGCCACCAACCTGCAGGGCAACGCGGTCGAGCGCATCTTCATCGCCATCAAGGCCGAGATGGATCGGCGCTCGAAGGCGCTGGCCGACGGCCGCGTCGGCGATCTGGTCGATTACCGCAAGCGCGTCATCCCACGGCTCAAGCCCGACGACACGCTGCCGCAGACCTTCCCGCACCTGTTCGTGATCGTGGACGAGTTTGCCGAGATGATCGTGCAGAACCCGGACTACAAGCTCCAGTTCGAGCAGATCACGCGCCTCGGCCGCGCCTTCGGCGTCACCCTGATCCTGGCCACGCAGCGCCCGGCTGGCGCCGTGTCGGACCAGATGCGCGCGAACATGAAGTTCCGCATCTGTCTGCGGGTTGAAACCGCCGACGACTCGAAGGAACTGCTCAAGCGCCCCGACGCCGCCACCCTGCCCGCCATCGGCGGCCGCGGCTACGTCCAGGTCGGCGGCGGCCAGCTGACCGAGGTGCAGGTCGCGCGCGCCGGCGG
>DKKP01000312.1 GCA_002455335.1 Anaerolineales bacterium UBA6663 | reverse complement strand
CCATGCCCGACGTCCCACGCGCCGTCGACGCCCCATCGGCCCGACGCACGCATGCCCGACATCCCACGCGCCGTCGACGCCCCACCGGCCCGGCGCACGCATGCCCGACGTCACGGGCACGGCGCAACGTCGCGTGCGCCAGCGCATGTCGGTCGGGTCAAACCGTGGGCGTCCGGTACAGGACACGACCATCGACGCGGATTTCGGTGTCGACCAGGTACCGCCGGATGGTCTCGGGGTCAGGGTCTACGCCAAGCCCGGGGCGTTCGGGGAGATGGATCTCGCCGTCGTCGTCGCGCTCGAGGTGATCGAGGGTCAGATCGCGGGCCAGCGCCGTCGGGCTGCCCGGATACTCGCACAACACCTGATCGGCCGCGCCGGCGTAAGCCTGGATCGAGGCGCTGAGCGCCAGATGCGTCGTGAACGTATGGTTGACGAAGGTCACGCCCCGCGCCCGCGCGTGCTCGAACACGCGCGCCGCCGACGTGATCCCGCCGACCCGGCCGGCGTCGATCTGGACATAGCCGACGCCCGCATACTCGATCATCAGGTTCGCCAGGTGCTCGTTGTGCGCGCCCTCGCCTCCCGCCAGGCGCACCTTTGGGCTGCGATCGGCCAACGCCCGATACGCGCCAAGCGCGCCTGTATGGAACGGCTCCTCGAGCCAGGTGACGTCACAGGCCTCGAGCACGGTCAGGCGTTGCGCCGCCGCCTCGACGTCGGCTTCCCAGACCGTGCCGACATCGATGCACAGGATGCCGTCGGGGCCAAGCCCTTCACGCGCGGCCTCGACCTGATCGACATCCTCGCGCAGGGTCTGGTGCCCGAACGGACCCCACCCTAGCTTGACGGCGCGGTAGCCCTGGCGCTGCGCTTCATTGGCTTTCAGACGGGTCTCTTCAGGCGTGTCGCCGAAAAGCAAGGAGCAGTACGGCACCTTCGGGTGCGCCTTTGCGAAACCCAGAAGTTCGTACACGGGTTGCGACTTGAGCTTGCCGAGCAGATCCCATAGGGCGATGTCGATGCCCGAGAGCGCGTGGCTCGATTGCAGCAGATCCATGCTGTTCAGCCGCACCTCGCGATGGATGCGTGCGATATCGTCGGGGTCGTCTAGGGGCTGTCCGAGCACCGAGGCCTGTACGGGCTTACAGGCGCTGTGCGACATCGGGCATACCAGGCTGGCGATCGTGGGCAGCGGTGCGGCCTCGCACTCGCCCCAGCCGACCTGGTCGCCGGCAACCACGCGCACAAGCAACGCGTCCTGCCCGCCGTCCCCGATATCCAGGATCGTGGGCATCGACAGATAGAAGAAGTCGATCGCATCGATGCGTCGCATGGGGTTCTAGAAAGTGATGGTCAACCCGCCGTCGACGGTCAACACCTGACCCGTGATATAGGTGGCATCGGGCCCCGCCAGGAAGAAAGCCACGCCCGCGATCTCCTCGGGCTGGGCCGCCCGCCGCAGCGGCAGGTGATGGCCCTCGACGTAGTTCTTGCGGAACCACTCGCCCTCGAGCTCGTTGACGCCGTCGACCACGCTCATCGGCGTATCGACGAAGCCCGGAGCGATCGCGTTCACAAGGATCCCGCGCGGCGCCAGCTCGAGCGCCAGCCCACGGCAATAGTGGTTGATCGCGGCCTTGGCCATCGCGTACGCGCTCGCCCGCGCCTCGACTCGGTCGCCATGGATCGAGGTCACGTGGATGATCCGCCCGGGGCCTGGCATGAGGTCAGCCGCCAGCCGCGACATCGACACGGCGCCATCGAGCATGATGTCGAGCGGGCGACGCCACTCGACCAGCGGCGAGCCGATGGCTGGTGCCGTCATGAACACGCCTGCGTTGTTGACGAGCACATCCACGCCGCCCCAGCGCTCCCGGATCAGCCCGCTCAGGTGCTCGGCCGTCTCAGGCGCTTCGTAAGCGCCAGGACAGACCAGATGCCCGTGACCGGGCAGCGCGGCCGCGAGCTCGCGCAATAGCCCTTCGCGACGCGCGACAAGGGCCACCGACCAACCTTCGCGGGCAAACCGCTCGGCTGCGGAGCGACCGATCCCGGAGGAGGCCCCGGTTACGATCACGCGACGTGAGACTGAGGCAGGTTCGAAGTGAACGGGTTGGGGCATTTCGATGGTATTGGATGACAATTCCAGGCGTTTTCGCTATACTAGCGCAGATTGTCATCTGTCGCAAGCCATGTGACAATCCAACCGATCGAGGCGATGATGGCCAAAGAACCTGTCACAGCCGACTCCGTCACACAGGCGATCCTGCAGCGGATCACGACCGGGCAACTCTCGCCAGGCGACCGCCTGCCCCCGGTGCGCAAGCTGGCCGAGGAGCTCGGTTCGAACCGCAACACGGTCAACAAGGCCTACCAGATGCTCTTCGAGCTTGGCGTGGTCAACAACGGCAGCGGGCGCCGCGGCTATACGGTCAAGCGCGGGGCGCAGGCCGGCACGAAGTCGCGATCGGAGTTGCTCGACTACTTCCGCCAGCTCTCGGTGCAGCTGGCCTGGCAGGAGATGGCGGCCGGCGTCACCTCGGGCGAGATGCTCGACCTCTGGGAGAGCGCGATCGCCGAAGTGCTCGGGCACAGCAAGGTCGAGCTCATCTTCTTCGAGTGCAACGACAGCGACACGGTCGAGATGGGGCGCCGATTGATCGAGGTGCTCGCGCTGCCGGTGACGTATCGCAATCTGCCCCACTTCTACGACGACCCAGCCGCGATCCTCGATCAATACGACCTGATCATCACGACCTACCACCACCTGGCCGAGCTCACCGAGGCGATCAGCGCGCTGGGCCACCCGACAGACAGCGTCGTCGGCATCGAGACCCGCGTCGCGCCAGACTCGATGCTGCGGATCGCGCGCTTTCCAAGAAACAGGATCGGCGTGGTCTGCACCAACGAGAACACGGCCCACATGCTCAAGCACATTCTCAGCGGCTATCGCGCCGAATGGGAGATCGAGGCCGCCTCGCTCGAAGAACCCGAGCGCGTCAGGTCGGTTGCCGCCGGGTGCGAGCACTTCGTCGTCACACATACAAGCGCCGATCAGGCCCTGGCGCTCACCGGCCGCACACCCGATGTCGTCGTGAGCTTTCAAATCGACGAGCACTCGGTCGCTTATCTCAAAGAACGCATCCATCAGGTCCGTAAGGATCGCATGAGACGTCTGCGCACCGAAGGCAGGCCGACACCCGCCTTCGAGTAAGGGAACCCTATGGCCAAGACCGCCATCGATCTCTCCAACCACCGGCTGACGCTGCGCCTCGCCGCATCCGGCCAAGGGTTCACGCTCGTTGCCCTTTCCGCCGCCGGCGCCGACTGGCTCGACCCGGAGACGCCATCGTCCCTGTTTTCCTTCACGGCCGACGAGCGGCGCTGGGATGCGCATCGGCTGACGTTCGGCGGCCACGACGAAGAGGAGACGCCATCCGGCGCCCGCCATCTCCGGTTGAACTTCACAGGCCCTGGGCTTGGCGTGACCGCGCATCTGGTGCGATACGGCGACGAGCCCGTGATCGAGGCCTGGCAGAAGATCGAGAACCTCGGGGATGCGCCGATCCGATTCGCGGCGATCGATTCGCTCGACCTCAACCTGACCGGTGCCGCGACCGAGTTGTTCGGCTACACCGGCGATTGGGGCAGCGAGTTCGAGCCGAAGCGCCTGGCGCTCGACACGCCCATCCGGCTAGAGTCGCGCTCGGGGCGTTCATCGAAGGGCGACCACCCGTGGTTCGCCTTGTCCGACTCCGCCGGCCGAATGCTTTCGGGCGCCGTGGCCTGGTCGGGCAATTGGGCGCTGCGCTTCGACCCGCTCGCGTCGGGCGGGCGAAGGTTGAGCGGCGGCCTGAACGATTGGGCCTTCTTCAAGGATCTGGCGCCCGGCGCGTCGTTCACGACCGTGCCGGTCGTGCTGGCGTTCGGCCCCGACCTGAACGCAGTCTCACAGTCCTACGCGCGTGTGGGGCGTCGCTACTGGTATCCGAGCACGCCGACTTCGGCGAAGGCCCCGGTCGAGTGGAATCACTGGTGGCCGTATGAGGACGCCGAGATCAACGAAGCCGTCTTCACCGCCAACGTCACAGCGGCCGCTCCGCTGGGCGTCGAAGTCTGCACGCTCGATGCGGGCTGGTTCGGCCCGTCGGACGCAGGCTCACTTTGGGTGGATCACCGCGGCGACTGGCACCTCGTCAACCAGGACCGGTTCCCGAGCGGGCTACGCGCCCTGGGCGACCAGGTCCACGCGCGCGGGATGGCATTCGGCATCTGGTGCGAGATCGAGGGCCTTGGCGCCGAGGCCCAGGTCGCGCGCGAGCACCCCGAATACGTGGCATTGCGCGACGGCGAGCGCATCGGCAGCGTGTGCTTCGGCAACCCTGCCGTGCAGGAATGGGCGTACCAGACGCTGCGCCACTTGATCGTCGACTTCGGGGCGGATTGGATCAAGCTCGACTACAACCTCGATGCCGGCGCAGGCTGCAACCGCGCCGACCACGGCCATGGCGCCGGCGACGGCCACTTCGAACACATCAACGGCTACTACGCCGTGCTCGAACGCTTGCGTCGCGACTTCCCTGCCGTCGTGCTGCAGGCCTGCTCGTCGGGCGGGCTACGCATCGACCTGGGCCTCGCCCGCCGGACCGATCTGACCTTCCTCTCAGATCCGGATTGGCCAGTGCATGATCTGCAGATTTTCTGGGGCGCCAGCACGATGCTCGCGCCAAACGTGCTCCTGCACTGGACGTACAGCCAGTGGCGCAACATCAACCCGCCGCCCTATCAGACCTTCGACCCCCACGACCCGACTGTGACGCGCAAGGTCTGGGATTATCTCTGCCGGATCTCGATGCTCAACGTCTTTGGGCTATCGCAGAAACTGCCCGACCTGCCGGCCTGGATGATTGAACGCACGCTCGAGCACATCGCGATCTACAAGGCGCACGTCCGACGCTTCATTAAAGAGGCCGATCTCTTCCGGCTGACGGCGCAGCCGCAGCGCAGCGGCCATGGCGAACGCTGGTCGGCCTTTCAGTACAGCCTGCCTGACCGCTCCGAGCACCTGCTCTTCGTCTTCCGCCTGCCGGGCGCCGAGCCCGAGCGCGTCATCCGGCTCGTAGGCCTCGAGCCCGAACGCGCGTACAGCATCGGCGGCTTCGACGGTGAGGCCGAGCGCGTGGTCAGCGGCCGTGAATTGATGGACGAGGGTCTGCGCTTTGCTGATATGCTCGAAGAGCATTCGGCATTGTTGATCTTGAGGTAAATCAGATGGTTGGACACCCCATGCACCCCGACCTTGAGTTGATCCTACCCGCCGGAGACGAGTTGGGCGAGGGCCCGATCTGGGACGTCGACGCCCAGCGCCTGTACTGGGTCGACATCGACGGCAAGCGCTATCACACCTACGATCCAGCCACGGGAGCGCATGCCGTGGTCGTTGTCGGCGAGCTGCTCGGAGCACTTGCCCTGACGCGATCGGGGCGGTTGCTGCTGGCCACCGACTCCGGCCTCTCGTTCTTCGATCCGACCCAGCGCAGCCTGACGCCGATCGGGAACCCGGAGGCCGATCGACCCGGGAACCGCTTCAACGACGGCGCCGTCGATCGGGCCGGGCGCTTCTGGTCGGGCACGCTGGGCGAGACACGCGACAACCACCTCTACCGGCTCGACCCCGGCGGCTCGATCAAACGCATGGATTCGGGCATCGCGATCTCCAACGGCATCGCCTGGAGCCGCGACGACCGGGTGATGTACTTCGTCGACTCCTTGCCGGCCGTGATCTACGCCTACGACTTCGACCTCGCGTCGGGCGAGATCGCCAACCGGCGCGTCTTCGTCAATCACGCCGATCGGCGCGGCCTGCCCGACGGCCTGATCGTCGATGCCGAGGGCTTCGTGTGGACGGCGCTGTGGGATGGCTATGGCCTCGAGCGCTACGACCCCGACGGCCGCCTCGAACGCACGCTCGCCCTGCCTGTGCAATACCCGACCAGCCTGGCCTTTGGCGGTCCGGATCTGACCGAGCTGTACATCACCTCGGCGTTGTGCGAGATCCCGCACGCCGAACGCGCGGCGGCGGCCCCGGCAGGTGGGCTGTTCCGGATCCGCGGCGCCGGGCGCGGCCTCCCCGAACCCCGTTTCGCCGACTAGCTGAGCGCCTCGACCGCGATCGAAACCCGGGTGGTAAGACGGGCGCCGGGCGCAAGCCGCGATNNGGTCTCATGCCCGCCGAAGCCGCCGTACGACGCAAACACGCAAACGTATGGGAAGACGGCGCGATCGAACGTGAGCGTGATCGCGCAAGCGGCCGTAGGGCGGTGGAGACCGACGCGGCCCTCGGTCAAACCGGAGAGGAAGAGGAAGTCGGTCGTGCCGTCGGCCACTGGCACGCGGT
>DKKP01000115.1 GCA_002455335.1 Anaerolineales bacterium UBA6663 | reverse complement strand
GTTCACGCCCACCACCCCCAGATCGATCCCCATTCCCCCGTTCCCCTCGATGCCGTTCCCAAGGATCGCGTTCCCGCTCGACCCGTCCGCCACCCGTACTCCCGCACCACCGTTGTTCACCACCACGTTCCCGATCCCGGCCGACGTCCCACCGATCAGGTTCCCGTCCCCGCTCGCCACAACCACGCCGCTCCCAACGTTCCCGAGCCCACCTGCGCCTCCCACGTTCGTCCCAATGTAGTTCTCGCGGATCACGTTCGATCCCGCGCTCACCCACACCCCATCCCCTCCGTTCCCGCCAATCACGTTCCCGCCAAACACAAAGTTCGGCCCCTCCCGCAACTCCACCCCCNNCACGCCCGCTCCACCGTTCCCGCTCACCACGTTCCCGTTCACCACGTTGCTCGGCCCGTTCACCTCCACCCCCGACCCGTTCGCGCGCGCCGCCCCACCGCTCGCGTCCGTCCCGATCAGGTTCGCCATCACCGCGTTCGACGCCGCCCCGCTCGCCAGCCACACCCCGGGCCCCGCGTTCCCGCCTATCACGTTCCGCCGCGCCGCATCGCCCAGCACGCCTCCGCCGATCTGCGCCCGCTGCACACCCGCCACATGCACGCCCGCTCCACCNNCCAAACCCAACCACCGCCAGCCCGCGCACCTCGATCCCGGCCGCGTTCAACTCCAGCCCATTGGCCCCACCCGCCAACGCCCCGTTCACCTCGATCACGGCCGAGCCGCCCCATCCGGGCTGCGTCTGCCCGTTCACCACCACACTCGCGTTCACCCCGGGCAGCGCGCTCCCAGGCCCGATCACCCACACCCCGCCGCTGTGCCCCGCGTCGCTCACCGGGATCCCAAACCGGATCTCGCTCACCCCGCCCGCGTTCGCCACCTCAAGCGCCGCACGCAGCGTGCACTCCCCAGACAGCACCGTCTCGCAGCGCCCGTCCCCGCCATCCGCATCGCTCCCATCGCCCGTGCTGTTCACCACAAGCAC
The DNA here is from genome assembly GCA_002455335.1 of Anaerolineales bacterium UBA6663. Classification (GTDB taxonomy): domain Bacteria; phylum Chloroflexota; class Anaerolineae; order Anaerolineales; family UBA6663; genus UBA6663. The sequence goes on along the minus strand of DKKP01000115.1, from coordinate 3,900 downwards.
CGGCGGCGCCGTCGCTGTCGCGGTCGCTGTCGGACTGGATGTCGCNNGTCGCGCTCGGCGTGAAGGTCGCCGTTGCCGTCAGCGTCGCCGTCGCGCTGGGCGTGGGCGTCAGACTCGCTGTGGGAGTAGAGGCAGGGCTCACCGGGCTTTGAGAGACAGTCGCGGATGGCTCAAGCGTTGCCGATGGCGTTGGGGTTTGGGTGAACGTGGCCAGAGCGATCACAGTCCGAGGTGGGGTCGCTGTGGTGGGGCGCGGTGAAGCGGTCGGAGGTGCAGCCGTCGCTGTCGCCCCGATCGGAGCGCCGGTCTCGACGCCCGCAGGTGTCGCCGTGGGTTCCGACAACGGCGTCATAGAGGCGACGGGGCTGGTCGGCGCCGCCAACGTCAGCCACACCTGACCAATCGACGGCGTGTCGCCGGGCAACACGGTCGCGCTCGCGGCGGCGCGATCCACCTCGACCTCTGTCAGGATCTCGGCCCGCACCGGCGCGATCGAGAGCGGCGCCCAGGGTCGGTAGTCGGCGCTATAAGGAGATCGAATCCATGGCGCATCGAAAGGCAGCCGCCAGAGCGCCAGTTGACCACAGCCCAACAGCGCCAACAGCAAGGCCAGGACGGCGATCGCGATCTGGATCGCGCGTCGACGCAGCTTCTGCTGGCGCTCGCCGGGCTCGGTCATGGTCAGCGTCGCTCTGGCTCAGGCGAGCCCGGGTCGCGGGCGTCGACGACGGCCGCATCGGGCGCCGTCTGGACGACGATCCTGGCGACATGGTCGGCGATCGGTCGATCCGACGCGCCCTGGCCGTCGTCGTAGGGCAACCAGATCGTGAACCGCTCGGGGGAATCTGAGCGGCTGTGCACATCGATCCGACCGCCATGCTCGGCGATCAGCCCGTAGCTCACGGCTAACTCGAGGCGACGGCTGAGCGCATCCGCATCGATGTCGAAAACCGGATCGAAGAATCCGTCGGCCTGTTCCGGCAAGATCGAGGGGCCTGTGTCGCAGAGCGTAATGCCGGCGAGGCCGGACTCCGTCGACGCCCTCAGGCGCAGCGTGACCGTGTCGCCAGGCTGAAGCGCACGCAGCCGATGGTGGATCAGCGTTCCAAAGGCCTGACGGATCTGACCGGGCTCGAGCGTGGCGTACATCGGACCCGGCGGCAGGTCGATCGTCGCGGCCACGCCGACGGTCGCGAAAGCGTCCGCCTGTCCATCGAGGGCCGAGCCGAGCGCCAGACGTAGATCCATCAACATTCGTTCGCTCTCCGCAGGGTGCGCGAAGCGATCGATGTTGCTGAGCAGCCGGCCGGCTCGTTCGGCGTGTGCGCGGATCTGCGTCAGCTGTTCCTGACCCTCAGATCCGAGCTCGAGTTCGAGCAGGTCCATCAACGTCAACGCGGCCGTCAGCGGCGCGCGGACATCCTGAGCGATATGGCTGGCGACCTTACCCATCAACGCGATCTTCTCGCGCTGGACGAGGTGGGCCTGAGCGGCCGCGAGTTGCTGATTGGCAGCCGCCAACTGCTGGCCGCGCTCGAGCGCCTGCTCGTAAAGCTCACGGGTCGCGATCTGCAGCGTCTCGGACTGCGCTGTACGGTGGCGCAAGTGCGCGGTCATCTGGTCGAACGAGCGCGCGAGGCGGCCGATCTCGTCGCCCGAGTCGATCCCGGTCGCCTGGGTCAAGTCGCCGTCGGCGACCTGCTGCGTGATCGCGTTCAGCCGGCGGATCGGCGCGCTGATCGCGACGGCGAGGCCGAGCCCGAGCAGCGTGGTTGCGGCCACGAGCCCAAGGAAGACCACGGCAATCGCATTGCGGCTGGTCGCCTCGGCCGAGATCACGAACTCGGTCGGCAACAGCGTGACAAGCACGCCGACGGGCTGACCACGGATGATCAGCGACGTGTAGAGCGCCTCATAATGCGCGCCGGCGATCTCGATCGGGCGTGCCGGGCTTTGATCGACGGCCGTGGCCTGGGCCGGGGACAAGGCCAGCAGCGCGCGATCGACGGTCAGTGTACTCGCCTGGAAGACCCCGGCCCGGGTGAGCAGCACCTGCTGGGCGTTTGATCGCTGCCGCAACATGTCGAGCAGCGTATCGAGCCGCGTCCCGACGACGATCGCGCCGAGCACACGCCCGTCATCGGACGTGATCGGCGCCGCGGTGTAGAAGTAGGCTTCATCCGAGAGAGACGCGAGCCCGATCATCTTGTCGCCCGTGGCGTCGCGTTCGTGCGCCAGCACCTGGATAACGGCCGGCTCACTGCGCCATTCGGCGTCGATCGGGTCATAGGCGCCGGCGAGGGCGTTCGGTGACGCGACGCGGGTCATCAGCGCGCTGCCCGTGGCGTCGACCACGGCCCAGGCCTCGATGCCGGCATTGCCCGCCAGGGGGCGCAAAAGGGCGTCAAGCCGGTCGCTCTCTTCGGCCAGTAGAGCCTCGGGCAGACCCTCGGTGAATACCATCAAACGCAGGATCGAGAGATGAAGGCTTTCGCGGTCGACAACGGCTGCGGCGGCCAACCGACTTGACTCATAGAGCTGATTCGTGAAACGTTCGCGGCTCGAGCCGGCCACCAGACGCGTGACGACAAACGTCCCTACCAGCGCCGTCAGCACGGTAAGCAACAGAAAAGGCACTACGATCTTGCCGCGCAACGTGAAACTCGACCACACCCCAAAAAGCATCTCGATCCGGGGTGGCCAGATCACTCGCGGCTGTGTTTCGCGACGTCGTCCGACCATCGATATCCCTTGAACCCTGGCCATCAAACCAGGTCGCAGCAACGTTATCGACCGCTGCCGGCATTAAACTCAAACTCTTATTGGTTGGGAGTAAAACTCGCCGGAAAATCGGAGGGAACTGGCGGAACGGGCGGGCTCTCGGGAGGAATTTACGGTGGATTAACCGGGCCGAGACCACAGACGCGAGATTGTTCGTCCTCAGGATGACGAGGGGCGTGCGGCGTGAAGGCGCGCAAACCAGACGCCCTCGAGCGAGAACAGGATCAGGGCCGCCCAGACCATGCCGAAACCGATCAACTGTGTGTGGCTGAAGGGCTCATGGTAGACAAGCACGCCGAGCAAAAACTGCATGGTCGGCGCGACGTATTGCAGGACGCCGATCAGCGTCAGTGAGATCTGGCGCGCGGCTGAGGCGAAGAGCAACAGGGGCACCGTGGTGATGATGCCCGTCCCCAACAGCAACGCTGCCGTGACGGGCCAGCGCAGAGCGAGCCCGCTCGTGCCGACCACGCCAGCCCCGACCACCATGGCCAAGGCCGGGATGAACAACACACCGGTCTCGAAGGTCAGCCCATGGAGCGCGCTGAGCGGTGCTTTCTTCTTCACCAATCCGTAGACCGCAAACGAGAATGCCAGGGAAAGCGCGATCCACGGCAGCGAGCCATAGGACACCGTCAGGTAGACGACGCCCGCGGCCGCGAGCGCCAGTGGGGCCCATTGCAGCGGCCGCAGGCGTTCGCGGAGCACAAAGACGCCGAGCAGGACGCTCAACAGCGGGTTTATGTAGTAACCCAGACTGGTCTCGACGATGTAGCCCGCATTCACGGCCCAAATGTAGATCAACCAGTTGACGCCGATCAAGACCCCAGCGGCCGCGTACAACCCGGCCACACGCGCGTTCAGATCCGCTCGAAACCTTTGCCAGCCGCGGCGCATCGTGATCCACAGCGCCAGCACGACGAACGACCAGGTGATCCGATGCCCGATCAGCTCCAGAGCCGGGACGTGTGCCAGTGATTTCCAGTAGACAGGGAAAAGGCCCCAGGCGAGATAGGCCAACAAGGCATAGAGCGCACCGCGGTTGAGGGACATGACGCCATTATCCCAGGTCGTCCGCCGTCGGCCCGACGACGCATCCACCGCGTATGGGCATCCTCG
>DKKP01000087.1 GCA_002455335.1 Anaerolineales bacterium UBA6663 | reverse complement strand
GGGGCGCAGGGATGCCCTGCGCCCCGCATCCTTTTCGTGTTCATTGCGGAAGTGGAGCCGCCGGTTCAACCGGCAACGCCAGGTCGGCCCCGGCCAGGCGAGCCACCGAGGCGACCACGTCTCCGTCTTTCTTGAGCTGGATCAGGCGCGTGCCCATCGTCGAGCGGCCGCTCTGCCGAACCTCGGCGACCTTCATTCGCAGCGATTGACCGGCTGTCGAGATGATCGTGATCTCGTCGCCCTCGTGCACGGCGCGCGCCGACACGATCTTGCCGATGGTGTCGAGCGACTTGGGCGAGATCGTCAGATTGCCCATGGTCGCGCGGCCCTTGGCCGAGTACTCGGCAAACGGCGTGCGCTTGCCATAGCCGCGCTCGGTGACGACGAGCAGCTCGCCCTCGGGCTCGACGACTTCCATGCTGGTGACCACATCGTCGTCGGTCAGACGGATGGCGGTCACGCCTCCAGCGGCGCGGCCCATCGCGCGCACCTCGGTCTCAAGATAGCGCAAGGCCTGGCCCTGTTCGGTGATGATGATGATCTCGTTCTGGCCGCTTGTCACGCGCACCCAGCCGAGCACGTCGCCTTCGTCGAGGTTGGTCGCGATCAGGCCCGATGGTCGCACCGACTCGAACTCCGAGAGCGCCACGCGCTTGATGCGCCCGAGCCGCGTGACCATCGTGCAATACGCCGAGATGCCGAAGTCGCGTACGGGCAACACAGCCGTGATCCGCTCGCCCGGCGGGATGTTGATGATATTGGCGATCGACATGCCGCGATCGGCGCGATCGCCCTCGGGGATCTGGAAGCAGCGCTCGGAATACACGCGGCCGCGATCGGTGAAGAACAGGATCGTGTCGAGCGTGCGCGCCAGGAAGATATGCTGGACGACGTCCTCCTCGCGCAACTCCTGGCCCTTGCTGCCCGTGCCGCCGCGGCTCTGCGCGCGGAATTTCTCCTGCATGGTGCGCTTGATATAGCCGCGCTCGGTCAGCGAGACCAGCACCGGCTTGTTCTCGACCAGATCTTCCTCGGACATCTCGTCGCTGGCCTCGGCCGCGATCTGCGTCCGACGATCGTCGCCATACTTCTCGGCCAACGCGGCCAGATCATCCTTGATCAGCGTCAGCACCTTGCCGGGGTTGGCGAGCAGGTCTTCGAGGTACGCGATCTGCTCGCGCACCTGCTTGTGCTCCTCTTCGATCTTCTGGCGCTCGAGAGCGGCCAGGCGGCGGAGCTGCATGTCGAGGATCGCCTGGGCCTGCAGATCGCTCAGCCCAAAGCGCTCCATCAGGCGCGTCTTGGCCGTATCGGCGTCGGGCGACTGGCGGATGGTGTTGATCACGGCGTCGAGGTTATCGAGCGCGATCAGCAGGCCTTCCAGGATGTGAGCGCGGGCGCGGGCCTTGTCGAGCTCGAACTGCGAGCGCCTGACGATGACCTCGCGCCTGTGCTCGACAAAGGCCAGCAGCGCCGGCTTGAGCCGCATCAACTTGGGCTCGGAGTTGACCAGGGCCAGCATCTGCACGCCAAACGTGCTTTGCAAGGCCGTGTACTTGTAGAGCTGGTTGATCACCTTGCGCGCCTGCGCGCCGCGCTTGAGCTCGATCACCACGCTGATCCCGCGCCGATCGGATTCGTCACGCAGGTCCGAGATCGCGTCGATCCGATCCTCGCGCACAAGCTCGGCGATGCGCTCGATCAACGTGGATTTGTTGACCATGTACGGCAGCTCGGTGATCACGATCCGCTGCCGGGTGGCGTTCATGTCCTCGACGTGGGCGACGCCGCGCACGACCACGCGCCCTTTGCCTTCGCCATAGGCGGCCTTGATTCCGTCGCGGCCGACGATGATGCCGCCGGTCGGAAAGTCTGGCCCCTGGATGAACTGCATCAACTCCTCGACGCCCACCTCGTCGACCGTGTCGTAGCGGTCGATCAGGTAGCCGATCGCGGCCGACAGCTCGCGCAGGTTGTGCGGCGGGATGTTGGTGGCCATGCCGACGGCAATGCCTGTGGCGCCGTTGAGCAGCAGGTTGGGCATGCTGCTCGGCAGCACAGCGGGCTGCATCTCTGTGCCGTCGAAGTTCTCGACGAAGTCGACCGTGTTCTTGTCGATGTCGGCCAGCAACTCGTCGCCCATCCGGCTGAGTCGGGCCTCTGTGTACCGCATCGCGGCCGGCGCATCGCCGTCGATCGAGCCGAAGTTGCCCTGGCCGTCGACGAGCATGTAGCGCATCGAGAAATCCTGCGCCATGCGCGCCATCGCATCGTACACGGCGCTGTCGCCATGCGGGTGATACTTGCCGAGCACTTCGCCGACCACGCGGGCCGATTTGCGATACTGCGAGGTCGGGCGCAGCCCCATGTCGTGCATGGCGTACAGGATGCGGCGCTGAACGGGCTTCAAGCCATCGCGCGCATCAGGCAGCGCACGCGAGACGATGACGCTCATGGCGTAATCGAGATAGGCCGTTCGCATCTGCTGCTCGATGTTGATACGCTGCATCGCGCCGGCGTTGTGCGCAGGGTCGAGATGCGCGCCGTTCGGCGGGAGCGCCACGGCGTCGCCAAGCAAGGCGACCACGTCGGCTTCCGACGGCTCGGCTACGGCGTCGGCGCCTTCCGGCTCTACGGGCGCGGGCACAGCAGCCTCGGCAGAGCCAGAGTCGGAGTCGGAAGGAGTCGGCAGGTCGTTCTCGATGGGCTCGTCACTCATCCGTCAACCCTCTTGATCAACGATTTCATGTTGGAACACGGCCGCGAGGTAAACATAAAATGCCTCGCGCCGCGCCAAGGCAATTTCATTAATTATACCTTCTGTTCAGCGCTGGGGGTAGTGCGCGGCGGAGCGTGTTCGGCACAGGTCTTGCAACCCTACCGGCGATCGTCAGGAGGTCGCGATGCGCATCCCGGTGGAGCTTCAAGGATTCGGCCAACAGAAGATCGAGTATGAGCCGCCTGGTCTGTTCACCGGCGGACACCTGCTCGTCAATGGCAAGGCGGCCCCGGCGGGCGACACGCCCGGCACGCTCAAACTCAAACGGGCGGATGGCCAATCCAGCCGCGCGATGTTCCGGCCGCGCCTGCTCGGCCTCGACCTGCCCGACCTGGTCGTCGACGAACAGACCGTGACCCTGACCGAGCCGATGTCGATCATCAGCGCCGTGTGGAGCGCCGCGCCGCTTGTGCTTGTGATGGTGGGCGGGTTGCTCGGCGGGCTGGTGGGCGGGGTCGCCATGTGGGTCAATCTGTACATCTTCCGCACGCAACTCAACAAGATCGTCAAGTACGCGTTGACGGCCGGCGTTTGCCTGGCCGCCGCCCTGACCTACGCCGTCCTCTACATCCTTCTGCTGCCGATCCTGCGCGGTCTGTGAGCCACGGCACATAACGCTTGCATACACGCGGGCCCGGGTCAGGCGTCGCCTG
>DKKP01000391.1 GCA_002455335.1 Anaerolineales bacterium UBA6663 | reverse complement strand
CCCAACCAACCCCAACCCACCATAAAACCAGAATTACGTCAAAATGGGAGCACTGCTTTGCCAGCAGGCCCTGCCGTGCCGCACCTATCGCCGACCCTGGCGAAAGGCCGGTTCTGCAGCTTCACGTAAAATACGAGGCCTGGCGAGGCTGAAGCCACATCGCGTGACCTGCGAGACCTGGCGCAGGGCGAAACCGGTGCTTGCGACGTCGGAGGGAATGTTCATGAGCAAAGGCCGTCTCTTGGTGGTTGAGGATGATTTCGACATCTCCAACATGCTGCGGATTTATTTCACGGGCCAGGGCTTTGATGTGTCCGTGGCGCCGCGTGGGGGCGAGGCGCTCGAGCTGACGCGTCGCGCCCTGCCCAACCTGATCCTGCTCGACATCATGCTGCCCGACATGGATGGGTACAGCGTCTGTCGGGATCTGCGAACAACGATCCGCACGAGCCACATCCCGATCTTGTTCCTTACCCAGCGCGACGAGCGCGCCGACCGCATCGAGGGGCTCAGCCTTGGCGCCGACGACTACATCACAAAGCCCTTCGATATCGAAGAGCTCAAGCTGCGCGTCGTCAACGCCATCAATCGCCAGGAGCGCGAAAACGCGCTCGATCCGCGCACCGGCCTCCCCTCCGGCCGGCTGATCGAAGATCAACTGCGGCGCATCGTGCGCAGCGGCGACTGGGCGTTGCTCGATCTGAGCATCCGCCATTTTGGCGTCTTCCGCGACGCCTACGGCTTCATCGCGGGCGATGAGGTGCTGCGCTTCACGGCCATGCTCCTCGGCGAGGTCATCGACGAGGTCGGCTCGGCCCAGGATTTCATCGGCCACCCCGGCGCCGACAACTTCCTGGTGATCTCGGGCCCGGCCCGAATCGACACGATCACGGCCCGGCTGCGCGCCCGGTTCGACGAAGAGGTGTTGACGCACTACTCGTTTGTCGATCGCGAACAGGGGTACGTGGCGCTCACCGACGGCTCGGGCGCCGAAAGCCACGGCCCGTTGATGAAACTCCAGGCGGGTGTGCTGCGTTCCAGCGATCGCCCGTTTGCCGACATCCGCGAGATCACCGAAGCCGCAGCCGAAGCCCGGCGTGCGGATCCGGCCTGATCCCCGGCAAAGATGCGGAGCGCATCCGACCTGTTTGCGATCCACTGACCTATGGACCCACTGGCCCTCACGTTGATCGTCCTGGGCATTGCGCTGCTGAGCGCGGTGGCCTGGTCGACGCGTACCCTGGCGCGGACACGGCGTTCGCGTGGCGGTGCAACGGGGGCCAACAACCTGTTGGCTGCGGTCAACGTCGGCGGCGGGACGCTCGTCGTGCAGGGCGGCGGTCGACTCGAAGCGATCGACGCGGACGCTCGTGAGCTATTTGGGCTCGATGCAGGCGCTGTCGATTTGCAGGCTCTTGTCGATCGCTGCACCCCGGCTGAAGCGCTGCTCGAGGTCCTGGCCCGCCCGGGCGTCGCCCGGATCCAGGTCGCCGAGCGCCATCTGGCGCTGACATCGATCGCGATCCCCGGAGCGACCAATGTGCAGCGTCTGCTGCTCACGGTCCGAGATGCCGGACGCCTGCCCACGACGGACCCGGATCATCAGGCGGCGAGCGCCGCGGCGTTGGCGCTGGCGGGCGCGGCCATCGCGGCGGCCCCGGACCTCGAGGCCGCCCACATGGCCGTCGTCACGCAGACGAGCCAGTTATTGGGCGCCAGCTCAGTCGCGCTCTGGCTCGACGCGGCGGGGGGCCGTCTGCAGTGCGTGGCCACGCATGGCCCAGATTCGTTTTCATCCGCGCAGTGCGAGGCGTTGGCGAAAGCCGCGTTCGAGAACCGATCGCTGCAACACGGCGCAGGCGCTGAGAGTCGGCGGTCGGCGGCGCCGGTTCAGATCGGCGATATCAACCTCGGCGCGCTGACGATCGCGCTGCCCGGGGCCGGCTCGGTCCACAGCGACGACTTGCTGCTCGGCTGGGCGGCCCAGGTCGCGGCCCTGCTGCACCATGCTCGCCAGGCCGACATCGAGCGCCGACACGCCGGTGAGCTCGCCGAACTGGCCGAGATCGCTCGCGAGATCGCGGGCGCGCTAGAAGACGCCGATGACCCGCGACAGCTCCTTGGTCGGCTGACCGAGCGGATCGCTCGCTGGCTCGACGTCGAGCTGGCCGGCCTGCTCATGTTCGATGTCGCCGCCGGGACGCTTGTCGCGCAGGCGCCGTTCTTCGGCGTGCCGGATATCGTGCTCGAGAACTACCGGATCCGGCTTGCGCCAGGCACGCCGGCCGAAGCCCTGTGGCGCACGCGCGATCACGTTTTGAGCCGCAACGTCCGCGCCGACCTGCCGGCCGAGTGGCTGGAGCTCCGCGGGCTGGCCGAGACGGCCGGCGTGCGCACGACATTGCTGACGCCGCTATCCGTCGGCGGACGCCGGGTCGGGGCGCTGCAGGTCGCCAACCGGCGCGACGGCGGGCCCTTCGATCGACGCGACTCCGAGCGCCTCTCGACGATCGCGCGCCAGGCCAGCGCCATGCTCGAAAACACACGGCTGGTGCGCGAGGCACAGGCGCGCGCGCATCAGGCCGAGCGTCTGGCCGAGCTCGCCAGCGCCCTGGCAGCCGAGACCTCGATCGCGGGCGTGGCCGAGACGGCGATCCATCTCGCGCAACGGTTGTTGAGCTTCGACATCGGGGCCGTGTTGCTGATCGACGATGCCCGCGGCGATCTGCTACCGCAGCCCGATTCGGTCATCGGGCTTGCGCCCAACGCACACGCATTGCTGCAACTCAACCCACGGGCCGAGACCGCCTGCGGGCGCGGCGAGTCGCTTCACTTCGAACGCGCGCTGCTCCGCGCCGGGGCGACCGGCCCCTACAGCGCGCTGATCATCGATCAACAGCTCGAATCGCTGGCATCGGTCCCGTTGCTCGCCGGCGAGCGCGCGCTGGGCGAGATCCTTGTCGCGGCGCACAGCGAGCGCGCCTTCGCGCATGATGAGCTGCAACTGCTGACGATCATCGCGGCGCAGATCGCGTCGGCGCTCGAGCGGGCGCGTCTTGTCGCAGCCACCGACCAGGACTTGCAGCGTCGGGTTGAGCAACTGACCGCGCTCACCCATGTCAGCCGCGAGCTCAGCGGCAGCCTTGAGCGTGAGCGCATCCTGCGCCTTGTGCACGCCGAAGCCGTCCGCGCGACGCGCGCCGATCGGGCAACCATCACGCTCCTGACCGACGAAGCGACGGCCGCCGGGTTGAGCCCCGATCGCACACTCGAGCGCGAGGCGCTGGCCACGGCCCATCCGGCTCGCTCGCTCGACGCCCGAACGCTGGCCGTGCCGATCCTGGTCGAGGGCCGCCCGGGCGGCGTGATCTGGCTGGAGACAAGCCGCGTCGACGGCTTTGACGCCTCAGCCGAAGACATCCTGACCGCGCTGGCCGCGCAGACCGCCACGGCGATCGTCAACGCCCGGCGCTTCGAGGACGAGGCGCGCCGCAGCGCCGTGATGCAGCAACGCGCCGAGCAACTCAGCCACCTGCTCGACATCTCGCGCAGCGTCCGCGCCGATACGGCCCTGACCTCGAACCTGCAGGCCATCGCCACGGGCCTGCATGAGTCGGTCGGCTACCGTCAGGTCAGCGTCTACGTCCGCGATGCTTCGTCGCAGCACGGACAGCGGCTCGCCTCGGTCGGCGTCGAGGGGCCACAGCGCCTGCGCCCTGGCCCGGCCGGCCAACCCTGGTACAGGCTCGAACGTTTGATGCGCGAGGCCTACCGTGTCAGCGCCTCGTACTTCCTGCCGGCCGAGCACGCCGCCGACCTGACCCAGGCCTTCACCGGTGGCCCGACCTCGCCGCTGCTGGCCCCCCCCGATGGCGACGCGCGGACCTGGCGTTCGGGCGACCTGCTTGTCGTGCCGATGGTCGGCGCCGGCTCCCAGAACGCTGCGGCTGAACCCAGCACCGACGACCCCGAGCCCGCCGGCCGCACGCTGCTGGGCGTGATCACGTTGGCGGCCCCGGCCGACGGGCGCCGGCCCGACATCAGCCTGATCGAGGTGGCCGAGATCTTCGCCAACCAGGCCGCGCTCGCGATCGAAAACGCACGGCTTGTCGAGGCCGCGCAGCGCCGTGCGACCCAGCTCACTGCGCTGGCCGAGGCAACCGGGCAGATCAACACCACCCTGCGCACCGGCGACGTCGCCGAGGCCATGGTCGAGCATCTGGCCGGCGTGGTGCCTTTCGACAGCGCTACGCTCTGGCTCCGCGACGGCGACGATCTGCGTGTGGCCGCCGCCCGTGGCTTCGATCGCTCGCCGGCAGGAGACTCGGCCGAGCCGCAGGCCGCAACCGAAGTCGCGCCGGCTGAGGACGCCAATGCCGAGCGCATTGGTCTGCGCGTGGCGCTGGCCGACAGCGCGTTGTTCTCGGAGATGGCGCGCACCGGCGCCGCGATCGTGGTGCGCGACGTCATGCTCGATCCGCGCTTCCCGGCCGGCGTGTTTGGCGCCACGCACTCGTGGCTCGGCGTGCCGCTGGTGAGCAAGAGCCGCGTGATCGGCGCGTTGGCGCTCGACAAGATCGAGCCCAACTTCTACGCCCAGGACGTGGTTGGGCTGGTGACCGCCTTTGCCAATCAGGCCGCGACAGCGCTCGACAACGCCCGGTTGTTCGAAGAAAACGAACAGCGGCGCATCGAGATCGATGCGCGTTCGCAGCGATTGGCGCTGCTCAACCGGATCTCGAGCCAGCTCAGCCGCACGCTCGACCTGTACGCGCTCTACGACACCCTGGTTCGTGAGGTCTCGGCCGCGCTCGACGCGCCGCAACTCGCGCTCTTCACCTTCGAGGGCGAGGGCGGCGGGCCCGTGCTGGCGGCCCATCAGCCGGCGACAAGCTTCCCGCCTGCCCCGCTGGCCGCGGCGTTTGCACGCGCGCGTGAGACGCTCTCGCCTGTCGCGATCGAGGACATCGACGCCACAGGCTTGCTCGAGCCGTATCGCGAGGCGCTGCACCGCCGCGGGACGCGCTCGGCGCTCGTGTTGCCGCTTGTCGCCTCGGGCGTGCCGGTCGGCATGCTGCAGATCGAAGAGGCACGCACACGGCGACGCTACACGCCGGGCGAGATCGAACTCGCCCAGACCCTGGCCAACCAGGCCGCCGTCGCGTTGCAGAACGCGCGCTTGCTGGTCGAGGTGCAGACCCGGGCCGTCGAGCTCGGCGAGCGCAACGAGCGCATGACCTTCCTCAATCGGATGGCCAACTCACTCAGCGCCACGCTCGACCTCGACCTGATCCTGCGGCAGGCCGCCGGTCAGCTTGTCGAGATCTTCACGGCCGATCACGCGAGCCTGATGCTCTTCGACGACAATCGGCGGGTCGGCCTGATCGAGGCCGAGCATCCGTACTTCGGCGCCGTCGGGCAGCGCCTGAACGTCACGCAGGACGTCGTCGCCGGCGAGATCCTCCAACGCCGGACGCTGGCGATCGAGGACATCGAGACCGACCTGCGGTTGAGCTCCGAGTTCCGGGCCAACCTGACGCGCTGTGGCGCGCGCTCGGGGCTCGTCGCGCCGCTCGTGTCGCAGGGCCTTGTCGTCGGCCTCTTCACTGTCGAGTCGCGCACGCTGCGCGAGTTCACGTCCGACGAGCTCGAGCTGAGCGAGACGGTCGCAGCCCAGATCGCCGCGGCGCTGACCAACGCCCAGTTCGCAAGCGACCTCGAGACCCGCGTCAACCAGCGCACGAAGGAAGTGTTGCGTGAGCGCGAGCGCGTCGAGACCCTGCTGCAGATCACGACCGAGCTGGCCTCGAGCCTCGAGCTCGACCGCGTGCTGCATCGCGCGCTGCATCTCGTCACAGAGGCCGTCAACGCCGCGCAGGGCTCAATCTTCCTGCTCCAGCAAGATACCGGCAAGCTGATCTACCGCGCCGCGCTCGGCAGCCCGAAGGTGCTTCCGCTCGGAGGCGAGGAGATCCCGTTCCGTACCGGCGAGGGCCTGGTCGGCTGGGTGATCAAGAACCGGCAGCCGGTGATCATCCACAACCTCGATGTCGACGAGCGCTGGAAGAAGATCGTGGGCCAGAACGTCGAGCACCGCAGCGCGCTGGCCGTCCCGATCCAGTGGAACGACGAGATCCTGGGCGCCTTGCTTGTCTACAGCCCGAGCGTCAACGCCTTCGACGACGACCATCTACGGCTTGTCGCCGCAGCATCGAACCAGGTCGGCTCGGCCATCAACAACGCCGAGCTCTATCGCCTGATCCGCGATCAGGCCGAGCGCCTGGGCGTGTTGCTGCGCGAGCAGCAGGTCGAGACGACAAAGAACCGCGCCATCCTCGAGGGCATCGGCGACGGCGTGCTCGTGGCCGACGCCGCCGGTCGGGTGACGCTGCTCAACGACGCGGCCGAGCAGATCTTTGGCCTCGAGCGCGAGCTCGTGCTGGGCAAGCCGGTCGGCGCGCTCAACAGCCTGTTCACGCCCGAGGGTCGCAGTTGGATCGAGGCTGCGGCGCGCGCCGGGCTGAACAGCGAGGGCCCGCGGATCTTTACGCAGATCGAGCTGATCGACAAGCGTCTTGTGACGATCTCGCTCGCGCATGTCGTCGACGGCGACGAGTTCATTGGCACTGTCTCGCTGATCCGCGACGTCACACGCGACGTCGAGATCGAGCACATCAAGAGCGAGTTCGTCACGAACGTCAGCCACGAGCTGCGCACGCCGATCACGCCGATCAAGGGCTACGTCGACATGCTGCTGCTCGGCGCGGCCGGGCCGATGAGCGACCAGCAGAAGAAGTTGCTTGGTGTGGTCAAGTCGAATGCCGAACGCCTGCATACGCTGGTCAACGACTTGCTCGAGATCTCGCGGCTCGAATCCGGCCGGCTGAAGTTCGACCTGCGCCCTGTTTCGGCGGCCGACATCCTGGCCGTCCTGACCGATCAGCTGCGCGGGCGCAGCCAGTCGGAAGGCAAGCCGATGACGATCTCGGCCGAGGTCGCCGCGCGGCTGCCTGCGGTGCTGGCGGATCGCAATCGCCTGACGCAGGTGCTCGCCAACCTCGCCGACAACGCCTTCAGCTACACGCCGGCCGGCGGGTCGATCGCGTTCAGGGCCTGGGTCGATGAAGCCACGCACGAGGTGCGCATCGACGTGGTTGACACAGGCGTGGGCTTCTCGGCCGAGCATCAGAAGCGTCTGTTCGAGCGCTTCCTGCGCGCCGAGAACCCGCTAGTGATGGCCAAGGCCGGCACCGGGCTGGGGCTCTCGATCTCGCGCCAGTTGATCGAGGCCCAGGGCGGGCGTTTGTGGCTGGCGCAATCCGTTGAGGGCGAGGGCAGTGTGTTCTCGCTGACGTTGCCGCTGGCGGAGGCCGGCGAGCTCGCGATCGTGTAGTGCCTGCGGATCGCACGAGGCGATCCGCGGCGATGAGGTGGTTATGGCCAAGATCCTGGTTGCCGAAGACGAGCGCGACATCCGCGACCTGATCCAGTTCACGCTTGAGTTCGCGGGTCACCAGGTGGTGACGGCGGCCAATGGCGAGGAGGCTGTGCAGGTCGCGCAGCGCGAGGTGCCCGAGCTGATCCTCAGCGATGTACGCATGCCGCGGCTGAGCGGGTACGAAGCGTGCAAGCTGATCAAGGCCGATCCGGCCACAGCGCACATCCCTGTGGTCTTCCTTTCGGCAAAAGGCCAGGATGCCGAGGTGCAGTCGGGCCTGGACGCCGGCGCGGCCGAGTACCTGCTCAAGCCTTTTGCACCCGATCAATTGATGGCCAAGGTGGCCGAGATCCTGGCAAGGGCGTGAGGACGAGGAGCGAAAGGCGAAGAGCGATGAGCGATACAAAGCATTGTGGCGTGGAAGCGACGAAGCCTGGCGCAGCAGCGTCTCGCTCCTTGCTCCTCGCCCCTCGCCCTTCGGTTTTTCTATGAGCGCACTAATTGTCGACGGCGATGTGGTCCACTACGAGGTGCTCGGCCGCGGCCGGCCGCTGATCTTTGTCCACGGCTGGCTGGGCTCCTGGCGCTACTGGGTGCCGACGCTGCAGGCCGTCAGCAGCAGTTATCGCGCCTATGCGCTCGACCTGTGGGGCTTCGGCGACTCGGCGCGCCGGCGGGCTGACTACGGGCTCGATGGCCAGGTCGAGCTGCTGCGCACCTTTATGGATCGGCTTGCGATCGTCAAGGCCGCCTTTGTCGGGCATGGGCTCGGCGCGGCAGTGGTCGCCCTGCTCTGCCGACTGTATCCGGCGTTGGCCGACCGCGCCTTGCTCGTCGGCCTGCCGATCGATGCGACTGACCTCAACCCACGGCTGCTCGACGGCGCTCCCGGTGCATTGATCGAGAGTTGCATCGACCGCGGCCCGCATCTCGAGCCCATCCTGCGCGAGGCAAACAAGACCGATCGCAACGCGGTGGCGGCCAGCGTCGAGGCGCTGCGCGTCGCCGAGATGGCGCGTCTGCTCGGCGAGCTCAGCCAGCCGGTGTTGCTCGCCCACGGCGCGCGCGACACCCTGGTGGCCATGCCCGGTGACGGCGTGACGGAGGCGCTTGGCGTGAACGTCCACAGCGTCGGGCTGGCCGAGTCGCGCCACTTCCCGATGCTCGATGAGACGGCTCGCTTCAATCGTCTGGTCACCGATTTCCTTTCGCTCAAAGATACCGGCGAACTCCGCGGTCTGACGCTCAAGGAGGAGTGGGTCAGGCGCGTGCGTTAGGGGCGTTGTGCAGGGCGTGTCGTGCGGGGTGCGTTGTGCGCGCTCCCTGAGCACGTTTTAACGCTCCACGCTCCACGCTCCTCCCACTTTGCCAATCTGAATTGAACCGGGCATAATGGGCCTATGGCTCGAATCCTCGGCGTCAACGCAATCGTCCTGTTTGCCAACGATCCCGCAGCCCTGGCTGCGTGGTACGAGAAGCGGTTGGGCCTTGTCACGCTTCACAATCTCGACGACGACAACTGGTACGGCGAGATCGACGATCCACGTTCGGGCCTGACCTTTCAGTTCGCGATCTTTCCGGCGAAGCCGCCGCTGACTGCGGGCGGACGCGGTCTGATGGTCACCTACCGCGTCGACGACCTCGACATGTTCCTCAAAGGGCTCGAGGCCGAGGGCGAGCGCATCCAACGCGTCGCGGCCGACTTCGGACGCTTCGCCCGACTGCAGGACCCCGAGGGCAACCCGATCGAGCTGTGGGCCTGGAACCAGCCCGAAGACCCCTTGGGCGACGCCCACCACCATCATGACCACCACCGCGATTCGCCCGAGGCTGGCGCCTGAGCCGCCCAAAGCGTGGCGCAGCGGCAAGTGGCTTCGATGAACACGGCTTTCTCTTGGCGTGGGTTGTCCGGTGCAGGGTTGCTCATCGGGGCGCTGACGCTTCTCGCCGCCTGCACGCCGACAGCCGCCCGCACCCCAACGATCTTCCCACCGACCCGCACGCCCGCGGCGACGGCCACACTCAGCCCGGTCTTCACTGAGACCCCCGACGCGAGCCTGGCGCTGTTCACGCCGACGCCGAGCCGCCCGCCCGTCGTCACGCTCGCACCGACGCTTGGCGGGCCCTGCACAAACGACGCGAAGTTCGTATCAGACGTCACGGTGCCGGATGGGGCCCAGTATCTGCCAGGCCAGATCTTCGCCAAGCGCTGGCTCATGCGCAACGCCGGCACCTGCGACTGGGGGCCCGATTACGCCATAGCCCTGACCAATGGGGAACCGATGGGGGAAACGACCGAGGCCGCGATCTACCCGGCCCGCGCCGGCGCCGAAGGCATCTGGGAGGTCGAGCTCCGCGCCCCCGACACCCCGGGCACCTATACCGGGCGGTGGCAGGCGCGCGCCCCCGACGGCACGGCCTTCGGCCAAACCGTGTTCGTGACGATCGCGGTCATCCCGCTCCCCGCCACCGACACGCCAACGCCCTGAGCCGACATCGACTTAAACGAACCGGCCGGAGGTCTCCTCCGGCCGGTTCGTTTAAGTC
>DKKP01000241.1 GCA_002455335.1 Anaerolineales bacterium UBA6663 | reverse complement strand
CCAGCGCGGCCTGGGCGACGGCGACGTCGGCCTGCGCGAGTGCGAGCTTGACCGCATCTGGGCCGCGCTGGGCCGCAGCGAGGTTAGCCTGCGCGGTGTTGTAGGCCTTCTGCGCGTCGGTCAGCGTGCTGCTGTCGGCGTTCTCGCCCTGCTGCAGACGGAAGAGCGCGGCCTGGTAATCCTGCAGCGCGCGATCGTAGGCGCGCTGGGCGTTGCCGAGCGCGTCGTTGTGCTGGTCGCTGTAGCCCGGATAGCGCGCCTCGAGGTCCTTCAGGTTGTTCAGCGCGTTGGTCGTATTGGTCAGCGCATCCGCTGCAGCGCGCAGGCTGATTTGAAAGTCCGTGATCTGGGCGTTTTGCTCGGCGGCGGTCAGCGCGGCCGCGGCCCGGTTGAATTGGTCCTGAAAAAAAGCCACGTCCGGGCTGGCCTGGCTCTTGAGCGCGCGCTCGGCACGATCCAGGTCCTCTTCCGCGGTGGCCACGGCCTTTTGCGCCTGAGCGGCCACCGTCGTGGCTGAGTCGTGCAGATCTTGCAACGCCTGTTGGGCAGTGAGCAACTCGAACTCGGCTGNNGGCCCGCAGGCGCTCGCCGCCCGCCAGCCGGACGAGCACCTGCCCGGCCTCGACCTGATCGCCGGCGGTCACCTCCACGACTTCAACCCGGCCGGCCAGGGCAGAGGCCAGCCGGGCCTCGCTCACCGGCACCGCGACGCCCGAGGCCGACACGGCGACGCCGCTGCCCACAGGGCTCGCTGCCCCTGGGCTCTGCGTCGGCGCAGCGCCGCCGGAGAGCACGATGGTCGGCACGGCCTCGGGCGCTGAGCCCGGGAAGCGATCGCAGCCGGCCAGGCCGAAGGCCAACAAGAGTGAGATCCAGATTCGCGTTTTCATGATTCGGATTCCACGGCGACCCACGGTTCGCACGTTCAGGCTACGGCCGGCACGGCTTCGTCGGCCGAGACGATCACGCCGTCGCGTAGGCTGACCACGCGGCGCGCGTACTTGATCACGCGCGGGTCGTGGGTGGCGAAGACGAAGGTCACGCCGGTCTCCTGGTTGAGCCGGGTCATGATCTCCATGACTTGCTGAACNNCGGTCGGCTCGTCGGCCAGGATCAGGGCGGGTTGTGTGGCCAGCGCGCGGGCGATCGCCACGCGCTGCTGCTGGCCGCCGCTGAGTTGATCGGGCCGATGGTGGGCGCGGTCGGCGAGGTCGACGGCCTCGAGCAGCCACTTCACGCGCTCGCGCCGCTCGGCCGGGCTCTTGCCCGAGAGCAGCAGCGGCATCTCGATGTTCTCGTAAGCCGAAAGCGTCGGGATGAGCGCGAAGAACTGGAAGATGAAGCCGATCGCGCCGCGCCGCATGTCGGCGCGCTGGTCGCGGTTGAGTTGGCTAACGTCCTTGCCGTTGATGTAGACCTTGCCGGTGGTCGGCTGATCGAGACAGCCGATCAGCTGGAGCAGGGTGGTCTTGCCCGAGCCCGACGGCCCGACCAGGGCCGTGAACTCGCCGTTCTCGATCGACAGGCTGACGCCGCGCAGGGCCTGGGCCTCGACCTTGCCGGTCTTGAAGGCGCGGGTGACGTTTTCGACACGTGTGACTTCCATGATGGCGTTTCCTTTATTGACCGCCGCGCAAAGCATCCACCGGCTCCATCCCCGCCGCAAGCATGGCGGGGTAGACGGCGGCGAGCAGGCTGATGACGAAGGCCATGACCGTCAGAGTGATGGCGTCGTTCCAGGTGAGATAGGCGTAGATCGTTTCGCTGAGCGGCATGCCGATCGCGCCGACGTCGCCAAAGTAGATCCCGGCCGTCGAGGCGTAGTACACGAGCGGCAGGCCGATGAGCATCCCCAGCAGGATCCCGCCGACCGCGAGCAGCGCCGATTCGGTGAAGAACATGGCCATGATCCGGCCGCCGCGCATGCCGATCGACGAGAGGATCCCGATCTCGCGGGTGCGCTCGAAGACCGCCATGATCAGGGTGTTGATGATCACGGTGGACGTGATGGCCAGCACGATCAGGTACAGCACGAACATGTAGGCGCCCGAGAACTCCTCGAACGTCGCCAGCAACGCATTGAAGTCGCGGAAGTTGACGATCGTGAAGCCGTCCGACGCGATGGCGTCGGCGACGGCGGGCGCCTGCTCGCGATCCTTGAGGAGCACGAAGATCAGGCTGGCGCGGTCCTCGGCGCCCGTGATCGCCTGCGCCTTGGCGAGCGGCAGGAACAGGTTGTTGGCATCGTAGTTCGGCGTGCGGGTCGAGAAGATCCCGCGGACCACGAAGTTCTGTTCGTCGACGGCCCCGCTCGAGGTGTTGACCACCAGGTTGATCCGGTCGCCGACGCCGACCTTGAGTTTGTCGGCCAGGGGCTGTCCGATCAACACGCCGTCGCGGTCATCGGCCGTCGGGAAGGTCCCGGCGAGCAGGCCGTCGGTCAGGGGCGCGTTGGCCGGCGAGGCCGGGTCGATGCCGATGACGCGCACGCCCAGGGTCGTCTCGCCCGAAGCCAGGATGCCGCTGGCGTACAGCCGCGGCGTGGCGGCCTCGACCTGGGGCAGGGTCGCGATCTGGCTGGCGACTGTCGCTGGCGTCGCGATCAGGTCCTCCCACTTGAGGCTGGTCTTGTCCGGGTTGTAGTTGGCCGAGCGCACCTGCAGGTGGCCGGATTCGAGCCGGATGCTGGCGTTCATGGCGTCGCGCATCTCGCCCTGGACGACCGAGGCCATGAACAGCAGCAGGGCCAGGGCGATGGCCAGCGCCAACGCGGAGAAAAACGAACGGCGACGGTTACGGCCCAGATCGCGCCAGGCCATTGAGATGAGGTGTAGCATGCGAGCCTCTCAGACGTGATGGAGCGCGAGCGCCGGTTCGCTGTGCGCGGCCTCGCGGGCCGGCCAGATCGACGCGAGCAGGGCGATGACGAGCACCGTGACCACGCGCATCCCGATCTTCTCGAGGCCGAGCGTCGAGTACACGCGCTCGTTGATCAGGGCCGTGTAGGCCGTCATCGACGTGAACGCGCTGTAGTCGAAGCCGACCTGACTCATGATGAAGTTCAGGCCGACGCCCAGCGCAACGCCGAAGGTCACACCGACCAGACCCATCATCGCGCCCTCGAGCAGGAAGAGCCACATGATCTGGCCCGGGCGCATCCCGAGCGCGCCGAGCAGGCCGATCTCGCGGGTCCGCTCGAAGACCGCCATGAGCAGCATGTTGAGGATGCCGATGCCGGCGATGCCGAGGATGATCACGCTGAACACGTCCATCACAGCGCCCTTGCGATCGAGCGCGTACTTCAAGTCGGGGAACGATGCCTCCCACGACGAGATCTCGACGTTGGTGAACCCCGGCTGCAGGCCCTGGATCACGCCCGGCTCCTGGCCGATCTCCTCGAGCGAGATCGCGACCTCGGTCGATTGCCCGGTCAGGCCGTACAGATCCTGCGCCTCTTTGAGCGAGAGATACACCGAGCGCTTCTCGATGTCGGGCATCCCGACGTCGTAGATCCCGACGACGGTCAAGGTGCGTTGGCGCAGCTGGCTATGGCTGGCCTGGCCGGTCAGCGTGAAGCGGTCGCCGATTGCGAGGTTCATCTCGGCCGCGAGGCCCTGGCCGATCAGTGCCAGGTCGCCGTCCTCGCTGGTCAGAAAGCGGCCGGCGACCACGTTCTGGGCGATCAGGTTGACCGCGGCCTCCTTCTCGGGCTCGATCCCCACGATCGAGACGGCGAAGGCGCCTTCGCGGTTGGTGACCATCCCACCTGTGTTGATCCGACGGGCGGCGGCGAGCACATGCGGCTGCGATTGGGCGGCGTTCACGATCGCGACGTCGTCGGGCAGCGGCAGGATCGGGTTGGATGCGGCCTGCGCGTCGTAGCCTTCGGCGTGGACCTGGATGTTGCCTCCCAGGACGCGGATGGCGTTGCCGTAGATGGCGTTCTCGAAGCCGCCGACAAGGCCGTCGTACATCATCATCAGCGACATGCTGCTGCCGATGGCGAAGACCACGATCAGGGTGCGGCGCTTGTGCCGCCAGATGTTGCGCCAGGCCTGGCGAAGATACAGACTCATGGGTCAGACTCCTCTCTGCGACTCTCCGGTGGATTCTGCGACGTTTGACTCACCCGGAGGATCTTTGGCCGAGATCCCGAACCAGGCCTCGATCACGTCGGGCTGCATCATCACGATCGAGCCCGACGGCGCGCCGAGCAGGCGCTCGAGGACGTGGTTGTAGGCCGCGATCGTGTCGACGATGCGTTTGGCCTGAACGGGCGCGGGTTGCGGGGCCAGGGCCCAGTCGCCGATCAACTCGCCCAGGCTCTGCACCATGCCGAAGGTCACGGCCCCGATCTGGTCGGGGTAGGGCGTGTCGAAAACGCCTTCGTCGATCCCCTGGCGGACGATCGCGGCCAGCCAGGGCCCCGAGACATGCAGCATGCGGGCCGTCATCTTCTGCCGGAGCAGGGCGTTCTTGTCCGAGTACCAGCTGCGGACGAAGCCCATCAGGAAGTCTTTGCGCGCGGTCTTCCAGGTGCCGACCGACGTGAAGAACTTCTGGATCTTGCTGAGGGCGGGTTCATGCGGGTCCTGAATGATCGGGAGCACCAGGCGCATGACCTGTTCGAGCATCCGGTCGATCAGCGCTTCGAGCAGCGACGGCTTGGAGTCGTAGTAGTGGTAGAACGCGCCCTTCGAGATCTGGAGCTCGTCGAGGATGTCCTGGATCGACATCTGCTCATAGCCTTTGACATAAATCAGCGACTGAGCGGCGTCCAGGATCTCGGCGCGCTTGAGCGCGTTCTCCTCTTCATTGACCACGCGGGGCATAGGGTCCTCGTTGAAAAACCGACCGTCGGTTTGTTTTACTCCACTGACTGCACAAGGTCAAGTGATTTTCGGCGATGTCAGGGCGATGTCTGACAGGGCACAGGCGGGGCGTTTGGCTAGAAAATGAAGCCCAATTATCGAAAGGCGATTTTGGATCGCCTTCAATTTGAGTGTATTGCGTATGGACCTGTCAGGTCCAAGGTTAGAATCTCATGCTCACCAACCGCCGTTTCGTGGGCCTCGACGACTACTACGCGGTCAGCGATTTCCTCGAGACACTCTTCCAACCCGGCAACCGCGACGGCAACTGGATTCGGCCGATCTGGTCGTACATGCACAGCCACCCGATGCTCGACTGGGGCATGCTTGGCCGCATCCGGCTCTGGGAGGACGAAGGCCGGCTCGTGGCCGTCGCGCACCACGAGAGCGTGCTGGGCGAGGCCTTCTTCGACGTGCATCCGGATTACGATCGCCTGAAACCCGAGATGCTCGACTATGCCTGCGCCGACCTCGCGCGCGTCGAGCCGGACGGGCAGCGCGCGCTCACCGCCTACATCAGCGAATTCGACACGGCGTTCGCGCAGCATGCCGCAGCGCGCGGATTCCAGCGCAACCCGAACGCGGATCGGACGATGATGATGCTCGAGACACCTGAGGGCTTCGCGCCTGATCTCAAGATCCGCGACGGCTTTCGGATCACGAGCCTGGCCGAGGAAAACGATCTGGTCAAAATGGACCGTGTGCTCTGGCGCGGCTTCAACCATCCCGGCGAGCCACCGGTCATGGGCGTGCGTGATCGCCGTCAGATGCAGTCGAGCCCATACTTCCGGCATGACCTCACGCTCGCGGCCGTGGCGCCCAATGGCGACTTCGTCTCGTTCTGCGGGATGTGGTACGAACCCAGTAACCGCATCGCGCTGGTCGAGCCGGTGGCGACCGACCCCGACTACCGCCGGCTGGGCCTTGGCCGCGCGGTCGTGCTCGAGGGTGTGCGTCGCTGCGCGGCGCTTGGCGCGCGCGTGGCCTTTGTCGGCTCGGTGCAGGAATTCTACAGGTCGCTTGGCTTCAACCCGGTGATGGCGCAACAGGCGTGGACCTGGGCGAAGGCAGCCGACTAAAGAGCGACAGTTCTTCAGCCGGCTGCCTCCCAATCGCTACTCCGCAATCGGCAGATACAGGTCGAACATCACCTGATCCCACTGGCCGAGCAGATCAGGCGTGACCAGCTCCTCGAGCCACTGATGGGCCGCGCCGCGATAAGGGCTCGCCTCGCGCCAGCGCACCAGATCCTGCCAGATCTCGGGGTTCGGGGTCCCATGGCAGCGCATGACCGCGTAGAGCCCACCGGCCACGTCCTTGATCTGCACCTCGGCCGAGCCGATGGCGCGCTCTTTAAGCACCAGCCACTGCTCGTAGCCGTAGTTCGGGCTGCCGGGCGTCGGCGAGGGGTTGTTGAACCCGAACAACCGGTGTTCGTTCAGCCGCAGGCCCTCGGACGCGGCCCAGTGCGTCAGCGCCTCCCAGGCCAGCGCCTCGGGCTCCGGCCCGAAGCCCAGCGCCGCCGCCACTTTCATCGGCTCGAGCCGCACGATCCTCACTTCATTTGACATGATGTGTTTCTCCTTTCACCTTGTCTCATCTTACGTGGACAGGTGCCAACATCTGTCAGGATTTCGTGCTAGGATCGCGTCTACGGAGATGGGGGAGCGGCCCAGCCAGCGGGCGGGCCGTGATCGGGGGAGCTATGCGCGCCGATCGTCTGATCGCGTTGCTGATGATTTTGCAGGCCCGCGGCCGGGTGACGGCCCAGGCCCTGGCCGATGAGCTCGAGGTCTCGGAGCGCACGATCTATCGCGATATCGATGCGCTTGGCCTCGCGGGCGTGCCTGTCTACGCCGAACGTGGGCCGGGCGGCGGCTGCTCGCTGCTCGAGAGCTATCGCACGACGCTGACCGGCCTGACCGAGCCCGAGGCCCGCGCGCTCTTCATGGTGCACGTGCCCCAGCCACTCACAGCGCTTGGCGTCAATCGCGATCTGCAAAGCGCGCTGCGCAAACTCTCGGCCGCGCTACCCGAGGCCCGGCGCGATGCGGCTGCGTCATCACGGCAGCGCATCCATCTCGACTCCACCTGGTGGTTCCAACCCATCGAGCCCTCATCCGTGCTTCAGGCGTTGTATCAGGCCGTCTGGCGCGATCGCTGCGTGCGATTGACGATACAGGTCGGGCCGCCGATCGACGGGCCCATGATCGCGGACGTGGCGCCCTATGGGCTGGTCGCCAAGGCCAACCTATGGCACCTGGTTTGTGCGCGGTCCGGTCACCTTCGGGTCTATCGCGTGGCCGACGTGATCGCGGTCTCCGAGCTCCCGCAGGGCTTCACCCGCCCCGGTGACTTCGACCTGGCGCGGTTCTGGGCGGGCTGGTGCGCCGAGGTCGAGCAGCGGCGCGCGACGTTCACGGCGCAGGTGCGGATCGCGCCGACGCTCTGGCCCCGGCTGAGCTGGTATCTCGGTCGTGAGCCGGCCGTGTCGGTCGAGACGCTCTGCGAGCCGCGCCCGGGCGAGCCGGTCACCGCAGCGCTGACCTTTGGCTCGTTCGAGGAGGCGCGCACGCGCCTGCTTGGGCTGGGTGGGGCGGTCGAGGTGCTCGAGCCGGCCGCCCTGCGCCTGAGCCTCGCCGATTTCGCCGAACAGGCCGTTGCCGTATATCAATGCCCCTTTCAGAAACAATCGGGCGTCTGATCTTCGGGCCGCCGGCCGCCGATCCGATCTTCCTACGGGCAAAGGAACCAGGCTGGCGACGTTGTACAATGCACATCGAGTTGGCCGACGAACGGGGGCGATCGTCAGGTGCAACAACGCCCTCACGGAACCGGGTCCTTCAATCGCAAATCCCATATACGTCATGGACCTTCGCGAGACCGCGATGTGCGCCAAGATAAGGAGATCGCATGCTGCATGAACCCTCCACACCCGTCGGTAAGGACCCGGCCGGGCCGTATAAGACACGCCTGGGTGTCTGGATGTTTGCGATCTACGCGCTGTTCTACGCCGCCTTCGTGGCCATCAACCTGACCGCACCGCAGACGATGGGCCTGATCGTCTTCGCCGGCATGAACCTGGCAACTGTCGTTGGCTTCTTGCTGATCATCGGCGCCCTGATCGAGGCCTTGATCTACGACGCGCTCTGCCACCGCAAGGAAATCGAACTGGAGGGCCGCTCGGCCCCCGCCGATGGTCCGAGCTCCACGAAGGGCAGGGCCTGAGCCATGGCTGTCTTCATTTTTGTCATCTTCGTCGTCTTCGTGGTCGGGCTTTCGATTTATCTGGGCAACAAGGCCAAGACTTCGAGCGGTTACTACGCCGCCGGAGGCCAGATCCACTGGAGCGTCAACGGGATCGCCTTCGCCGGCGATTACCTCTCGGCTGCATCGTTTCTCGGCATCTGCGGCCTGATCGCCACGGTCGGCTATGACGGCTTTCTGTATTCGATCGGGTTCCTGGCCGGGTGGATCGTGGCGCTCTTCGTGGTGGCCGAGCCGTTGAAGAAGCTGGGTAAATACACGTTCACCGATGCCGTGGACGCAAACTACAACTCGCGCGGTATCAAACTCGCTGCGGCCATCAGCACGCTTGTGGTCTCAGTCTGTTACCTGATCCCGCAGATGGTCGGCGCGGGCGTGCTTGTCGAGCCATTGCTCGGCATCCCGCATGCGTGGGGCGTCATTATCGTCGGCGCGATCGTCATCACGATCGTCGCGACGGCGGGCATGGCCTCGACCACGTACGTGCAGTTCCTCAAGGGCGGCCTGCTGCTTGTGTTTTCGACCGTGCTGGTGGGGGCCGTGCTGCTGCGTGGCCTGTCGACGGCGCCCGACCAGGGCGGCACTGTGCCCTTCTATGAATACGGGCACATCGCGGCCAGTCGGGTGGATGGCAAGGTGCAGGTAACCGAAGCCGGGGCGGAGGTCCTGGAGCAGGTCGATGTGAAGGGCGGTCTGACCTTTGTGCGTATCGCCCAGGGTGAGCGCGATGTCTGGTGGTACGCGGCCGAGGCTGATGGATCCGTGACGCTCAAGGAGACACAATCGGTGGTGGCCACCGCCGACGGCCGCTGGATCAACGGCGCGCCGGAGTCGCCCGAGAACCAGCTGCGCCCGGTCGGCAACCTGGAGCAGATCCGCGGTCAGAAGCAGACCGCGACCGGCGCCCTTTCGGTCTTCGATTTCCTGGCCTCGATCACGGCCGAGGACACGCTGGTCCGCACCTGGAAGACCACAAGCTTCACCGATGGCGCGGGCGATAAGGTGACGGTCTATTACCCGAACGACGTGCCCGGCGATCGCATCATGCGCCCGGGTCTGAAGTTCAAGGTCGAGGGCACGCTGCTCGAGCGTTTGGATTTCCTCTCGCTGATGCTGGCGCTCTTCCTCGGCACGGCCGCGCTGCCGCATATCTTGATCCGGTATTACACGGTGCCCAGCCCGGCCAGCGCGCGCAAATCGACGATCGTGGCGATCGCGGCCATCGGTTTCTTCTACATCCTGACGCTGTTCATGGGCCTTGGCGCGATGGTCAACGGCGCCATGAATCCGGCCGACAGCAACATGGCGGCCCCGCTGCTGGCCCGTTCGTTTGGCGAGTTGCTGTTTGCCTTCATCTCGGCGATCGCGTTCGCCACGGTGCTCGGCACGGTCAGCGGCCTGATCGTGGCCGCCTCGGGCGCCGTGGCCCACGACCTGTTCGATCGCTATCTGCGGATCAAGATGGACGACCGTCAGAAGGTGCGCGCGGGCAAGATCTCGGCCTTCGTGATCGGTGGCCTGGCCATCGTCCTGGGCATCTTGTTCAAGGGTATGAATGTCTCCTTCCTGGTCGGTCTGGCTTTTGCCGTGGCGGCCTCGGCCAACCTGCCGGCCATCGTGATGCTCCTGTTCTGGAAGCGGACGACGGCCCAGGGTATCGCGGCCTCGATCATCGTCGGTATCGTCGCCTCGATCGGGCTGATCGCTTTTTCGCCCGAGCTCTTCAGCCTCTATGGGTTGAACCCGCTCGACGCGCCGGTCCCGCTGAGCAACCCGGGCATCATCTCGATCCCGTTGAGCTTCCTCACCCTGGTGGTCGTGTCGCTGCTGACGCCAAGGCGGGAGGCCGCGATGGGCCAGACGTGATCGGAAAGGGGAGCGTAAGCCGCGGTGCAAAACGCCGCGGCTTACGCTCCCCTTTTCGACCATGATCAACGTCATGGATCTGCTGGTCAACTTCCACACCCACACCGACTTCAGCGACGGCGAGATCAGCCCTGAGGCGCTCGCCGCGGGGCTTGCCGGCGCCGGGGTGCGGTATGCGGCCCTGACCGATCATGACTCGCTCGAAGGCCTGCCGCGTTTCCAGGAGGCCATGAAGCGCCGTGGCGTGCCCTGCCTGCCCGGCGTGGAACTAACCACCTATCTCGCCGGCCGTGAACTCCACCTGTTGGGGTACGGGTTCAACCCCAAGCACCCGGATCTCCTGGCCACCCTGCACTCCGTCCGCCAGGCCCGCGACCTGGAAGTGCACAGCATCTCGGGGTCGCTGCGCAAGATGGGCGCGGCTGTGCCCGACGATGCCAACGTTGCGCCACCTGTCAGCGCCGCGCCAAACGGGCGGCTCGAGACCCCGGCCGCCATCGCCCTGATCCACAAAGCCGGCGGCAAGGTGTTCTGGGCTCACCCGTTGTTGTTCGAGCCTGATCTGGAACGGCTCGAGAGCCATGTCGCTGCGCTTCAGACGGCCGGCCTCGACGGGCTCGAGGCCTACTACTCCTCTTTCTCGGAACAACAACGCGCCGACCTTGTGGCGCTTGCCGAGCGCCATGGGCTTCTTGTCTCGGCCGGCACCGACATTCATTCCGAGAGCGGCGACTTCACGATCGCCATGCCGCGCGAAGCCTGGACACGCTTTCGCGTTGCCCTGTTTGACGGCCCAGCATTCGATGGTCCGGCACTCGCCGGTCAGGGCTTCGGCCAGCCGCCGTCGACCGTCGAGAAGAGCCAGCCCGGCGTCACGACCGGGCGGGCGACAGTGGCCCGGCAGCACCCTTTTCGGCGACGTTCGTATGTGGTGCGCATCTTCCTTCCGACTCTGATCGCGATCGGGCTCTTCCTGGCGGCGATCTGGGGCATCATCCTGCCGTCGTTCGAGCAGACGCTGCTCGAACGCAAGCGCGAGCTCATCCGTGAGCTGACCAACTCGGCCTGGAGCATCCTGGCCTCGTACGAGCGCGACGAGCGTAACGGGCTGCTGACCCGCGAGCAGGCCCAGGCTCAGGCCAGCGCCCGGATCGAGTCCTTGCGCTATGGGCCGGATGGCAAAGACTACTTCTGGATCCAGGATCTTCGGCCGCGCATGATCATGCACCCCTACCGGCCCGACCTGAACGGCCAGGACGTCTCGACCTTCACCGACGCGCGCGGGGTCGCGATCTTCGTAGAGTTCGCTCGGGAGGTGGAGCGTGAAGGCGACGGCTACCTCGACTATGTCTGGCAATGGAACGACGATCCGACCCGGCTCGAGCCAAAGGAGTCGTACGTCAGGGGGTTCGAGCCCTGGGGCTGGGTGATCGGCACGGGTCTGTACACCGATGACGTCCGCGCCGAGATCGTGCGCATCGAGACCAATCTTGTGCTTGTGGCGTTGGTCATCTCTGGTGCGGTCGTCTTGCTGCTTATATTCGTGCTGCAGCAAAGCCTGCGCCTCGAGCGCCAGCGCCAGGATGTGCTCGAGGGATTGCGCGAATCGACAGAGCGCTATCACAGCTTGATCGAAGCCACCACGGAGGGCACGCTACTGATCCTGGACGAGCGCTGCCGGTACGCCAACCCGACCTTCCTAAACCTGTCGGGCTATTCGGCGCGCCAACTTGAGTTCCTGGATCTGGCCGATCTCCTGCCGCCCGCCGACAACCCCATCTTCTGGAAGCGGTTGAGCCACTCAATCGAGGACGGGGCCGGTGACGGCGACGCCTTTGAAGGTGCTCTGCGTCACGCCGCAGGCCACCACCTGGAATGCGTGCTGGCGATCTCGCCGATCGTGTTTGCGGGTCAACGGGGTCTGATCCTGCTGTGCCGCGACGTCGCACGGGCGGCCCCCCTGCTGGGAGATGATGCCCTGGCGCATGTGGCGCACTCAGCTCCGCTGGGTGTCTTTCGTGCTCGGGCCGCCCGGAGGGGCGCACTGCTTGAGTACAACCCGTCCGCTCGGACGTTCTTTGCGACAGAGCAGGGGCCGCCGGCGCTGGCCGACCTGTTCTCGGATGCGACCGAGTTCGAGGCCATCCTGCAGACCTTGCTCGACGGCGGCGAGGTGCGTCGACACATCGTCCATCTCGAGACCAATGACGCAGCAGCACGCTTTGTCGCGCTCTCGGCGCAGCTGGTGCGCGATGCCGACGGCGTCTACATCGTCGGCACCCTTGAGGATGTCACGGTTGAGCGGCGCCAGGAGGCGGGGCGCGAGGCCCTGATCGAGAAGCTCCAGACGTCGCTGCTGTTCCTGCACGAGCCGCTGACGCGTCTGGGGCGCGATGAGCTGGTCTGCGACATGAACATGACTGTGGCCGAACTGGCCCGGCGGATGAGCGAGCACAATGTCACGGGGGCCTTGGTCAGCGCCGGCGACACCATGCTTGGGATCGTCACCGATCACGACCTGCGGACGCGTGTGCTGGCCACGGGCACGCCGCTGACGGCCCCGATTCACACCATCATGAGCGCACCGCTCAGCAAGATACCCGAAGACGCCCTGATCTACGAGGCCCTGGTGCGCATGGAGGAGCAGGGCGTCCGCCATTTGGCCGTCGAGGACCGCGACGGCAAGATCGTGAGCGTGATCGACAACAAGTCGCTGATCCAATTCCAGCGGTACGGCGCGATCGTGTTGACGCGCGAGATCTCACGTGCGGCCAGCCCCGCCCTGGTCGCACAGCAAGCCGCGCGCGCGCCCGAGTTGGCCAAGGCTCTGCTGGATAGCTCTGCCCGGCCACGGCCGGTGACGACGCTCTTGGCGTCCGTCTGCGATGCGACCACCGAGCGACTCGTGCAGCTGGCCATCGCCCAGCTGGGCGATCCGCCGGCGCCCTTCGCCTTCATTGCCATGGGCAGCCAGGGGCGCCAGGAACAGACCCTGGTCACCGATCAGGACAACGGCATCCTCTATGCCCCGGCGCCGGACGGGTCGGACCCGGGAGCGTACTTCCTGAAGCTCGGCGCTCTGGTCTGCGAGGGTTTGGCCCAGGCCGGGTATCCGCTCTGCCGGGGTGGTGTGATGGCCAGCCAGCCGCGCTGGTGTCGTTCGCTGTCTGGATGGTTGTCTGGTTTTGACGAGTGGATCCGCAAATCCGAGCCGCAGGAAGTCATCGACCTGAGCATCTTCTTCGACTTCCGCACGGTCTATGGCGACGCCGATCTGACCCTCGAGCTGCGCCGCGCCATCAACGCCTCGCTCGAGGATCAGTCGGCGTTCTTTCATCACGTCGCCCGAAATGCCCTGGCCTTCAAACCGCCGTTCCGGCTCCTCGGGAACATCTATCTGAGCGGTGGAACAGCCGAGATCGGCGGTGAGATCAACCTCAAGGACGCGATGATGCCGATGGTCAGCTTTGCGCGTCTGTACGCGCTGCGCCATCGGATCAACCAGACACACACGCTCGAGCGCATCGATGCCCTGACCGAGCGCGGCGTCATCCTGCCCGCCAGCCGTGATGAGATCGTTGCCGCTTACGACTTCCTGATGCAGCTGCGGTTGCAGGCGCAGCTCGCGGCCATCCAGGCCGGTCGGGCGCCGACCAACCTGATCCACCCGGGCCGATTGGGCTACATCCAGCAGGAGCTGCTCAAGCAAGCTTTCGCTCAGATCGCGGCGGTGCAGAAGAAGGTCAGCTACGACTTTCTGGGCGGAACATAGCGCCGGTTGGGATGTGTCGCGCGTCTTCATCCACCCCAAAGGCGACCGCTCATCGACCTCGCGTCAGGGCACCACGGTCGCCGGGTCGCCATCGACCGCGGCCGCCAGCCTTGGCACAAGCTCGTCGAGCAGATAGGGCAGGCTGAGCACGGTGACGAACGATGTCGCGCCGCCGAGCGTTGTGCCGTAGCTGTCGATGAACACCTCCCGACCCTCGGTGTGGACCGACAGGCTCGCGTAGAGCGGCCCACCCAGTGGCCCCTCGGCCGAGGTCGGATCAAGCCAGAGGATGGCATCGACATCCAGCAGATCGGCTCGCTCTTCGCTGAGATTGCCACCGAAGGCGTTGCCCGTGACCGCTTCCAGGTCCTCCGGCAGCACAAAGCCCAGGTTCGTCAGCAAACGCCCGCGCACATCCTCGGCGCCATAGACCCAGATGCCCTGCCAGGGCGTCGCCACAAGCGCGCTCGCGCCGATGAATTCCGGGTGCTCGGCCCGCACGGCCGCGAAGCGCCCCTCGACGTCGTCGACAAGCGCCCGCGCTTCGGCCGGCTTGCCGACCACGCGCCCGACCGTTGCGGTGAGCTCCTGCCACGGGATCCCGTAATCGCCGTACGCGGCCGGCTGGGCGATCGTCGGCGCGATCTGTGCCAGCAGATCGTACTGCTCCTGGGTCAACCCGGCGTACAGGGCCAGGATCACGTCGGGCTCGAGCGCGGCAATCGCCTCGAACTTGATCGTCGTGCCATCGCCGACCAGCTCGGGCACGGGCCCAGTGAGCAGGTCCTCGGCCCACGGCCAGATGGCGCCCGGGTGCCCGCCGAACCACTCGGTCGTGCCCACCGGCGTGACGCCGAGGGCGAGCAACGCATCCTGTTCGAGCAGGCCCACTGTGACGATGCGCTCCGGCAACACCGTGATCTCGGTGCTACCGTACTTGTGTTCGATCATCACCGGGAAGGCGGCCGGCGCCACGCCAAAATCGAGCACGGGCGTGGTCGCCGTCGTGTCGGTCATGTTCGTGAAGAGGTCGTCGAGGACGCGGTTGGCGAGGACGTAGGTCTGCGACCGCCACCAGTAGCCGGGCACCTGAAAGGCCTGGCCGGCCTTCACCGCTTCGAGCGCCTGCCAGATCGGCTTCTCAACGAACGTCGCAAGGTGCGCGTCTTCGGCCGCGGCCGTGTCCGGGTCGCTCGACGCGTAGGTGAAATAGAAGATCGCGTCCGCGTCGATCAGGTCGAAGCGCTCCTCCGAAACGGTGACGTACTGGGCCGCCCCATAGACGGCGGTCGCGGCCTCGCCGACAAGTCGCTGCGACTCGGGGCGCGCCAGCCCGACGTCGCTCAAGATCGCGCCCGGCGGCGTGTCGGGCATCCACAGCGAGTAGCCGTAGGTGCTCGACGAGATCACCGAGATCTCGCGCGCAAGGTCGTCGCCAAGCGCTGCCTGTAGCTCGGACACGCGCTGGTCGTAGTTGGCGATCATGGCGTCGTAATCGGCCGACACGTTCAGCACGGCCGTCCAGAGCTTCATCCCCAACTTCCAGTCGCTGTAGATCACGGGGTCGGCGAAGACCACCGGTGCGATCTGTTTGGCCTGCTCGTAGTCGATCGAGTCGCCGGCGCTTGTGCCGCCCACCGCCAGGATCAAGTCGGGCTTGAGCCGCGCGACAAGTTCGAGGTTGGCCGGGTAGCCGACATCTTCGAGGCCCGCCAGCGCTGACGCGAACTGCGGCGCGATCAGCGGCAACTCGCTCAAGATCCAGCCGCTTGTGGCCTGAAGCGATTTGCCGGCGAGCAGCGTCGCCTCGACCGAAGCCATGTCGAGCGCGATGATGCGCTCGGGCGCCTCGGGGATGCAGAGCGGGTCGCTGGCCAGCAGCTCATGGTCGAAGAGCCGGGACCCGGCCGGGCAGTCGCCCGCACCAGCCAGTGGGCTGTCGCCCACAATCGCTGTGGGTTGCGGTTGTACAGCCGTTGGCTGCCCGGCCGTTGGCTGCCCGGCCTCAGTGGCGATGGCTGGCGCACTTGCCGGCCCTGCGGCGGGTTGGCCGGCGCAGGCGGTGAGGAGTGTGAGGCTTACAAGAATCGGGAGGATGCGTCGTATCATGGTCAATTCCTTTCGAGATCGTCCGGGTGCCAAGGGGCGCTTCACACAGCCTGAGCTTTGCCCCAGGCTCCGGGGAGCACGCTCTCGCACCCAACGAAAACCGTTTGTGCGCAATGATGCTTACGGTGTAAGTGCGGTGGCGTGGGCGCTTCCATTCACGCCGGGCGGATGGATCAGCGGCGCGCCGGCGAGACCGAACGGCACGCACAGCGGAACCCCGGTGCGCGGGTCGAGCACGATGTCGGCCTCGACGCCGAAGACGTCGCGCAGCAGCGCAGGCGTGACGACCTCGGCCGGAGCGCCCGCCGCGACCTCGCGCCCTTCGCGGAGCGCGATCAGGTGCTGGCTGTGGCGCGTGGCGTGGTTCAGGTCGTGCACGACCATGACGATCGTCCGGCCCTGCTCGCGGTTGAGGCGTTCGAGCAGATGCAACACCTCGATTTGATGCGCCAGGTCCAGGAACGTGGTCGGCTCGTCGAGCAGGATGACCGGCGTCTCCTGGGCCAGCGTCATCGCGATCCAGGCGCGCTGGCGCTGGCCGCCCGAGAGCGCGTCGACCGGGCGCTCGGCCAGCTCGGACATGCCGGTCAACTCGAGCGCGGCCCCGACGGCGGCCTCGTCTTCGCTCGCCCACTGCTGGAACCAGCTCTGATGCGGATAGCGGCCCTGTGCGACAAGCTCGCGCACGGTCAGGCCCTCGGGCGCGACCGGGCTCTGCGGCAAGATGCCGAGCTGTTTGGCCAACTCGCGGGTCGGAAGCTGGTGGATGGCCGTGCCGTCAAGAAAGGCGGCGCCGCCGCGTGGGGCAAGCAGACGCGCGAGGCCGCGCAGCAGCGTGCTCTTGCCGCAGCCGTTCGGGCCGACCAGGGCCGTGATCACGCCGTTCGGCACCTGCAGATCGAGCCGGTCGACGATCACGGCCTGGTCATAGGCCAGAGTGAGGGAGTCGGTGTGGAGTCGAGTCATCGCATTCCTGTGTCACACTTGTCGGGCGTACAGCGTGGAGCGATCCACGCAAGACGCACATCGTCACTGCCTCGCCCTCAGCCACATCAGCGCCATGAAGAACGGCGCGCCGACGACGGCCGTGATCAGGCCGACGGGCAGCTCGATCGGCGCGATCAGCGTGCGGCCGATCAAATCGGCGACGACCACGAGCAGCGCGCCGAGCACGCCCGAGGTCGGGAGCAGGCCGCTGTGATCGGAACCGACAAGGCGGCGCGCGATGTGCGGCGCGATCAGGCCGACGAAGC
>DKKP01000208.1 GCA_002455335.1 Anaerolineales bacterium UBA6663 | reverse complement strand
CGTTTTGTCTCATGAACCCGGCGGATGTCAGTCGCCGGCGGTGGGCAACTCGGGCGGCAAGACCTCGCCCTCTTCGGCCGCCGCTTCGGTGATGGCCTCAGCTTCGTCCTCGGGGCGGGTGTTGTACATCCAGAAACCCGTGCCGGCCGGGATCAGCTTGCCGATGATCACGTTTTCCTTAAGGCCGTACAGCGGGTCGACCTTGCCCTCGATCGCGGCGCCGGCCAGCACCTTGATCGTGTGCTGGAAGGAGGCCGCGCTCAAGAACGAGTCGGTCGACAGCGAGGCCTTTGTCACGCCGAGCAGCACAGGCGCCCCTGTGGCCGCGTTCTTGCCTTCGGCCAGGAGCGCGGCGTTCTCGCGCTGCAGGCGCAGGCGATCGAGCAACTCGCCCGGCAGGTAGAGCGTATCGCCCGGGCGCGTGATCTGCACCTTCGAGAGCATCTTGCGGATGATCACCTCGAAGTGTTTGTCGTTGATGTTCTGGCCCTGCTGGCGATAGACCTTCTGGATCTCGGTCAGCAGGTACAGCTCGCAGGCCTCGCGACCCAGGATGCGCAGGATGCGGTGCGGGTTGAGCGCGCCCTCGGTCAACGACGCGCCGGCCTGAACGCGCTGGCCGTCGATGACAAGCAACCGCATCGATGCCGGCACTTCGTATTCCTGCTCTTCGCGGCGCTCGTAGCTCACCACGATCGAGCGTTCCTTGACCTTGACCTTGCCGCCGTGCGAGACCTTGATCTCCTGCTCGCCGCGCCCGGCCAGCAGATCGCCCGCATTCACGAGCGCGCCGTTCTCGACCTTGACGCTGAAGTTGCCAGGCACCTCGTACTCATCGTGCATGGTGGCCGCGTCGACCACCTTGACAAAGAGCGGGCCACCGGCCTTCTCCGAACGCACGATCTCGACCACGCCGTCGATCTCGGTGATCACGGCCTCGCCCTTTGGCTTCTTGCGGCTCTCAAAGAGCTCCTCGACGCGTGGGAGGCCGGTCGTGATGTCGCCGCCCGCCGCCACGCCGCCGGTGTGGAACGTGCGCAACGTCAGCTGCGTGCCCGGCTCGCCGATCGACTGCGCGGCCAGGATGCCGACCGCCACGCCGATATCCACAAGCGCGCCGCGGCCCAGATCGCGACCGTAGCAGCGCTGACAGATGCCCAACTCGGCGCCGCAGGTCAGCGGGCTGCGGACGAACACCTCGGCGATCTCCGAGCCCTGAATGCGATGCGCCTCCGCCTCGTCGATCAGCGTGTTGCGCGCCACGATCAGCTCTTCGGTCTTGGGATCGTAGAGATCGCGCGCCGCCACACGGCCGATGATGCGCTCGAAGAACGACTGCCCGGCCACGTCGTCCTTGCGCCGGACCCAGATGCCGCCCTCTGTGCCGCAATCGAGCGTGTTCACAATCTGATCCTGCGCGACGTCCACCAGACGCCGCGTCAGGTAACCGGCATCGGCCGTTCGCAGCGCCGTGTCGGCCAGACCCTTGCGCGCGCCGTGGGTCGAGATGAAGTACTCGAGCGTCGTCAGGCCTTCGCGGAAGTTCGAGCGGATCGGGAGCGGGATGATACGGCCACTCGGGTCGGCCATCAAACCGCGCATACCGGCCAGCTGCGAGATCGGGCCGAAACCGCCCTTTGTCGCGCCGGAGTTGGCCATCATGGCAAGAGAACCGGCCGGGTCGAGGTTGGCGCGCACGGCCTTGGCGACCTCGTCGCGGGCCTTGGTCCACATCTCGATCACGCGCTCGTTGAGCTCCTGCTCGGTCAGCAGACCACGCTGGAACATACGCTCCAGATCCGATTGCTCGCTGAGCGTGTGCTCGACGATCGTGGCCTTCTCGGCCGGAACACTCAGGTCGGAGATCGCGATCGTCGTCCCCGAGCGGGTCGCATACTTGAAGCCGATGTTCTTGATCTCATCGACGACGTCAGTCGTGCGCTCCGGGCCGATCACCTGGTAGCAGCGTCCGACAAGCTTCTGCAGACCGCCCTTGTCGAGCGAATCGTTGTAAAGCCGCATCTCGTCGGGCAGGATGCGGTTGAACAGCGCACGGCCGACCGTGGTCTCCACAAGGCGGCGCTGCGGTCGCTCGTAGCGCTCGTTCTTCTCGTTGTACCAGGTGGTGATCATGACCTTGATGCGTGCATGAATGTCCACCTGCCCCAGCCCGTACGCCAGCTCCACGTCATCCAGATCCGAGAACAGGCGGCCATGGCCCTTGCGCTCGAGCGGATGCATGAACGTCAGATAGTAAACGCCCAGCACCATGTCCTTTTGCGGGCCGACGATCGGCTCGCCGTCCGCCGGCTTGAGGAGGTTGGTGGTCGAGAGCATCAGCCGCCGGGCCTCCTCGACCGATTTGTCGGAGAGGGGCACGTGCACGGCCATCTGGTCGCCNNGTCGGTGCGCGGTTGAGCAGCACAGGCCGCGTCTTGATGACTTCCTCGAGCACCTCCCACACCTCGGGCCGCTCGCGCTCGATGAAGCGCTTGGCACCCTTGACGTTCGAGGCGTAGTTGTACTCGACAAGCTTGGCGATCACGAACGGGCGGTACAGCTCGAGCGCCATGGTCTTGGGCAGACCGCATTGGTGCAGCTTGAGCGTCGGGCC
>DKKP01000032.1 GCA_002455335.1 Anaerolineales bacterium UBA6663 | reverse complement strand
GCTTCGGCGGTCGGGCGCGAAGAGGTCGCGGCCCTGGCGCGCGCATTCAACGATATGGCGACCCGGCTTGAGGCCGCCGACGCCCGGCAACGCGAGCTCGATCGGCTGCGGCGCGACCTGATCGCGTGGGTCAGCCACGACCTGCAGACCCCGCTCGCCTCGGTGCGCGCGATCGTCGAGGCGCTGGCCGACGATATGGTAGAAGACCGGGAGACTGCGCAGCGCTACCTGCGCACGGCGCAGCGCGACGTGGAATCGCTCTCCGACCTGATCGACGACCTGTTTCAGATGGCCCAGCTCGATGCGGGCGGCCTGGCGCTCGACCTCACGCCAACCGATGTCTGCGACCTGATCTCCGACACGCTCGAATCGTTTACGCCGCTGGCCCGCCAGAGCGGCATCCGTCTCGAAGGCAAGTGCCGCGACGCCGGCGTGGTCGCCCTGGATACGCGACGGATGGGACGGGTGCTTGCCAATCTGCTCTCCAATGCTTTGGCGCACACACCGGCCGGCGGACAGGTTGCCCTCGAAGCCCGGCTGAACGGCTCGCAGCTCGAGATCATTGTGCGTGACACCGGGGTCGGAATCGCGATTGAGGATCTGCCGCGGATCTTCGAGCGCTTCTATCGCGCTGAGCCGGCACGCACGAGGGCCTCGGGTGGGGCCGGGCTGGGCCTTGCCATCGCGCGTGGGCTGGTCGAGGCGCATGGCGGCCGGATCCTGGTGACCAGTACACCCGGCTCAGGGACCACTTTCACGATCGAGATCCCTGCCCGGTGAGGCGTCGCCCGTCATGGCCCCGATCGGGGTGCGAGCCCGCGCGTCGCGACCGCTCCGAACCGGCCTTCACACATTTGTAAGGCCTCCACAACGTCAGCGCAAGGCGCGCGCCCTACCCTGTGGTCAAGCTCAACCACAGGAGAACAACACATGCGCACCCAGTCCACACTCAGCCTGATCGCCGCCCTCACCCTGGCCCTGGCGGCCTGCGCGCCGGCATCCGATGGGTCAGCGACCCAATCCGCAATGGACGCCATGCACGCTGAGGAGACCAAGACCGCCATGGAAGCCATGGATACCATGCACGCCGAGGAGACCAAGACCGCGATGGAGGCCATGGACGCCATGCACGCCGAAGAGACCGAGACTGCCATGGAAGCCATGGACGCCATGATGACGATGAGCTCCGGCTCGTTTGTGGCGCTCCAACATCAGGGCACCGGAACCGCCGCGATCGTGGGCTCCGAGGCCGACGGGTATCATCTCGAACTGAAGGGCTTCTCGGTCGACGATGGCCCCGATCTGCACGTCGTGCTGACCTCACTGGCCACGGTGGACAAGATGGCGACAGCGCTGCCCGATGCCGTGGATCTCGGCCTGTTGTCGTCGACCTCGGGCGACCTGTCGTTCGAAATCCCGGCTGGCACGGACCTCAGCCAGGCTGCGGCCGTCGTGATCTGGTGTGAGGATTTCAGCGTGCCGTTCACGTTCGCGGCCCTGCTGGCGCCTTAGTCAGAAGGTCCAGATATTGAAGCGGGCGTTTAGGCGAGGTCTCGGCCCGTCCAAACGCCCGCTTCAATACGTCCCGGGCCGGATACAATTGCGCCCGTGACCACTCCACGACCCTCTTTCTGGCGAATCTGGTGGCTGGCCTCGCGCCCGCGCACACTGCCGGCCGCAGCGGCGCCCGTGATCGCGGGCAGCGCACTGGCTTTCGCCGACGGACGCTTCCAGGCCGGGCCGGCGCTCGCCGCCCTGATGGGCGCGCTGCTGATCCAGATCGCCACCAACTTCGCCAACGACGTCTTCGATTACAAAAAGGGCGCCGATACAGCCGAGCGGGTCGGGCCGACCCGCGCGACAAGCGCCGGCTGGGTGACCCCGGGCCAGATGTGGGCGGCGACCCTGTTGACCTTCGGGTTGGCTGTCGTCTGCGGCCTGTACCTGACCTGGGTCGGGGGCTGGCCGATCGTGCTCATCGGGTTGGCTTCGATCGCGGCCGGGCTCGCCTACACCGGCGGCCCCTTCCCCCTGGGCTACAACGGGCTCGGCGATGTGTTCGTCTTCATCTTCTTCGGGCTGGTCGCCGTCGGCGGCACGTACTATGTGCAGGCCGGTGAGCCGACGGCGCTCGTCTGGTGGGTGGCCGTCGGGCTCGGGCTGCTGTGCGTGAACATCATCGTGGTCAACAATCTGCGCGACATCGAGACCGACCGCAAGGCCGGTAAACGCACGCTTGCCGTCCGGCTTGGCGCGGCCGCGGCGCGCTGGCAGTATGTGTTGTGCCAGGCCGGCGCGTTTCTGGCGATGCTCGGCGCATGGGTCATGGGGGTCGGATCGCCCTGGATCATGCTGACCTGGGCGCTATTGCCGCTGTCGATCCGTTGGGCCCGTTTCGTCTGGCGTGAGAATGGCCGCGCGCTCAACCCTGCACTGGCAGCCTCGGGTCAGCTCGAGCTTTTCTATGCGCTTTTGGCATCGCTTGGCCTCGTGATCGCGACCGCGATCGGTTAAACGCAGACGGGGCGCGTGGCGCCCCGTCTGCGTTTGCCTTTGCGTCGCCTCTGGCCTATTTGGCAGCTGGCGAGTTCGGGCTGATCTTCTTGAGGCGATTCAACAACCGCGTGCGCACCTTGCTGTCGCGCTCGGCCTGCAACCGGGCTTTGAGGGCCTTGACTTTGGCGCGCTTGTTGCGGCGCTTGCGGATCTCGCGATCACGTTCAACCATCGGCATAGCACGTGCTCCTTGACGCTAGAGTAAAGGCTAGTATAGCACGGCCGCTAGGGCGCGGCGGTCGGCGGCTCGGGTGTCGCGGCCGGAAGCGCCGGGCGCTCGGTCTCGTCGGGCTCAGGCGTCGCCGTCCCGCCATAGCGACAGATGTCGCTGCTGACCTCGAAGCTGCCCTGCACCGTCAGGTCATCGGGCGCGAACTCGAGCGCCCGCACCAGATACACACGCGCGTCGTCGCATTGCTGAAAATAGGCCAGCAGGTTGCCGTAGCTGTAGTAGAACTCCAGGCTTGATCCGTCGAGCGGCAGCCCGCTCACCGTGTGGGCCACGGTCTCGCCGCTATCGAGGGTCTCGGTGTACACCCCGCCCTCGACCGCCAGCTGCATCGACGTCAGGGCCCCCTCGTAGTTCTTGCGTTTCATATACAACAGCGCCAGTCTGCCGTGGATCACCGGGTTCTCGGGCTGGAGCGTCAGCGCGTCATCGAGATACTGCTGCGCTGTGCCCAATTGGTCGATCTGCAGGTACGTTCGCGCCAGGTCGAGATACGGCGTGACGTTGTCGGGATCGATCGAGATCGCCCGATTAAGGGCCTTGATCGCCTCGCCGAAGTACTGGCTGGCGGCATCCTTGTTCCCGGCCCCCGAAGCACGCACCCCAAGCGCCCGATAGTTCAGGCCGATCTGCCGATACAAGAAGATGACCTGGGGGTTCAGGACCAGGCCGCGCTCGTAATGCACGACAGCCTGCTCATAAAGGCCCTGGGCCTCGTTCGAGAACCCCATGGCATAGTGCCCTTCGATCAACTGCGGATCGAGGCTCACCGCCTGTTTGGCCTCCTCGAACGCCTGCTCATAGCGCAGTTGCGAATTGAGCACCAGGGCGTAGTAGGCGTGCGCCGGCGCGTAGTTGGCGTCAATGGCCAACGCACGCGACACTTCCTGGCCGGCGCCGTCGACATCACCGGTCTTCCAGAGCGCCCAGGCCTTGATCGCATACGCTTTGACATTCTGGTCGTCGATCAGCACGGCCCGATTGGCGCTCTCGAGGGCTCCGGTCTCGTCTTCACCGAACATCTGGGCCCGGGCCTTGCCGACCCACAGATCGATGTTGTCTGGAGTGACCAGGATCGCCTGGTCATAGGCCGTCACCGCCTGAAGGAACTGCCCCGCAGCAAAGCGCGCCTGAGCCTCCTCGACAAAGGATCGCGCACTCCGCGTCGGCGTGCTGGTCGGCGAAAACGGAGCCAACACAGCCCCCGCATCGACTTCGGATTTGTACCAGATCAACCCGCTGGCAAGGATCGCAAGCCCCAGGATCGCCACGCGCATCGGCGTGATCAGGCTTTCGCGCTTGCGCAACGGCAAGCCTCGG
This sequence comes from Anaerolineales bacterium UBA6663, assembly GCA_002455335.1. GTDB lineage: Bacteria > Chloroflexota > Anaerolineae > Anaerolineales > UBA6663 > UBA6663. The sequence continues at coordinate 2,031 of DKKP01000032.1, read as the reverse complement.
CTTTTCAGTCGCATCGTGCTCTTCCTGCTCCCTCGGTTACCACCCGTTATAGCGGTCGACCCTGAACCGGTCAAGGCTTCTCGCTCTGACACCGGAACGGCCCCTCAGCGTACCGCTTACCAGACCCATCTGCACACCGATTGCCCAACGTCTCCCCGACGCAAGCCTGGGAAAGAGCGACTCGGGCCAGATTGAACCCTTCGCACCGGTTTGACGTCAATCAGACTCTATCGCCCATCAGCTATAATGCCGAAGGAGGCATCAGCTTGACAGAAAGTCGACCCGACAGCAGCCAAAGCGCCTCAAACACCATGTCAACCGAACCCCTGGAAACCGCAGCCAACGAGCCCGACCGGAACGGGCCCTCGACATCGCGCCTGGCGCTCCTGTTTGCGGGCGGTCTGCTGATCGTCCTGGCGATCGCCGGGTGGATCGGCTACCGCAGCGGGCAGGATCTCCAGGTCAGCCACGCGCAGGCGACGCTTGCGGCCGGTCTGGAAGTTCAATGGCGGCTGGCCGAGCAAGATCTCGCCGCCGGGCGCGACCGTTTTGCGCTACAGCGCATCGAGTACATCGTCTCAGTCGATCCCGCTTACCCGGGCGCCGCCGAGCGCCTCGCCCTGTTGCGCGCCGACCTGGCCATCACCCAGCCGGTTGCGACCATCACGCCGACCCGCCGGCCCGTTGCCGCAGACCCGGCCGCCATCCTGGCCGATATGCAGCGCTACGCCGACGAGCAGAACTGGGACGCCGTGATCGATGAGGCTGCCCATCTACGCACCCTTGACCGCGAATTCGAGCCGCGAACCGTCGATCAACTGCTCTACCAGGCCTTGCGAAATCGAGGCCTGGAGCGGATCAAGGGTGATGAAGTCGAGCTCGGGATCGCCGACCTCGACTATGCAGCGCTCTTCGCGCCGCTCGATCAGGAAGCGCTGAGCTACCGCGAATACGGCCGCATGTATCTCGCCGGTATCGGCAACTACGGCTTGAACTGGGCGCGCGCCGTCAGCGCTCTGAGTGAACTGTACGCGATCGGCCCGTATTACAAAGACGCCAACCGCCTGCTCTACAACGCCCTTGTGGCCTATGGCGCCGAACTCGAGGCGATCGGCGACAATTGCTCGGCAGCCGAGCAGTTCCGCTTCGCGTCCGAGATGGATGCCGGCGCGGACGGGTATCTCCAGGCGACGCCGTTTGCCGCAGTGGCCACCGCCGATGTCAACTGCCTGTTGACGCCCTATCCGCCGGTCAGCACGATCGACCCGAACGCGACGCCTGATCCGAATGCAACGCCAGACCCTGGCGCGACGCCCGACCCCAACGCCACGTTCGATCCGAACGCGACGCCGCTCACCGAACAACCCGGAGCAGCGACGCCAACGCCCTGAGGCCGGATCGTTTATCATTGCCGAGGCTGCGGGCGCACAACGCCCGCCCGAGGAGGATCGTAATGACATCATCTCGCCCCAACCCGCCAGCCGGCGGACCACCGCTTGGCGCCATCGCCGGCATCGTCGTGCTGGCCCTGATCGGCGTGGCCATGCTCGTCTACTCCTTGTCGTCGGTTTTCGGCGCGCCTGGCGCCGCCCCGACCTCGACAGCCGAGATCGTGGCCGAACAACCGTCGCCGACGCAGGCCATCCTGCTACCGACAACCACGCCCGTGCCGCCGACCGAAGCGCCGTCTGCGACGGCCGACGCAGCGACCGAAGCCCCGCCAGCCGAAGTCGGAGCGACTTCGACCCTGCCGAGCGGCGGCTCCGCCGTAGGTGATCTGCATGTAATGGTCGTCGCCGCAAACGTTCGTGCGGCGCCCAATGCCGAGTCAATCTTGCTCGGGACCATCGATGGCGGCAGCAGCGCCAAAGTGCTTGGCCGCAATGAGGCCGGCGATTGGTTGGCCGTGGACTTCAATGGCCAGTTGGGCTGGGTTTCGACCACGGTCGCGACCTTCACCGGCGACGACAGCGCGCTGCCAGTGCTGGCGCCCGACGCCGGTGCCCAGCCACAGCCGACGGCCACCACGGG
>DKKP01000290.1 GCA_002455335.1 Anaerolineales bacterium UBA6663 | reverse complement strand
GATGACGGCATCGACGTCGATCGTCTGACGTGTGCCCGCGATCGGCGTGCCGTCGGCCGACAGCTTCGCGATCGTGGCGCGCTCGACGCGCTCGTGACCGTCGGCGGCCACCACGGACCAGCCCTGCGAATAGGGCGTCCCGCCGCGCGCCAATGACAGGCTGTAGCGCAGGCCCTCGCTCATCCGATGCCATTCGCGCACCAGCGTCGGGGCGTGGGCCACGGCGCCGAGCGGCGTGCGGTTCGCCTCGCAGACGCGCACGACCTTCACGCCGGCGTCGATCAGGTGCGCGGCCACCGAGAGTAGCAGGGGGCCTGTGCCGCTGACCAGCACGCGTTTGAACGGCGCCACGCGCTGCGAGTTGAGAAGTTGCAGGGCCGCGCCGCAGGTGAGCACGCCCGGCAACGTCCAGCCCGGGAAGGGCAACGGGGTATCGTACGCGCCCGTCGCGAGGATGACGCGCCCGGCATGGACCTTGAGCGGCGTGCCCGAGACATTTTTGCCAGCAACGCTGATCGTGATCAGCCAGCCGTCGCCGTCTTCTTCTTTGAACAACCCCCAGACCAGCGCGTTATAGACGCGGCGCACGCCGGCTGGGCCGAGTTGATCGGCCAGGGCCTGCCCTTCGCGCTCGACAGCGGGCGGGTGGGGCGAGGCGAACGCTCCCGGGGATCGGTGATAGTACTGGCCACCGGCCGCCGGCGCCTGGTCGATCAGCACGGTATTCAGACCCGCGCGGGCTCCGGCCAGCGCGGCCTCGATCCCGGCCGGGCCGGCCCCGATGACGGCAAGTTCGCAGTGTTCGCTCACGGCGCAGCCTCCTGACTGGTCTCGATCCGCATGCCGTCGGTCACCGGAGTGAGACAGGCACGTATGGCGGCGCCATCGACGGTCACCAGACACTCGAAGCACACACCCATCCCGCAATACGGGCCGCGCGGCTCGCCACGTCGGCGCGTTCGTCTGAGCTGCCAGAGGCCGGCCGCGAGGAGCACGGCCGCGATGGTCTCTCCGTCGTACGCTTCGACGGCCGTGCCGTTCACGGTGACGTTGAGGGCCGGCCCACGAGCCAGCTCGGGCAACAGGTCGCTTGTCGTTGCGATTCTAGGCATGGCCTCGGCTCCAATGCTGCTCGGACGGGGCCGGGAACCGCGCCGGCGAATACAGATCCAGCGACATGGGCGGCTCCTTCCCCGACAGCATCAGGGCCATCCACTGCGAAAGCAGCGGCACGGCCGTGATGGTCTCCATCAGGCTGGTGGCCACGAACAGGTTGTCCAGCTCCGGTGCCCAGCCGACCAGCGGCTCCTCGTCGGGCGTGAACGACGTGGGCCGGCCCCAGCTGCGCACGACGCGGACGTTGGCCAGGAAGGGATACAGCTTGACCAACTCGGTCGCGATGGCCGACAACCCCCAGGCGCTGACGCGCTTGTGCAGCTCGGGCGTGCGTGTGACGGATTCAGCGATGGCCAGCGTGCCGTTGAGCTCCGGATGAATGCCGACGGTCACGGCCTTGGGCTTGCCGTGTATGGTCTCATAGCTGTCGGATAGCCCGATGTTGTGAAAGATCCTGGGCGCGATGGGCTCGGTGATGAACGACTCGGCGTGGGCATGGTGGATTGGTAGATCGACGCCGGCGAGCCGCGCGACAGGCGCCTCCCAGGCACCCGTCATCACCGCTACGGCCCCGGCCGAGTAGGCGCCGCGCGGCGTCTGCACCGCCACGACGCGTCGGCCCTCCACCTGCATGCTCACCACAGGCGTGTGCCGCAGCAGCTCGGCGCCCAACCGCGCCGCCGCGCGCGCGTAGGCGTGCACAAAACGCAACGGATCGACGCGGCCCTCGACGGTGTGCACGGCGCCGAACAAACCGTCCATGACGAGGTTGGGCTCGGCGGCGTGCAGCGGCGCGTTGTCGATGACCTCGGTCGGGATCCTCACCGAGTTCAAGAACGCCGCGCGCTCGATCCACTCCTGCCGATGGCGTTCGTTGCGCAAGAGCAGGAGCAGATCCACCCGACGCCAGGCGTAGTCGTACCCGAGCTCCTCGGCCAGTCCCTCGTGCCGTTTGAGGCCGTCGCGCGCGAGCGTGATATTCAGCGGATCGAGGTGCCCTTCGGCCACCTGGGCCCGGCCCGAGCACGAGCCCGAGGTGCCGCTGCCCAGGTCGCCGGCCTCGAGCAAAAGCGTCTTGAGGCCGGCTTTCGCGGCTTCGTACGCCGTCGAGACGCCGAGAAACCCGCCGCCGATGATGATCAGGTCGTAGGTCGTCATGGTGTTAGCGGTTGAACAGGCTCTTCAAGATGAGATCCTCGCGGATCCGCCCGGCCTTGAACATCCGGCCGGTGGTCATGTTCACGATCTGCACCGCGGCGGGCGAGTGGATGTCGAGGTCCATCTTGTAGAAATCGCGCTCGGCCTCGAGGAACAGCTCGCGGAACAGCCGCCCGTAGTCGCGCGACGACTCGGTGACGAGTTTCGGCAGGATCTCGGCGATCAACTCATCCTCCCAATCGACCCAGAACTCTGAGCGGCCGCCGTACAGGAGGCAGTCATTGATCTTACCCATCGCCGCTTCGGCATCGGCGTCGACCGGCGCGACGAGGCACATGCCGCGCGCGTAGGCGAGCGTGTTCAGGTCGAACCCCTTCTTCATCATCTTGTTGATGGTCTGCTCGAGGATGCGGGCCGAGACCTGGATCGAGGCCACGACCGAGCTGGTCTTGTGCGCCAGGAAGTACACGTCCTCGGGCCGCACACGGCAGTCGCGGGCCACCTGGGCAACCATGCCCTCGTCCGGGTACTCGTTCGCCTGGATGCCGAAGATGACGACGTCGGCGGTGTCGCGGTACGACGTGAACGCGAAACTGTGGTCGATGTCGAGGGCCGCCTTGGCGCGGCCCGGGCCCGAGCCGATCGCGGCGAAGTGGCCGCTGGAGAGCGGGTAGCCGCCGATCTGGCTGCACAGGCAGGCCAGCAGCGGCTCGGACGTCGACACTTCGACCGCCATGACAGAGACGTCGCCGGGGAGCGTGTAGTCGGTGAGGTGGCAGACGCCGAGATCGGCCATGCTGATCTCGGCGAACAGCCGGCCGGCCTCAAAGCCGCCCTTGGCGTGCACGCCCATGTCGATTACGTGCGCGCCCGATGGCAGACGGAAGTAGCGGCACCCGAGCGCCTCGGCGTGTTCGATGACGTACTTGACTTTGGGAAGCGCGTTTTGATTGAGGCTGATCATGGTGCTCACGCTCGCGCCGCGAACGGTTCGACGACCACTGGCCGGCCGTTGATCTCATTGCCCAGGCCCACGCGCTGGCGCAGCTTGTAGGCCGACTCTTGCAGGGCGTCGACGGCCTGCGCCTCGTCCGTTGTGCGGAACACGCCGTCCTGCAGCACGACCGCGCCGTGAATGACGACGGTCTCGACGCACGTCGGGTTGCCCGAGTACACCAGACACGTGATCGGGTCGGCGACCGGCACGCAGGCGACGTTGCGCGGATTGAACAAGAAGAAGTCGGCTAGCTTGCCGACCTCGAGCGAGCCGAGATCGGCCTCGCGGCCGACGACACGCGCGCCTTCGATCGTCGCCATCTTCACGACCTCTACGGCATTGAGGATCGTGGGATCCAGATGGAACCCCTTGTGCACGAGCGCGGCCAGTTTGATGACCTCGATCATGTTCTGCGTGTCGTTGCTGGCTGCGCCATCGGTGCCGAGGCCGACGTCGAGGTCCATCCCGCGCAACGTCGGGACAGGCGCCACGCCTGAGGCCAGGATGAGGTTGGCGACCGGGTTGTGCGAGCACTTGATCCGCCGCCGCCCGAAGATCTCGAGCGTGGTCGCGTCGAGGTGGACGAGATGCGCGCCGATGAAGTCTTCGCCAAGCACGCCGGTCTGGTCGAGCAGCTCGGCGGTGTTGATGCCGTACTGGGCGCGGGTATAGGCGTCGTCTTCGGCGGTCTCGTCGAGGTGCATGGTGATGCGCAGACCGTGTTGGTCTGCATACTGCCGCAGCCGGCGGTAGCCGTCGGGGTCCATGTCCCACACGATCCCGGGCGCGAGCGCGAGCGAGATGCGCGCATGGCCTTTGAGTCTCTCGCGCAGCCGATCGACGTCGGCGTAGAACATGTCCTCGGTTTCGTTGATCGGGCAGCGCGCGGCTTCCGGGAACCCGTCGGTCTTGGTGTGCGCGCGGCCGAGGATGCCACGGATGCCGGTTTGTTCGAAGGCCGCCACGACCGCGTCGTCGAGCCCGGCCTCGCTGGCGTGCGCGTACATGTAGTCGAGCACCGTGGTGACGCCGCTGCGGATGTTCTCGAGACAGCCGGCGACCGCGGCGTTGTAGACGTCGGTGTGTCGGATCTCGCGCAGGGCCTTGCGGACCGAGCTGTCGAGCCAGTCGAACAGCGTCTTGTCGCGGCCCAGGCCCTTGAGGGCGTTCTGAAACAGATGGGTGTGGGTGTTGATGAAACCCGGGAACACGAACCTGTCGCGGCCGTCGATCACGGTCGGGCTGTTGTAAGCCGCCAAGATCTCGGCGCTCGGCCCGATGGCCACGATCGTGTTGCCCTGCACGACCAGGGCGTGATCCTGGAGGATGCGGAGGTCACGATCCATTGTGACAAGCGTGGTGTCTTTGACGATCAGCGTGGCGTCTTGCATGCGATCCTTCCTGTTGTGACCGCTCCGTAAACCAGCTTTTGCCGCGTGTACAAAAAACCGTCGGGGTGCAGGCCGACGTAGATGCACTTCGCGTGGGGGTGATCGGTTGATGTGAAGGCGCCAACGACGCCGGGTGTGAGTGAACCCCCAATGTACACCGACGAATAGTTGACAAACAACTCGTCGAGCGCCTTCTCGCCCAGCAGCAACCACCAGTAGGTGGGTGATTCAATCAACAGATGCTCGATCCCGATCCGGCGCAGAACGAGCAACAGCGTCTGAGCGTCCGGGCGCTCGTCTCCGGTCAGCAGCACGACCTGGCGTCCGGCCGAGCGCGCGGCCCGGATCGGACCGGCGAGGTCGTCGTCGGGCACCGCGTCGGTTGTGGCAAAGGGCCCAAGCCAAAGCGCGTCGACCAGGCCCTGGCGTCGTAGCGCGTCGCCGCCGGCCCGGCAGGTGGCGATCAGGGGCCGATCGTGGACACGTGCGAACGCACGATGGTCGAGCGGGATGTCTGTGCCGTCCAACGAAACCACGATCGGGATCAGCGGATCTGGCTTCCCGAGTAACGCGGGTCGCTCAGTCGTCAGTTCCGGGTCCAAACAGCCGAATTCCGCCTCGGGTTCGGCGGCCAGCGTTCGCGCGCCGATGATGCTGGCATCCGCATGCGCCCTGAGTACGTTGAGGATCCAGTAGTCGATCAGGCCCCCGGCCGGATCGAGCTCATTGGCCGAGGCCACCCTGGGGCCACGTGGGTCATCGGGGAAGGCCATCTTGCCGTCGAACGACAGCACGATCGAGGCGAAGGTGTAGGGGCGGGCGGTCGGCGCCGCCGGGAAGAACACGGCGTGATAAACCTCCCGGGCCTTGGTCAAGGCCGCAGCCGCAGTCGAGCGGGACTGGGTCAGGTGGAGCTCTGCATCATCGCGATACAGCGGCACGATGTGCAATTGTTCTCGTGAGAAAGCCATGTGGGTCCCGGGCCCCCTGAGGCAACCTTTTTCGCCCGGTGGTCTCGACTAGTGTACTTTGGTCGGCTTTCGATTGTCAACCATCAGTTGACAAACGAGCTTGTTGCTACTAGTATGATCCCCAGAATTCCATTCAATTCGGACAAAACAACACTGAATTAGTAAAGTGGCAATGGACAGGGTGGGCCGAATGGGTAATCTCCGTGCGCCCAGTGTCCAGGTGGTGGAGGTCGAGCGTAGCTAGGGCTGAAAAACAAGGTCAGGTCGACACCGTGCGAGGTCGTGATCCCATCCACTGTGCGCAACCGGCCATGTGCCGGTCTTTGGCGGACTTCAGAAGGACGATTGTCTTCGAGGAAAGGGAGATGAAGCGATGAACCTCAGATACGCCGGTCGTTTGATGTTGGTGGCCGCCTCGCTGGCGGCTCTCGTCGGCTGCGCCCCAGCGGCGACCCCGGTTCCCGCAGCGCCAACCGAAGGCGCAAAGACCATGCGGGTCGCGATGGTGACGTCTGGCCCCACCAATGACCACGGGTGGCACCAGAACGCTCTTGAGGGCCTTCAGTCGATCGAGAAGGAGCTGGGCTACGAGATCGCCTACTCCGAGAGCGTCGAATCGGCGCAGCAGCAGAACACCCTGCGCCAGTATGCCCAGCAGGGCTACGACCTGATCTACTGCCACGGCTACGAGTGGGGCGAGGCCCTCAAGGCCGTCGCGCCCGACTTCCCGAATGTGATGTTCGTCCAGATCAACGCCACGACCGAAGGCGCCAATATCGTGGGCACGAACTTCAAGTTCGGCGAGCTCGGCTACTTTGCGGGCATGGCCGCCGGCATGATGACCGAGAACAACAAGATCGGCATCGTGGCCGCACAGGACGCCCCGCAGGTGACCGCCGACTCCGACACGATTAAGCTCGGCGCCCTGGCCGTCAACCCGGATGCCGATGTCAACGTCTCGTTCGTCGGTTCGTGGGACGATGTGGTCAAGGGCCAGCAGGTGACCCAGGCCCAGATCGACCGCGGCGTCGACGTCCTGTTGATCATCGGCGACGCCTTCGCGCCGCCGGCGATCGAGCTGGCCAGGTCGAAGGGCATCAAGGTGATCGGCGGCTGGAGCGGCGACGCGCATGACCTCGCGCCGGACACCGTCATCACAAGCGCCGTCCAGGACGTCCCGGGTGTGTATCTGTCGATCGCGCGCCAGTTTGGGGCCGGCACGCTCAAGGGCGGCACCTCCTTCGTAAGTGGCTTTGCCGAGGAGACCCAGAAGATGGGTGTCTGGGGCGACTTCGTCCCCGCCGAGGTCAAGGATACGGTGAACCAGGCCATCGCCGACTATCTCGCCGGCAAGCTGGACTTCCCGGTCTTGAAGTAAACGGTGGAGCCTGTCTGACGAACGTTGAAGTGTACGTCTGAATGGATGGGTGCCCTGCCGGAATGTGGGGCGGTGATCGTGGAGCGTGGCGCGTAGAGCGATGACGCTGGCGCGCGATAGCGTGGTCGCTCTACACGCCACGCTCTACGTTCCGGTAGGGTGCCCGTCTTCTTGTCTTCCTACCGGAGTGCGATTCATGGCCGAAGACGTCAGCCAGAACCTTGCGCCGCTCAAACCCAAAGCCCGCTTCAACCTGCCCGTTGCGAACATCGCGTTGCCTGTGCTCTCGATCGTGATCGCGGCCCTGGCGGGCGCCGTGATCATCCTGCTCATGGGCTACGACCCGATCAAGGCTTATTCAGCCCTGGCGCAAGGCTCGTTTGGCAACTTGATGCAGACTTCCGAGACCGTCAAGACGGCGGTCCCGTTGCTGCTGTGCGGTTTGGGGATCGCCTTCGCCTTCCAATCCGGTGCGTTCAACATCGGCGCCGTCGGGCAGATGTACATGGGCGGGCTGGCAGCCATCATCGTCGCCGGGCAGTTTGCGGGCTTGCCCGGCTGGCTGCACATGTTGCTCGCGACGCTCGCGGCCTTCGTCGCCGGCGGGCTCTGGGCGTTACTCCCCGCCTTCTTGAAGGTCAGGTACGGCTCGAACGAAATCATTTCCACGATCTTGTTGAATTACGTCGCCATTTATCTGGTCGACTACATGGTGGCTGGTCCGATCAAGTCGGGCGGGTTCAGCGGCGCGCCGACGTCGTTTCCGGTCCTGGCGGGCGTGATGTACCCGAAGCTGGTCCCACAGACGCAGCTGCACCTGGGGCTGGTCTTCGCCCTGGCGGCCATGGTCATCATGTTCTTCATCATGCAGTACACGACGCTCGGGCAGCGGGTGCGTATCGTCGGCCAGAACCGGGTCGCCGCCGGGCATGCCGGCATCCGGGCCGATCGTGTATTCCTGCTGGCCTTCTTCTTCAGCGGCAGCCTGGCCGGGCTGGCCGGGGCGGCCGAGATCCTGGGCTATCAGGCCCGCCTGATCTCGGGGTTCGCGCCGAGCACGGGCTATGACGCGATCGCCGTCGCCCTCCTGGGCGGGTTTGCGCCCTTCATGGTGGGTGTGTCGGCGCTGTTCTTCGCCGGGCTGCAAACCGGTGCGGTCGCCATGGAGGCGATCGCCAAGTTGCCCGCCCAGCTCGTCGACCTCATCCGCGTGTTGGCGATCCTGGCGGTGCTGGCGGCCTCGTCGCCCCGGGTCCTCGAGATCGCCCGGAAGATGCAGGGGGAGGATCGAAAATGGTAAGGGCCTGGTGGTCACGACCGTGGGTTCGGACGACAACGACCGTTGTGGCCGTGTTGGTCGGGCTGTGGATCGTCCTCGNNCTCGTGAAGAGACACGCAACATCGCGAACGGCATCTTCGCGATCCTGGGCGCCCCGGAGTTCGTCAAGGCCGCCCTGATCGCGGCCGTCCCATTGCTATTGGCGGCCCTGGGTGGGCTGATCAGCGAGCTCTCGGGCGTGTTGAACATGGCGCTCGAGGCCATGATGCTGGTCGGCGCCTTCGTGGCCTACGCGGTGGCCGACCAGAGCGGTAGCCCGTGGATCGGCCTGGCGGCCGCCGGCGTATCCGGCCTTGTCCTGGGACTGGTCCATGCGGTGTTCACGGTCTCGCTGCGCGCCAATCAGGTCGTCAGCGCCGTGGCGCTCAACCTGTTTGCGCTGGCCGCGACGGCGCTGGCTTTCCGCCTCCTTTACATCAACAAGGCCTTCCAGGCGGCGCCGGGGTTTGATGCGCTTTGGTTTCCGGTGCTGAGTGACCTGCCGTATCTCGGGGTCGCGCTCTTCCAGCACAACATCATCATCTACCTGGCGCTGCTCTTGATCCCGGTGATGTGGTTCATCCTCTACAAGACCTCCTGGGGTCTGACGCTCCGTTCGGTCGGCGAGCACCCGATGGCGGCCAACACCGTAGGCATCAAGGTCAATCGGGTGCGCTACCTCGCGATCTTGCTGAGCGGTACGCTGGTCGGGATCAGCGGCTCAGCCCTGGTCTCGGCTTCAGGGATCAACGCCTTTCAGGAGAACCTGTCGGCCGGGCGCGGCTTCATTGCCTTCGCGGCCGTGATCTTTGGTCGCTACGATCCGATCGGCGCCTTCCTCGGCACCATGCTCTTCGGCCTGGGCGACGCGTTGCAGATCCGATTGCAGGCCTATGGCGTTGAGGTCCCGTATCAGCTCCTTCTGATGCTGCCATACGTCATCACGATCCTGGCCTTGGTCGTGTTCATGCGCAACGCCCGCGGCCCGGCCGCGAGCGGCACGCCGTTCGTCGAGGAGGGCGCAGGATGAGCGCCGAAACCATCCCAAACGGGACAACGCAGTCGGCCGGTGGCGGCGACGTGGTCCTGGAGCTACGCCACATCGTCAAGCGGTTCCCGGGCATCGTGGCCAACGACCGGGTCAGCCTGCAGATCCGCGCGGGCGAAGTGCACGCGCTGCTGGGCGAGAACGGCGCCGGCAAGTCGACGTTGATGAAGGTCGTGTACGGCCTGTATCAGAAGGACGAAGGCGAGATCCTGGTTCGGAACCAGCCGGTTCAGATCCGGGTCCCGCAGGATGCCATGGCGCTGGGCATCGGCATGGTGCACCAGCACTTCATGCTGATCCCGAACTTCACGGTCCTCGAGAACGTCATCCTCGGTCTGCGCACGGGCCGCTATCCGTTGCTCGATCTGGGGCAGGGCCTCGCGTTGATCAACAAGCTGGCCGATGACTTCGGTCTGAACGCGCCCCTGACCGCCAAGGTGGGCACGCTCACCGTCGGTCAACAGCAGAAGGTCGAGATCATCAAGGCGCTCTATCGGGGCGCCCGGATCTTGATCCTTGATGAGCCGACGGCTGTGCTGATCCCGCAGGAGGCCGAGGAGCTCTTCAAGCTCATCGAGCACCTGCGCGCCGACGGCGTGACCCTGATCTTCATCAGCCACAAGCTGAAGGAAGTGCTCCGCGTGAGCGACCGGGTCACCGTCATGCGCCGGGGCCAGTTGATCGACACCCGCGACACGGCGAGCACCACGATCGTCGAGCTGGCCGAGGCCATGGTGGGCAAGGCGGTGGATCTGACAGTTGCCAAGCGCCCGAGCGCGCCCGGCGAGAGCCACCTCGAGTTGCGCAAGGTCACGACCCGCGCCGAGCAGGAAGCCCGGCCGCTGCAGGATCTCACCCTGACGCTGCGCTCCGGCGAGATCCACGGCCTGGCGGGCGTCGACGGCAACGGCCAACAGGCGTTGGTGCAGGCCATCATGGGGTTGTGCCCCCTGACGGCGGGCCAGGTGCTCTATCGCGGCCACGACATCGCCACGATGGAGACTGCCGAGCGCATCGAAAAGGGCATCGAGCACATCCCCGAGAATCGCCACACCGAGGGCCTGGTGCTTGGGCTGAGCGTGACCGACAACCTGCTCCTCGAACGATTCGAGAAGCCGCCGTTCGCCGAGCGTGGCATGCGCCAGTTCAAGACGATGCACGAGCATGCCGCGGCGCTGATGACGAAGTTCGACATCCGCGCGCCGAGTCCCGATGTGCAGACGTTGAAGCTCTCGGGCGGCAATCAGCAGAAAGTCATCCTGGCGCGAACGCTCTGGCCGGAACCGACCGTATTGATCGCCATGCAGCCGACGCGCGGCCTGGATGTCGGCGCGGCCTCGTTCATCCACAAACAGATGGTCGAAGCCCGAGACCGGGGTTGCGCGGTCCTGATCATCTCGTCCGAGCTCGACGAAATTATGGCCGTCAGCGACGTCATCAGCGTGATCTATGAAGGCCGGATCGTTGAGACGCGCGCGGTCGGGGCCACGAATCTGAATCGGATCGGGTTCCTGATGGCCGGCGGCAGACCGGAAGAGGCGCCGGTCGGGCCGGCCGAGGAGATCACGTATCTGACGTAGGCGACAAGCGGGTGCGCTGCGAGGCGGAGATCCAGCTCGCAGCGCACCCCGCTTGTCGATGGACCTACACAAGCCGGTAGACGAGATCCTGACCGGCCAGCACGCGGACGAGGTTCTGGTAGTCGTCGAGGCGCAGATCGCGCTGGGCAGCCGGCACCGTGCCCGCAGCCGTATGCGGCGTCAGCACGACGTTGCTGGTCGGCGGCCGTGACGGCTCGAGCAGGGGGCAGTCGGGTCGGATCGGTTCAAAGGTGAAGTTGTCGACGGCGACGCCGTACAGGCGACCGGAGGCGATGGCCTCGGCCAGGGCGGCTTCGTCGATGACGCCGCTGCCGCCCGCGCTGACGAAGCAGGCGCCGGTCTTCATCCTGGCGAAGAAGGCGGCATCGAGGCTTTGTTCGGTCTCGGGCAGGAAGGGCAGCAAGATGCAAACGAAATCGCTCGCCGCCAGGAGTTCGTCAAGCGGGGCGTAGTGGGCGTCGAGTTCGGTTTCGGCGTGGGTCGGCAGGCGGTTGCGCTTGTTGTAAAGCACCCGGCAGCCGAACGGCTTGAGGCGCCGCGCCAGTTCGAAGCCGATCTCGCCCATCCCGACGATGCCGACTGTCGAGCCCCACAGGCCGCGGAGGTCGGTTTGGCCCGACCAGTTGTAGGCGAACGTGTCCTCGGTGCAGCGGGTTGGTTCATGGCCGAAGGCCTCGCCACTCAAGACGATCGAGGTCATCTCGCGAGCGCGTTTGGAGAGCGCAAGCATCTGCATCATCAGGTGTTCGGCGACCATGATGCAGGTGCGGATCGGCAGGTAACAGACCGGGACACCGGCGGCGCGCGCCGCGTCGAGGTCGATGTCGTGGGTCTGCGAGCCCAGACGCTGGATCAGGCGCAGCGAGCCGCCGGCGTGGATCACGTCGGCATCGATGCTGCCCGAGCGCTCGGTGATCAGGAACTCGACCCCGGGCAGCGCAGCCAGGACCTGGTCCTTGGACGGCGTGCGCAGCATCGTCACCTCAAGGTCGGCGGGCGCGGCATCGAGCGCGGCCTGCTGATGGAAGAGGCCACGATGGGTGATGAAGAGGGTCGGTCGCTTGCTCATGGTGCTCCTGAGATTGGCCGAGGGGCAAATTTGAGTAATGCTCGATTAAATCAAGCAAAGCTTGATGGGTCGACAGCCACATGCTATGGCGCAACCGAGGTGTTTGTCAAGCGGAAATCGTAGGAGTGCAATGAACATTCAATTCACGTTGAACGGAGTGCGGAAGGATTTGGAGGTCGATCCCGACCGATCGGTTGCCGACATCCTGCGCCAGGATCTCCATCTGACAGGCACCAAGATCGGCTGCGACACACAGGATTGCGGCGTGTGTTCGATTTTGCTGGATGATCGCCTGGTGAAGGCGTGCGGGCTGACCGCCAGGCATCTGGACGGTCACGGCGTGCTCACGATCGAAGGCGTCGGCGGGCCGGATGGCGGAGTGAGCGACCTGCAGGTGGCATTTCTCGACGAGGGCGCCGTTCAATGCGGTTTTTGCATTCCGGCGATGGTGCTCGCCGGCGAGGCGCAAACCTTGATCAACCCGGTGCCGAGTCGTGACGACATTCGTAGGGGCCTGGCCACCGTGCTTTGTCGTTGTACGGGCTACCAGCAGATCGTCGATGCCGTCGCCATAACCGCGCGGGCCCGTCAGGCTGCCCGAACCCCGGAGGATGTTCGATGAGCGAACTCAAGGTCATCGGTAAGCGCTCGCGCTCGGAAGACGGGCTCGAAAAGGTCACAGGCAAGGCCCGCTACATCGCCGACTATGCCGTTCCGGGCATGTTGGTGGCCAAGGTGCTACGCAGCCCTGTGCCGCATGCCTGGATCCGGGAGCTGGATGTGACGCCGGCCCTGCAGGTTCCCGGTGTCCTCGCCGTGGCGACCGCCGACGATTTCGTCGATCACGGTCTTTGGGGCTGGCCGATCAAAGACGCATATGCCCTGGCCTGGCGAAAGGTCCGCTATGTCGGCGATGGCGTGGCAGTGGTTGCGGCCGAGAGCGAAGCCGCCGCGCTGGCGGGCATCCGCGCCATCCGTGTCGCGTACGAGCCCTTGCCCGTGGTCAGCGACATCCACCGGGCGCTCGACCCGGAGAGCGCAGTCGTGCCGGACACCGAGGCGCCCGGCCAGGGCAATCTGGCCGGCCGGCATCTTGTCCGCAACGGCGACCCGGACCCGATCCTGGCCGCCAGCGATGTCGTGCTCGAAGAGTCGTACTTTTTCAAGCACCAGGAGCATGCCTATACCGAGACCGAGGGCGCGCTGGCGATCCCCGAGCCGGGCGGCGGCCTGACGGTGTATGCCAACGATCAGTCGCCCTTTATCAATCGCAATAACCTCGCCATGTTGCTTGGGCTCCCTGACACCAAGGTGCGCGTGATCCAGGCCCATGTCGGGGGCTCCTTCGGCGGCAAGGACGACATCGGCTATCAAACCTGCGCGCAGGTAGGGGCGCTGGCGCTCAAGACCGGGCGGCCGGTCCGCCTGATCCTGAACCGCAGCGAGTCGCTGATCGCGTCGTACAAGCGGGAGGCGATGGATGTTCGCGTCAGGTTGGGCGCATCGTCCGACGGCACGCTCCAGGCGGCGCGGGTCGTCCTCCGCGCCGACAGCGGCGCCTATTCCTCGATGACGCCGTTGTCGGCCTGGCGGGCGTCGATGCACGCTGCCGGCCCGTATCGTTACCAGGCGGTGCAGGTCGATGCCGATCTGGTCTACACCAACAACGGTTACTCAGGGGCTTATCGGGGATTCGGCAATCCGCAGGCGATCGGCGCGATCGAGCAGGCCGTCGATGAACTGGCCGATCGTCTGAAGCGCGATCCGATCGATCTTCGGCTGCAGAACTGTTTGCGCGATCAAGACGTGACCATGACCGGCAACCGCCTCAATCAGGCCGTGCCGCTGGCGGAGTGCCTCACCTGGGTCCGGGAGCGATCGGATTGGGATCGGAAGCGCCAGCGCTATGCGGATGGTCAGAGCGGACGGGTTCGGCGCGGCATCGGCGTCGCCTGCTACTTCCATGGCAGCAGCCTGGGCGGCGAAGGCGCAGACTATGCGACCATGACCGTGAGCATCGACGAACAGGGGTTGGTGACTCTGACGACGGGTCTGACCGACTATGGCCAGGGCAGTCGCACGGTGTATATGCTGGTCCTGGCGGAAGCGCTTGGCATCGACAAACGGCGGATCCGCATCCCGCGGCCGGACACGCAGACGGCCGTCGAGTCGGGCCCGACTGTGGCCTCGCGGGCTTCGATGTTGGGCGGGAACGCCACCCGGGTTACGGCTGAGAAGATCAAGCAGATCCTCAACTGGGCGGCGGCCGACGCGCTCCACTGTCGACCCGATCACATCCAGCGTGACGGCGAACTGTTCATCAGCCCCACCGAGGAGCACCTGTCGTTTGATGAGGTCGTGCGTCATGCCCGCGAGATGGGGCTGTCGCTGTATGCGCAGGGCAAGTGGGAGATGCCGAAATTCCACTGGGATTTCGACACCGGCACCGGGGTGCCTTACCACTGCTACACCTTTGGCGCGCAGGTGGCTGAGGTCGAGGTCGACCTTGACAGCGGGTGGACGCGGGTGCTCGGCGTCTGGGCGACGCATGCCGGCGGCCGTGTCCTCTTTCCTCAGGGCGCTTATGGCCAACTCTATGGCGGTATCGCTCAGGGGATCGGGTATGCCCTGACCGAGAACGTCAGTTTTCATGACGGGTATCCGCAGGCCATCGACCTGAATCGATACCACGTGCCCACCGCCCTCGAGGTGCCGCCGATCGACGGACACTTCATCGAGTACGATCACGTCGACGGCCCGTATGGCGCGCTGAACATGGCAGAGCCGACGATGATCTCGACCGCGCCGGCGATCGCCAACGCCCTCTTCCAGGCCACGGGCAAGCGCTGGCGCAAGTTCCCGCTGACGCCCAAGGTCATCCTGACCGGCAGCGACGACCCGGATCGCATCGGCGAAGCGGAGTGCCGCAAGGCGCTGGGCTTGATTGATTAGCAGAAACGGAAAGGGCGGGTCG
>DKKP01000234.1 GCA_002455335.1 Anaerolineales bacterium UBA6663 | reverse complement strand
CTGTACGTGGTGCATGTGTCGACCGGCGCGGGCGCCGAGGCCGTGGCGCGGGCCCGCGCACGTGGCCAGGCCGTGGTCGGCGAGACCTGCCCGCAGTATCTGCTGCTGACCGAGGCCGAGCTCGATCGGCCCGGCTTCGACGGCGCGAAGGCCGTGTGTTCGCCGCCGCTTCGGCCGGCCGACAATCCGCCGCAGTTGTGGCGTCACCTGGCGGCCGACGCGTTGTCGACCGTGGGCACCGATCACTGCGCCTTCTTCTTCGAGGGGCAGAAGACGCTCGGCCGCGACGTCTTCACGGCGATCCCGAACGGGTTGCCGGGCATCGAGGCCCGGCTCGCGCTGCTGTATACGTTCGGCGTTCGCGCCGGACGGCTCTCGCTGCAGCGGTGGGTCGACGTCTGCTGCGTGGCGCCGGCGCGCACCTTTGGCCTGTACCCGCGCAAGGGCTCGCTGATGCCGGGCGCCGACGCCGATATTGTGCTCTTCGATCCGAACCGCGCGGTCACGCTCGATCGCGAGATGCTGCACGAGCGCACCGACTACACGCCGTACGCCGGGATGGCCGTGCAAGGTTATCCGGTCGCGACAGTGGCGCGCGGCGCCGTGATCGTGCGCGACGGCGTTTTTCAACGAACCCAGGGCCGGGGCCGATTCATCGCCAGGCCCGTTTGAGTGGAGTGCCAGCATGTTGATCCTGCCCGACTTTCTGATCGCGACACCGGGAGACACCCCGCAGCGAGGCTGGGGCGTGCGTGTGGTCGACGACGTCGTCACCGCCGTCGGCGCGAATGCCGATCTGCGCCGCGACTTCCCGGACGACGAAGTCTGGGAAGCCCCGGGGCAGGTGCTGGCGCCCGGCTTCGTCAACGCCCACGCCCACCTGTACGGAGTCCTCGCGCATGGGCTGCCGCTCGACAAGGCCCCGTCCGGGTTCTGGCCGTTCCTTGAGGACTTCTGGTGGCCGCTTGTGGAGGATCGCCTTGACCACGAGATGATCTGCGCGGCCACGGATTACGTCTGCGCCGAGATGTTGCGCAGCGGGGTCACCACGGTCTACGACTGTCTCGAGGCGCCGCACAGCCTGCCGGGCTGCCTGACGGCGCAGGCCGAGGTCGTCCGCGCGCGCGGCATCCGCGCCATCCTCTCGTTCGAGGCAACCGAGCGCGTGAGCCGTGAGAACGGCCAGCTCGGTCTGCGCGAGAACGCTGACCTCATCCGATCGACGCGAGGGAGCGGGGGGCTGGTCACGGGTCTCATGTGCTTCCACACCACGTTCAGCTGCTCGGCCGAGTTCATCCGGCAGGCGCACGCGTTGGGTCGCGAGCTGGATGTGCTAGTCCACATGCATTGCTCGGAAGGTGTCCACGAGCCCGAGTATGCGCTCGCGCATTTCGGCGCACGCCCGCTCGAGTATTACGACAGCCTGGGGGTGGCCGGGCCGCGCATGCTGGCGTCGCAGTGCGTCCAGCTCAGCGAGAACGAGATCCGCATCATGGCCGAGCGCGGCGTGCGCATGACCCACATGCCGCTCTCGAACTGCGAAGTCGGCGCCGGGGTCGCGCCGGTGCCCGAGCTCGCTGCAACCGGCGTGACGGTCGGCCTGGGCAGCGACGGGTACGTCAACGACTTCTTCGAGGTGATGCGCGGCGCGTTTCTCATCCACAAGGCGTATCGGCAGGACCCGCGTGTGATGCCGGCCGGCCAGGTGTTCCACATGGCCACCGAGGGCGGGGCACGCGCGCTGGGCCTGGAGAAGATCGGGCGGCTTGCGCCCGGCTGGCAGGCCGATCTGCAACTGATCGACCTCGATCTGCCGACGCCGCCGGAGCCGCACAATCTCTACGACCAGCTGGTGCTGTGGCGCAGCCACGTTCACGTGCGCGCGGTCTGGGTCGCGGGCGCGCTGCGTGTGCGCGACGGCGTCGTGCTCGGCGCGGATTTCGGCGCCTTGCGGGCGCGCACACATGAATCCGCGAAGCGGTTGTGGAGCCTGTGATGAACACGCAGGGCCTGATCGATCTGACGCAGGCGTTGGTGCGAATCCAGAGCCCAAGTGGGGCCGAGGGCGCGGTCGTTGAGCGCATCACGGCCGAGATGCGGGCCCTGGGCTTCGACGACGTCTGGGTGGACGCGAACGGCAGCGCCATCGCCGTGATCCACGGCGCGGCGCCGGGGCCGACCCTGCTGCTCGACGCGCACTGCGACACGGTCGGCGTTGCGGCGGGTTCGGTCTGGACCCGAGCGCCGTATGGCGGCGAGTTGGATGGCGGCTACATCTACGGGCGCGGCACAGCCGATATGAAGGGCGCGCTGGCCGCCATGATCCATGCGGCCGCGTCTGTCGATCGCGCGCGGCTGGCCGGGCGCGTTGCCGTCAGCGCGACCGTGCTCGAAGAGGTCATGGAGGGCGTCAGCCTCAGAACGGTCATGGAAGCCGTACGGCCCGATGCCGTCGTGATCGGCGAAGCGACGCAGCTGAACCTGAACCGCGGCGGGCGCGGAAGGGCCGAGATCCAACTCGAGACGATCGGGAAGCCCGCGCACTCGTCGTCGCCGGAACTCGGGATCAATGCCGTTCACGCCATGTTGCGCGCTGTCGACGCGATCGAACGCGTGCCGCTCGGGCAGGATCCATTGCTCGGGCCTGCGTTGCTGGCTCTGACCGACATCGTCTCGGATCCGTACCCTGGTTACTCCGTGATCCCGAGCCGCTGCCGGGTGACGTTTGATCGACGCCTGCTGCCGGGCGAGACGCCCGACGACGTGCTCGCGCACCTCGCGTCCTTCCCGACTCTGGCCGGTGCCGAGTTGCGCGCCGGTCTGGCACTGGGTGAACATCGCGCGTACACCGGCGCCGTGTTGAGCGGACACAAATTCTTCCCGGCGTGGGTCTTCGCGGAGGCGCATCCCTTTGTGCAGCAGTCGCTGACGGGTTTGCGCGCCGCCGGTCTCGATCCGCAGGTGCGTGCCTACCGCTTCTGCACGAACGGCGCGTACAGCGCGGGCGTGGCCGGCGTGCCCACGATCGGGTTCGGCCCGGCCAGCGAGGGTGACGCGCATGTGGTGGATGAACGAATCTCCGTCGACGAGTTGGTGGTCGCTGCGCGGGGCTATCGCGGCATCATCGACGCAGTCTTGCAGGCCGGCAGCTGACTCAAGAGCCGACCAGCTCCAGCCGGGCCATGTCTGGCGTGTGAAGTAACGAGGCACTCATGAGCATCTTTGCGACCCGTGTGCGTCAGATCTACACTTTTGAAGTTGACCGATTGCCCTATCGCGCGATCACGACCCCCGAGGCATTGTACGATCTGTCGGAGGTCTATCACTTTGCTCGGAGTGTGGTGGAGCAGGGTGTTGGTGATGCCCCGCTCGTGCAACTGTTCGACGGCAGATTCACCGTTCGCCAGGAGCCCGTCGAGATCGCGCGTCTTGCGATCGAGCCGACCCGCATCTCCTTCGATGCGGCCACGGTGACGGACAAGGCATCGGAGTATGCCACTTCTTTCGCGCAGGATTTCTGGTGTTGGATCCGACGCGTCGGGCAACTGGGTGTCGCTCCTGGCCCGGATCCCGTCCTGGTCGAAGAGGAAACGCTCGTACCCCTTGCGTGAGGGCTTTCACGGCCGTCTGGCGGTTCGCCACAGAACAGGCCAACGCGGCCCGCGAATCTGNNGTCTCGATTCGCGGGCCGCGTTGGTTTTCGGGAGATGCGCCCTGCCTGGGCCGACTGCCCGGGGTGTTCCCTGTTAGTGGACTATCTGTAAACCCTTGCTTGACGATGGAGGTGCCTGCCGTATAATGGAGTCGTCGCCTTGCCATGACGTAAAGTGACGAATCATGACGGAAACAAGCGAACCCGACGACGAAGTCCTTAGGTTAGGGGCCCATATCAAGGCCCGCCGGATCGAACTCAACCTGAGTCTGCGGGACCTCGCTGCCGCGACCGGCTTGAGCGCGACATTCCTCAGCAATCTGGAGCGCGGTCAGGCCAACCCAACGCTGGACACGCTGCGCAAAGTCTCCACCGCGCTGAAGACCTCCATCCTGTACATGGCCGACAATGCCCGTGAAGCGCGACCTGTGGTCCGTCACCATCAGCGTCGTCGCCTCAATCTGTCAGAGGGGCATATCCGCTATGAGATCTTGACCCCGACGCTGAACAAGAAGATGGTCTTGTTCCAGGCGCGCGTGACGGCCGAGGATGGCAACGTGGTCGTGGGCCCGCTGGCCGAGCCGACCGAGGAGTGCCTAGTGGTGCTTTCCGGCCGGATCAACATCGTGCTCTCCGGCGTCCTTTACGAGCTCGAATGCGGCGACAGCGTCTACTTCGAGGGTCGCAACCTCGAGAGCATCACGGTGCCGGGCGAAGGCGAAGCCACCTACATCTCCGCGATCACGCCGCCTGTGTTCTAGGACATAAAAAGCGAGAGCCGTCGCCCAAGGCTTCGCCCGAGCGACGGCTCTCGCTTTTTACCGGTCACCAAAGGGCATGGACGCCGGCGCGGATCAAGCGATCGTAGATCTCGCGCGTCCGGGCCATCACCTCATCGGCAAGCGGCGGAGCATCGGCCGCGGCCACGTTATCGATCACCTGCGCCGGTCGCTTCGCCCCCGGGATGGCCGTCGTCACCGCCTCGAACTGCAGGATCCAGCATAGCGCGAATTGCGCCAGAGTCAGACCCGACGACACAAGCCGACGCAGTTCTTCGACGGCCTCGAGCCCTGTCGCGTAGTCGACGCCGCTGAAGGTCTCGCCCTTATCGAAGATCTCGCCATGGCGATTGATGACGCGATGGTCGTTGTTCTCGAAGCGCGTATCGGGCCGCATCTTGCCGGTCAACATCCCCGATGCCAGCGGCACTCGCGCGATCACGGCCACCTTGCGGCGCAAAGCTTCGGCGAAGAACAACTCGGCCGGACGTTGGCGGAACAGGTTGAACACGATCTGCACCGACTGTACGTTCGGGAACTCGATGGCCTTCAACCCTTCTTCGACCTTTTGCACGCTGACGCCGTAGTGCCTGATCTTGCCGGACAACACCAGGTCGTCGAGCGCCGCGAAGGTCTCGGGCCGGTAGTACACCTCATACGGTGGGCAATGCAGTTGGACCAGATCGATCTGCTCGACGCCCAACCGCGCCAGGCTCTGATCGATGCAGGCGCTCAGATTGGCGTGGTTGTAGCCGCTGGCGACGTGAGGGGTGATGCGGCGCCCGACCTTTGTGGCGATCAGGATGGGCTCTCTGCGTTCGCGCTTGAGACGCCCCAGCAACTTCTCGCTGTGGCCGTCTCCCTCGAACCCGTACACGTCCGACGTGTCGAAGAAGTTCACGCCCCTATCGACGGCTGCATGCAGCGCCGCCATCGATTCGGCATCGTCGACGCGGCCGAATTCACCGCCGATCTCCCAGGCCCCAAACCCGATCGTTGACACCGACCAGCTCGTACGCCCAAACTCGCGATAACGCATGCTGACCTCGATGTGAAGGTCGGGCGAGGCGCACAGTGTGATGGGCGGCGCAGCCGCCCATCACACTGTGCGCTTCGCCATCTCATTCAGAGGGTGTGGCCGAAGTACGAGCGCGCCAGCACCTTGAGGTTGATCTGGCCGGCCACGAACGAGTGCCCGGTCTGCAGGCTGTTGATGATCACCCTGGCCGGCGAGTCGAGCAGATCCGGCACCGAGAACCAGTTGCGGTTGAAGCGCTCGAAGATCTCGGCGAAGGGCATGCCCCAGTACTCGCCCGAGTTGACGTCGAACGTGAACGTGGGCAGGATCGACGTGATGGCCTCGTCGGGCACGTCGGCGTATAGCACGGTCGTGGCACCGTAGAACAGAGCGTCGTTGGCGCGGCCCATGATCTCGCCCTCGTCTTTCGAGAGCGGGGCGACCGGGGCCGTGCCGAAGCCGTACTTCACGGCATGGATGTCGAAGCCGCGCAGGAAGAGCTTGATCATCACCTGCTCGACGGTGCGCGACGCGACCTGCACCGCTCCCACCAGACAGGCCGTCGGCGCGAAGACCACATAGACCTGCTCGGGCGCGACGTTGCACGCCGTCGCCACGGTCTGACACAACGCATCCGAAGGCACGCGCGCGGTCTGCAGTTGCACGACCACGGCGCTCGGATCGGGGTCGCGATAGCCGTGCCCCGACCAGCGATCGGCAAGTGCGACGGCGCGGGCCGGCCCGGAGCCGATCTCGGCGAACTCACCCTTGCCGAGCTCCCAGCAGCCGGCCTGCGATGCGACCACGGCCAGCACCGGGTTGTCGACCCACACGTCGATGGTCGGCACAGTGAACGGCCCGATCTCCATGCGGCCGTAGCTCGCCTTGCCCTGTCCGCCAAAGCCCGCTTCGACGAAGGCCTGGCCGGCTTTCCAGCTCCCGGGGCAACTGTTGCCCATGTCGACCAGCGTCGCGCCGCACTCTGCGGTCCAGGACTTGATCTGGAACTCCTCGGCCCGTGCGATGGCGTCCCTGATGATCGCGACGCCGACTCGATTGAGGCTGATGTTCGTCATGGTTGCTCCTGATCTAGGATGGGGCGAGGCGCACCCCGCAACGCGATGCGGCGCGAAGCCACACATCTCGGTGCGGGGTGCACCACGCCCGAAACAATCTCATCGCGCCGCGCTGACGGCTCGCGAGATCTTCTGATATTGGGCGAGCAGCACCGCATAGCGCTCGGTCAGGCCCGTGTCGGGCTCCACGCAGCGATGTTCAGGCTGGAGCTTCGCGATCGCGGCGTCGAGATCCGGGAACGCGCCGACGCCCCAGCCGGCCAGCGCGGCGGCCCCCAGAGCGGCCCAGTCGACGTCGCCGGCAACCTGCACCGGGACGCCGCACACATCGGCCAGGATCTGGGGCCAGACCGGGCTGCGCGTCGCGCCGCCCGCCAGCCAGAGCTCGTCGACAGGGACACCCGCTGCGCGCAATTCGTCGAGCGCCCAGCGTACTTCGAACGCGCAGCCCTCGAGGATGGCGCGGCTCATANNGGCTCATATCGGCGCGGGTGTGCGCCAACTCCAGGCCCGCAAACCCACCGCCGGGCCGCGCGCCCGGAATCTGCGACGGGCCATTCATCGAAAGGAACAGCAGCCCGTTGCTGCCCGGCGGGCTGGCTTCAACCGCCGCGTTGAGCGCCGGGTAGAGCGCCGAAAGGTCTTGAAGATCAAGTTCGGACGGGCTCGCGAAGCTCTGCCGCAGCCACCAATCGACTGTGGCGCCGAAGCCGCCCACGAGCTGACCGCCCAGACGCTGTTCCGGGACGGCGTGGAAATACAGGTTGACCCATTCGGGCACGCCCTCGGTCGTGGTCGCATCGACCACGCTCATCAACACCCAGGCCGTGCCGGTCGAGAGCATCACCTTACCGGGCGCCGTCATGCCCATGCCCAGCCCCGCGCACGGTTGGTCGTTGCCGCCGGCGATCACGGGCGTCCCGACCGGAAGGCCAGTCAATGCCGCGACCTCGGCCGTGATCGCGCCGACCCGGCGACCGGCCCAGCCGACGACCGACTGCCGGGTCGAGTCGACACCGCCGATGGCGCAGAGCTCTTCGTTCCACAGCCCCGTCTGGATGTCGAGCAGCAACATCTCGGAGGCCGCCGACAGGTCGGTGGCGAACGCGCCGGTGAGTCGGTGGATGAAGAAATCGGCCGGTCCGAGATAGCGTTTGGCGCTCGCGTGCACGTCGGGACGGTTGTGGCGCAACCACGCGATCGAGGGCAACGGCAGCCCGGCGAAGGGATGCCAGCCGCTCAACCTGCGGATCGTGGCGGCCGTGCCGTCAGCGCCCCATTGGCGGGTCAGTTCCTGACAGCGTGTATCCAACCACGTGATCATCGGGTACACGGGATCGCCCGCCAGATCGGTCGCGATGATCGAACCAGCCTGCGCGGCGATGGCGAGGCCGAGGACTCGGTAGCCGTTTGTGCCGGCGACGATATCCTTGAGCGCCTGCACCAGNNCCAGACGGTTTCCGCGTCCTGTTCGACCCAGCCCGGTTGCGGCGTCAGCAGCGGGTACGGCAGACCGGCGCTCGCGACCTCACGCCCGTTCAGATCGAAGGCCATGATCTTGACGGCTGAGGTGCCGATGTCGATGCCCAATACGGTGTCTTGCATTGAGACCTCTCTCCGAGGCGGATACGGGAAGGGATGGGTGCTGTGAGG
>DKKP01000262.1 GCA_002455335.1 Anaerolineales bacterium UBA6663 | reverse complement strand
CTCATGGCGGATCCGGTCACCGGTGAGGTCGGCGACATGCGCGGCGCCGCGGGCCACGAGCCCGGCCGTCTGCGCCTCGAGCGTGAAGCCGTAGCGCGCCGCGTAGCGCGCCGCGCGGAAGAGCCGGGTTGGGTCGTCGATGAAGCTGGCCGCATGCAGCACCCGCAGTTGCCGGGACGCGAGGTCAGACTGGCCTCCATGCGGGTCGACCAGCCGGGCGACGCCGCCGACGGTCAAGGGCAGCGCCATGGCGTTGACGGTGAAGTCCCGGCGCGCGAGATCCTGCTCGAGCGATCCACCCACCGTGACGGTCGGCAGCGCCGCTGGATGCGCGTAGGTCTCGTGGCGGGCGCTGGCGAGGTCGAAGGCATGGCCATCGGGCGCTTGCCAGGTGGCCGTGCCGAAAGGACGGTGCACGCGCAGCCGGCCGCCAAGGGAGGCTTCGAGATCGCGCGAGAGCATGGTGGCATCGCCCTCGACGATGAGATCGAAGTCATCGGGCGCGATCCCTAGCAGCCGATCGCGCACGAATCCCCCGACCAGGGCGACGCTCATCCCAAGGGCCTCTGCGCGACGACAGAGCGCATCCAACCAGCCGCGCCGTCCCGGATCCACCGGTTCAAGCCAGTCGTTGATCTCGGATGGGAGCACCATCCTCGGATTATAGCGAGGCCCGGCGTAGCTGCAGAGGGGTGTGCACGCCAGGCCAAGTGGTGAGTTGTCGGGGTCTTGTTCCGCGGATTGCACGGATTTCGCAGAGGGGCAGCTCTGCTGCGCAACTCGGGGCCAGCGTTCTGAATAGGCCAGGTGAGCGTCATCCGCGACAACTGCGCAATCCGCGGCCAGAATCCCGAACTGACGACTTGCCAGCGCGCAGCAGCGACGGGACCTATTTCCCTCGCGGCCGGAGGTCAATTTGCATAAGATGGGGAGAGGGCCTGTCGAACCGGCCAATCACCACGGGCACGACGATCTTTCTGTGCTCTTTACGCGCCCTGGCACAATCGTTGCATGGTTATGTCCGTGCATTCGAAGCGCTCTTTCGCTGGTTTATCGCGAGCGCTCGAGTAAAATAACCGGGATCTAACCAAGAGCCGGATGGTCTCTCTTCTATGTGGATTGTGACGGTGCGCTCGCCGCGGGGGGAACCGCGGGAATATGTGCTCAAGCCGGGCAAGACGACCATCGGACGCAAGTCCGATAGCGACATCCCGTTGCCCGATGAATCGGCCTCTCGCAACCATTCTGAGCTGCATCTCGACCCAAGCGATCAGTCGATCGTGCTGGTCGACGTCGGCAGCACGAACGGGACCTTCGTCAACCGCGAACGCGTCACCCAACCGCGGCGCGTGACGTCGGAGGATCAGGTGAGGATCGGCCAACATGTGCTGACCCTCACCCGGCGTGACACCGAGCCCGGGCCGGGAAACGAAGTGATCTCGTTGCCGGGCACGCAACCGCTGACGCGCGACCTGCTGCTCGAGTCGCTCGATCATCATGCGGTGCTGTTATACGAGGTCGCCAGCCGGTTGAACACCGTGATCGACCTCGACACCGCGCTGCGCGAAGTGTCGGACATGATGCGCGTGGCCATGGGCGCCGACAAGTGCCAGGTGATCCTGGCCGAGCGCTTCAGCCAGCTGCACGACCTCGGCTTCCCGGTGTCGATCGCGCGTTTGGCGCTCGATCAGCGTTCGGCCGTGATCATCCCGGATGCGCAGGCCAACCCGCAGCTGGGCAAGTCGGCCGTGCTGATGCGCATCCGTTCGGCCATGTGCGTGCCGGTGATGAGCGGCGAGAAAGTCGTGGCCCTGATCTACGTCTACAAGACGAGACCGCTCGCGCGCCCGTTCGACCAGAGCGATCTGCAGCTCGCAGTGGCGATCAGCCATCAGGCCGCGCTGACGATCCAGCGCACGCGGCTGCTCGAGCACGTGCGCAAGGAACAGCGCATCCGGCAACTGCTGCAGCGCTTCCTGTCGCCGCCCGAGGCCGAGTATCTGCTGCAAGATTACCTGCAGACCGGCGCGCTGCCCCCGCTTTCGGAGCGCACGATCACTGTGCTCTTTGCCGACCTGGCCGAGTCGACGACGCTGGCCGAGCGCGTCGGGGCCAAGCGCTTCAGCGAGATCCTCAACCGCTTCTATCACGAGATGACCGACGTGGTCTTTGACAACGGCGGGCTGCTCAACAAGTACATGGGCGACGGGTTGATGGCGGTCTTTGGCGTGATCGCTCAGCGCCAGAACCCCGAGGAGCGTGCGGTCAAGGCCGCGCTCGAGATGCTCCAGCGGCTCGATTCGCTCAACATGGCCGAGAACGAGATGGCCGAGATGAGCATCGGCATCAACACCGGCACCGCGATGGCCGGCTACGTCGGCACCGACGAGCGGATCGAGTTCACCGTGCTTGGCGACAGCGTCAATACGGCGCAACGGCTGCAGACGCTGGCCCGGCCTAACCGGATCATCATCGGCCCGCAGACCGCGCGCGCCGTCGAGGGCCAGTTCAACCTCAAAGCCATCGGCGCGGTTGAACTCAAGGGCAAGGTCCAGAGCGTCGAAGCCACCGAGGTGTTGCGCCCCGAACGTCCCGCCCGCGGCGAGGCCTAGACCCGACCCGTAACGAAAACAGCCCGGGCGTTGCCCGGGCTGTTTTGATTCACGTCGTCTGGCGTTTGCGCCGGATCAGCGGATGGCGCTTGGATTGAAACGAGCGCACCAGGGGCTCCCAGGCGTCGTGCTCGCGTCCACCGCGCAGCTCGAAATAGTAATCGCGCGAGAAATCGCCCTGCTGCTCGAAATTGAAGTGTTCGATATCCTGCCCGACCTGACACGCCGACCGCACGGCCTTGGCTTTTGTGGCATGAGTGCCCTGATAGTTGTAGCAGGCCATGCCCATCTTGATCTGCACGCTGAGCGTCTCATACAGATAGCGCCAGCCGACCAACTGGAACTGCCAGGCATGGGTCAACTCGTGCATCAACCAGCCGATATCCATCAGATCGCCGCCGTCGACCGTGGCCGCATCGGTCTTGAGCGAGCGCGGAAACATGACGTGGTTGCCAAGTGTGATGCCGTTATCCCAGGTGCGCTTGCGCCCCTGCAGCGCCGCGCCGATGTCGGCGATGAAGTTCGGGAAGTAGTTGTTCTCGACCACGCGCACGCGCTCGTAGTCGAGGCCGTCTCCGAACACACGGCGAGCTTCCTGGATCTCGAAGGCAGTGAGGCGTCGGGTGGTCATGGCTTGAGGATATCACGACCGGGGCGCTTCCAGAGCAAATCGGCCGCGACGGCCACGAGCCCGATCACGGCCAGAACGCCGCCAAGCACCTGCGTGGCTGGGAGGAAGACGAGCTCGACCACGTGTTCACCGGGGGACTCAAGCGCAATCGCCCGAAAGGCCAGATTAGCTCGAAAGACGGGGACCGAAACGCCGTCGATCGTCGCGCGCCAGCCGGGGTACCAGGCATCGGCCAACACAAGCCAGGACGGATCGGACGTGGTCACACGCAGTCGGATCCGCTCGGCGTCATAGGCCTCTATCTGCAGACGTCCGCCGCCTCCACCGACTGACGCATCCCACCTCGGTGGCACAGCCGGGCCGGCGACGCCCGAACCCAGCGCCGCGATCGGCTCGATCACGACCCGTTCCTTCAACGCATAGCCCGGCTCCATCAGTTTCGCGAGCGCCTGACCTTCCTCGACCACATCGGCGGCGGCGCGCAACGAGACCCGGGGCAACGCCCCGTTATTGAGATAGATGTCGATCGCCGGGTCGTCGACATAGACCGGCACGATCGCGGGATCGGCCGCGGGTGGCTCGTCTTTGCCCGCCAGGATCCACTGCGCGCCGAGGAAGTCGTAGCGATCCGAGCCGCGTGCGCCAAGCGAATCGCGGAAGGTCTGCATCGTCGCCAGCCCGAGCGGGTTGTAGATTCCGCCGATGTCATCGAAGCCGTAGCGAGCGCCGAAGTCGGGCGCCACGGTCGGGGTCGCCACGTCGATGCGCGTCGGGCCAGAGCGGCCCTGTAGGAAAGCAACGGCAATCGGGTGTTGGTACCCAAGCGTCGGGTCTAGGAAGTCGATCTCGACCCAGGCGCCGTGGCCGATCAGGTCGATCGTCAGCAGCGCCCAAAGCGCCCAGCGGCGCCACGGCCGGTCGCCGCCCCAGCCGAGCCCAAGCGTCAGGGCCCAGAGCCCGGCCGCGACAGCGACCGCCAGCCATGGCGCGGGCGCC
>DKKP01000190.1 GCA_002455335.1 Anaerolineales bacterium UBA6663 | reverse complement strand
TCCTGATGGATTGCCAGATGCCTGTTCTGGATGGCTTCGAGGCGACCCGGCACATTCGGCTCTGGGAAGCGGCCCACCGACCCGAGGGCCGGGTGCCGATCGTGGCCATGACCGCCAACGCCATGGCCGGCGACCGAGAGTTGTGTCTGGCGGCCGGGATGGACGATTACCTCAGCAAACCCGTGACGCGTCAGGCTCTGGCCGAAGCCCTCGCGCACTGGCTGCCCGCGACAGCGCTTCACCAGGCCAACAAGGATCGCGCCAACCCAACCGACAGGTTGGTGGTTGACAGCGCCCCCTGATTCGCATACTCTGTTGCGGGAACGTTCCCGCATCCATGCCAAATCGACCGACCATCATCGACGTCGCCGCGCGAGCCGGGGTCTCGAAATCCACGGTCTCGCGGGTATTGCAGGGCAATGGCCTGCGTGTCAGCCCGGAGACCGCGGCTGTCGTATTGCGCGCGATCCGTGAGTTGGGCTATGAGCGCAACGTCATCGCCAGCAGCCTGCGCACCGATCGCACGTACATGCTGATGCTTGTGACGCCCGACATCACGAACCCGTTTTGGCCTGAGGTGGCGCGCGGGCTGCAAGACACCGTTGAACAGGCCGGCTACTCGGTGGTGCTCGCCAATAGCGATTGGGACGTGGCGCGTGAGAAAGACTTCCTACAGACGTTGCGGCGCAATCGGTTCGACGCGCTTGTCATCAATCCGACTGCCGTCAGCAACCAGGACCTAATGGCGCTCAACACGCCGACCGTGGTGCTGGGCGTAGGCAATCGCTTCCCGAATTTCGACGTGGTCGGCTCAGACAGCTACCACGGCACGCTCGAGGCCTTCAACTATCTGTATGTGCTCGGGCATCGTCGAATCGGCTTTATCTGGGGCCAACATCGCACAGGTTGGGCCCAGTCGCGGCAAGATGGCTATCTCGAGTTCCTGCGCCAGCATGATCTGCCACGGGAGGCCTGTCTTGTGGTCGAAGCGCCGTTCGACAGGGCCGGCGGGCACTGGGCCATGCGTCAACTCCTGGCGCTGAACGACCGTCCGACCGCGGTCTTCGCCTCGAACGACATCCTGGCGATCGGGGCATTGCAGGCGGCGCGCGAGGCCGGCGTCGATGTGCCCGGCGACCTCTCGGTCATCGGCATGGACGATATCTATCCGGCGGCGATGATGACGCCGCCGCTGACCACGATGATCAAGGCCAAGTATGAGACCGGACGGCTGGCCGCCCAGTTCCTGCTCGAGCGCTTGAACGGCGAGGCGCCGCCGCAGGGCCGTTTGCGCGCCCTACCCTGTCAACTCATGGTGCGCGGCACAACGGCGCCGCCCAGGGCCTGAACCCGTCACGATCCGGCGGTCACGCGACAGCCGCCGGGTCGGTTTTTTTGACCCAGGCGTGGGAACGTTCCCGCAAGTGGACGACCGCGAGAGGAGGCACATGATTACGCGACAAACGCTCAGCCACGACCTTGCCCTGCGCACGGCCAAGGCCCGTGGTGCGTTGCTGGGGTTGGCGGTGGGCGATGCCCTCGGCGACCTCGGCCGCAACGACGAATACCGCAAGCGCTACGGCCTGGCCACGTCGCTCAATGGCGCGGCACGGAGCACCGACGACACCGAGTTCGCGTTGCTGACCGCACGCACATTGTTAACCTGTGGTGGTGCGTTGACGCCGGAAGCGCTCGTCGAGTCCTGGCGGGCGCTGATCCTCGAACAGGGCGGCGTCTTCGAGCGCGGCGGCAGGCCGTTGTACGGCGCAGTCGCGAACCTTCAGCGCGGCATGCTCCCGCCACTCTCGGGCCGCGACAACGTGATGAACGACGACGACGGGGCCGCGATGCGGATTGCGCCGATCGGCATCCTGTGCGCGGGCGATGTCCCGCGCGCGCTGGAGCTGGCCGAGATCGAAGCGCAGGTCAGCCATGACGGCGATGGCATTTGGGCGGCCCAGGCGGTCGCGGCGGCCGTGGCCGTGGCCATGGTCGACGGCAGCACGGACGAGATCCTTTCGGCAGCGCGCGCGGCAATCCCGGCCGACAGCTGGCTCGGCCGGGCTCAGGCGCGGGCGGATGCGATCTGCAGCGAGGCCGGCTGTATCGAAGCCGCCTGGGAGCGCCTGCACGACGATCTATGGACGCCCGTGCACTCAGTCAGCGCAGAGGCGATCCCGCAGGCCCTGGCGGTCTTTCGGCTGACCGACGGCGACTTTCGCCGCGGCCTGTTCTGGGCCTGTAACTTCGGGCGCGACGCCGACACGATCGGGGCCGTTGTGGGCGCGTTGACCGGCGCGCGGCACGGCGTCGGCGTCATCCCACCCGAGTGGATCGAACGCGTGCGCCGCCCGTCCGGCGTGTGTCTGCGCTTCGCGGCCCAGGAAGACATCGTGGCGCTGGCCGACGGGCTTGCCGCGCTGATCGTGTGAACCGCTCGCCATGTGAGCCGTCTACCGAGGAGGTGATCATCCACACACATCCGTTCCACCCTGGCTGTCTCGATGTTCCAACCGTTGTTCGCTCGTCCGAGGAGGAAAGCTGCCCATGAACCGCAACACGTTTTCGCGCCGTGCCTTCTTGAAGTACGCGGGCCTATCGACCGCCGGTCTGGCCCTCGGCGCCTGCACCCCACCCGCGACCGAGGCGCCCACGGCGGCGCCAGCCACCAACGCACCAGCGGCGACTGCAGTGCCGGCCGCCACGGCCGTTCCCGCAACCGAGGCACCAACGGCTGTGCCGCTGCCTTCCGGCGAAATCGACTGGTGGACGGTCGGCGGCGCCGATGTCGGCGACGAGGCCACGCAGCGCGCCTGGCTGGACTACTACCACACCACCGAGGTCGGTCAGCGCGTCAAGGTCAACGCGACGTTCCTGCCCGACGACGGCTTCTCGGAGAAGATGACGACCGTGCTCGGCACGGGCTCGGGCGTGCCCGACGTCTCGACCTTCTGGAGCGCCGACTGGTTCCCGCAGGCCGAGGATCTGCGCGCCTTCATCGAGCGCGACGGCCTCGACATCGGCATGTACTCGAAGGTGCACTTCGACTCGCGCTGCCGCTACGGTGAGCAGATCATCGGGTTGCCGATCGGCGTCGGCGCGACCATGTACTTCTACAATCAGGACCTGTTCGCCGCGAAGGGCCTGAAGACGCCCGAGTGGGGCTACACGATGCAGCAGTGGCTCGAAGACGCCGTCGCGCTGACGAACCGCGATCAGAAGATCTTC
The DNA here is from genome assembly GCA_002455335.1 of Anaerolineales bacterium UBA6663. GTDB lineage: Bacteria > Chloroflexota > Anaerolineae > Anaerolineales > UBA6663 > UBA6663. Next base: position 4,894 of record DKKP01000190.1, on the reverse strand, counting down.
GGCGCCGCGATGCCTACGCGTGTCTGGCGCGCCGAGTTCTTCGCGTTTGGCGCCCGGCCCTTCGACAATGACGGCAAGGTCGTCGACGGCTTCATGAACGGCCCCGAGACCGTGGCCGCCTTCGAGTTCATGTGGGATCTGGCGCGCTCGGGCGCCGTGCCCACCTTCTCGGAGTTCCAGGCGCTCAGCACCGAGGGCACGGGCCCGATCGACCTGTTCATGACCGGCCGGCTCGGCTTCGCCGGGCTCAACAACGGCCAGTTCGGGCGCGTCGACGAGTCGGGCGTCAAGTTCGGCCTGGTGCATAATCCCAAGGTCGATGGCCAGGACGTGATCACGAATGGCTGGACGCTCCAGCTGGGCATCCCCAAGGCCAGCCAGAAGAAGGATGCGGCCTGGGAGTGGTTGAAGTGGATGACCGGCATGGACGGTCAGGGCTTCCTGCAGGCACAGAACAAGGGCTACACGGCGAACATCCCGGCGTTGTGGCCCGACCACCCGGCGCAGGACGACCCGCGCGTGCAGTTCTTCTTCGAGATCCTCAAGACCCCACAGGTCTGGGAGTTCTCGGGGCGCTTCCCGTACTTCAGCAAGGTCACGCGCCTGAACCAGGATCTGTACGACCGGATCTATCTCGGCGATATCGAGCGCGATCAAATCAAGACCGAGCTCGACAACACGGTGGCCACCGCTCAGGAGATCGTCGACACCGAGCGGAAGGCGTTGGGGCTGAGCTAAATCGGCTGTTGATGGCGGACCGCAGACCGCTGCATCTGGTTTGCGGTCCGCCGTACCTGGTCGTTCATCGGCGGTCCGCCGGCTGCGGGCCGCTGGCGCATCGCAGAGACACACATGCTTCAACGCCTGAACCTCCGCCCGGCCACACGTGAAGCCATCGAGGGCTATATCGGCATCAGCCCGTGGCTGATCGGTTTTCTGGTCTTCACGGCCGGGCCGTTCGTGGCCTCGTTCGGCCTGAGCTTCACCGATTGGCAGATCACCGTGCCCCCGCGATTTGTCGGGCTCGACAACTACATCCGGATCTTCACCAAGGACCCCGACTTCTGGCAGTCGATGCGCGTGACCTTCACGTACGTGGCGATCTCGCTGCCGCTCAACCTGGCGGCCGGGCTCGGATTGTCTCTGCTGCTCAATCACCCGCTGCCGGGGATGCGGATCTTCCGGACGTTGTTCTATTTGCCCGTGGTGCTCTCGGGCGTCTCTGTGGCGTTGATGTGGATGTGGCTGCTCAACCCCGAGTACGGCGTGGCCAACACGCTGCTGGCCGCGATCGGCATTCAGGGGCCGAACTGGTTCTGGAGCCCCGACTGGGCGTTGCCAAGCGTGGCGCTGATGAGCCTGTGGCGGGTCGGCGGCGGCGCGATCATTTACCTGGCGGGCCTGCAGAACATCCCACCGCACCTGTATGAAGCGGCCGAGATCGACGGCGCCGGGCGGCTGGCCAAGTTCTGGAACGTCACGCTGCCGATGCTCTCGCCGACCATCTTGTTCCAGTTGGTGATGGAGTTGATCGACGCCTTCCAGGTGTTCACGGCCGTGTACGTGATCACGGGCGGCGGGCCGGCGCGGTCCACCTTGTTCTACATGTTCTACATGTTCCGCACGGCCTTCGAGGACTTCGACATGGGCTATGCGTCGGCATTGGCCTGGATCATGGCCGTGATCATCATGGCGTTTACGGCCCTTGTGTTCCGCAGTTCACCGCTCTGGGTGTTCTACGAATCCGAAGGAAAGGGAACCGACTCATGAGCGCGATCCCGGCCACGCAACCGCCCAGACGCGCCCCGGCCCGGAATTGGGCGCGACACGCGAACTCGGCCGTCGTGTTCCTGACGCTCACCGCTCTGGCGCTCGTGATGATCGGCATCCCCATCGGCTGGATGGCGCTCACGGCCTTCAAAGAGCGGCAGCAGATCTTCGCCTGGCCGCCCGTGTACTGGCCCGACCCGATCCGCTGGCAGAACTTCAGCGATGTCATGACCCAGATGCCGTTTCTGCGCTTTGGGCTCAACTCGCTCTTCATCGCGGTCATGAACATCGTCGGACACCTGTTCTCGTGCACGCTCGTGGCCTTCGCCTTTGCGCGGCTGCGCTTCCCGGGGCGCAATACGCTGTTCATGCTCTTGATCGCTACGCTCATGATCCCGGGCCAGATCATGCTGCTGCCGCGCTTCGTGGTCTTTCAATCGCTCGGTTGGGTCGGCTCCTACCTGCCCTTGATCGTGCCGTCGTTCTTTGGCAATGCGTTCTTCATCTTCCTGATGCGCCAGTACATCATGACGATCCCGCGCGACCTCGACGAGGCCGCGCGCATCGACGGCGCCTCGACCTGGGATGTGTTCTTCAGGATCATCCTGCCGCTGTGTGTGCCGCCGATGGTGGTCACCGGCGTGCTGACCTTCTTGTGGACGTGGAACGAGTTCCTGGATCCGCTGATCTATATCAGCAAGTACGACGACTACACGATCCAGCTTGGTCTGAACATGCTCAAGGGCCGCTACAACATCCAGTGGAACCTGATCATGGCCGGCTCGCTGATCGGCGTGATCCCACCGGCCGTGCTGTACTTCTTTGCGCAGAAGTACCTGATCGGCGGGATCGCGAGCGTCGGGATCAAGGGATGAGGGCGCGGGAGCGTAGTGCATGGAGTCATTCTTTGACTCGGCCGGGGTGTGGATCAGGTATCGGACAGTCGGAAGCGGCGAACCTGTGGTGCTCGTACACGGCTTCACGGGCCGGCTCGAGGGCTGGTTCGACAGCGGGCTTGCGCATGCCCTGGCCGAGCGCTATCGCGTGATCGCATTCGACTGTCGTGGCCATGGCCGGAGCGACAAGCCACACGATCCGGCCCTGTATGGGCCAGAGATGGGTGAGGACATCATCCGGTTGCTCGATCACCTCGAATTGCCGCGCGCGCACGTGATCGGCTACTCGATGGGCGCGCACATCCTGGCGCGTCTGCTGGTCACGCATCCCGAGCGGTTGCTGAGCGCCACGCTTGGCGGAGCGCCCGGGCGGCTGGGTTGGACGGATGAGGAGGATGAAGCCCGGGTCGGTGTCGAGGCCGACGAACTCGAAGCCGGCCGATTGTCGGCCCTGATCAGCCGGCTCGAAGCCGGGCTGAGCGAGCACGAGATCACGCTCCGCTCACGCGCCATCCTTATGGGCCAGGATCGACTTGCCCTCGCGGCTTCGCGGCGCGCCAATCGGGCACAGGTCGTCACCGAAGCCGAGCTGCGCGCCGTGCGGGTGCCAACGTTGGGCGTCGTCGGGTCGGCGGACCCGTATCGGGTCGGGTTCGATCGCCTGAAAGACTGGATGCCTCAAGTCAGGATCGTGGTCATCGCGGGCGCGAACCACGCCACGGCCGAACGACACCCGGCGTTCCGCCAGGCCGTTCTGGAATTCCTGAGCAGCGTGCCGACGAACGACGAGCCGACGACGTGAAGCCCGGGTTTTGGGTAGGCACAACCCTGGCGCTCGGCCTGATAGCATGTGCGCCGCCGTCGGCTCTCGAGCCGGGGAGGCCCGCCGTGTCGGCGACAGACACAACGAGCGAGATGGCGCCCACGATCGCGCCCCGACGGGCCCTGGGCGCTGCCCTGCTCGGCGAGCGCGTGTTCGCGGTCGGTGGTTGGAGCGGTACGGCGACACAGCTCGACACCGTCGAGGTGTTCGATGGTGTGCACTGGGTCGCCGGGCCCGCACTCGGGGTCGCGCGGAGCCAACACGGTCTGGTGAGTCTCGACGACGTGCTGTGGGCCGTCGGGGGCTGGAGCGCCGACGGCGGTCTGGTCTCGGAGGTCGAGGCGCTGCGCGCCGATGAAACCGCCTGGCGCGTGGCCACTCACCTGCCCACACCGCGCCGCGAGCCCGGGGTGGCGGTCTGGGACGGTCGGATCGTGGTCGCCGGCGGCTTTGACGGAACCAGCGATGGCGATCTCGAGGGCTACCAGGATCTGGTCGAGGTCTATGAACCCAAGACCGACACCTGGTCGCGGTTTCCACGCATGAACGAGCCGCGCCGAGGGCTGACGCTTGTGGCGATCGAAGGCGTGCTCTACGCGATCGGCGGGTACAACGCATTCGGATACTCGGGCGTGGTCGAACGGTACGACCCCGAACCAGGCGGCTGGTCCGTTGTCGATTGGCCGATCGTTGCGCGCACCTGGGCGGCCGCGGTCGTCGTCGACGGAGACGTCATCGTGGCCGGCGGCTACGACGGCACAGGTTATCTGGGCCTGGTCGAGCGGATCGACCCCGACAGCGGCGCGGTCTGTCAGCCGCCGGCGCTGCATACCCCGCGCGCCTGGCTGGCCGCGGTCGCGTTGTCGGGGCGGGTTCTGACTTTGGGCGGCGAGACGTCGACCGGGATCGGCGGCGCCGCAGAATGGATCGAGACACAATGCCGCTAGATCGAAACGATGTATTGCGGCGCGCGCACGGCGCGCTGGTCGGCGTGGCGATCGGTGACGCCATGGGCGCGCCGGTCGAGGGTCGCACGGCTGCCGAGATCCGCGCGGCCCATGGCCGTCTCACGGGCTTCCTCAACGCCGAGACGGCCGGGACCGACACNNGTTGATCACGTTTGGCAAGACGATCACGCGCGAACAGGTCGAGGCCGAGTGGCGCGACAAGCTACTCGCCCTGGGCCGCGCCTATCGTCCCGGCGGTTTCAGCGATGTGTGCTCGACGCGCAATCTAGCGGCCGGTCTTCACGCCCCGGAGTCCGGCGCCTTCAACCATCAGATGTGGAGCGACGGCGTGGCGATGGCCATCAGCCCGGCCGGGATCGTGGCGGCCGGTGACCCAGAGCTTGCGGCGCGGCTGGCGGCCACGCTCGGCGCCGTCTCAAACGGGCGCGATGGGATCC
>DKKP01000363.1 GCA_002455335.1 Anaerolineales bacterium UBA6663 | reverse complement strand
CGTGCTCGGCGGGCGCGCGATGGATATCGCCTTCGACGATCGGCAGCTCGCAGACTTCCTTGCCGCCGCGACAGCCGCCGCGCCCGATGGCCCGGTGCTGATCGACCGCTATCTCGAGGACGCCTACGAGGTCGACGTCGACGCCCTTTGCGACAGCGAGCGCGTGGTCATCGCCGGGGTGATGCAGCACATCGAGGNNGTCAACCCGCGCGCCTCGCGCACCGTGCCCTTCGTCAGCAAGGCGACCGGCGTGCCGCTGGCCAAACTGGCCGCTCAGGTCATGGCCGGCAAGACCCTGGCCGAGCTTGGCTTCACGCAGACGCCGCAGGTCGACGGCTTCTTCGTCAAAGAGGTCGTGCTGCCGTTCAAGAAGTTCCCGGGCGCCGATTATCGCCTTGGCCCCGAGATGCGCTCGACGGGTGAGGTGATGGGCCACGCGGCGCGCTTCGGCCATGCCTTTGCCAAGGCCGAGCTCGCCGCCGGCACACCGCTGCCCATGAACGGAAACGTCCTGATCACGGTCAACGACTTCGACAAGGGCGCGGCGCTCAAGCTGGCCCGGGATTTTCACAGGCTGGGGTTTGGTCTGCTCGCCACACCCGGCACCGCGGCCATGATCGCGCGCGCCGGGCTTCCGGTGCGCACGATCCAACGATTCAGCGAGGGCAGCCCTAACGCCGTCGAGTTGATCGAGGCCGGCGAGGTCCAGCTGATCGTCAACACGCCGCTCGGCGCAGGCTCTGCGGCCGACATGCAGGCGATGCGGTCCGCGGCTGTGCTGCACGCCGTGACCCTGCTGACCACGCTCAGCGCGGCCACGGCCGCGGTCACCGGCATACAGGCGCTGGCGGCGCGTGAACTGCAGGTGCGTAGCCTGCAGATGCACCACGCGCATCAGGCATAACGAACGGCGGGGCGCCCGAGCTGCCACACGGCTCCGGCGTCCCGTCGTTACCACAGCTCAACGCGGCGCCCGCCACTCCATCGTGGTCGGGGTCCGCTGGAAACCCAGCTCTTGGAGGATGTTCTGCCCGGGGCCGCCGAGGACCTCTGCGCCGTTCCATTCCGCGACAACGATTCGGTCGGGCGCGCTTGGCCGCGCGAGATACGCGCGCCAGGCGGCCTCGACCGCATAGTCATCGACGCCCGGCGCCGTCGTCACCCGGCGGGCCGAGTCTTCGAAGATCACGACCGGGCGACCGCCGATCAGGGCCAGGTGTGTCGTCGGCACCCGGCTGAAGCGCGGCGTAGCTTCGGCGCCGTTCCCGAATACGTTGGCCGGGTCGACGGCGCTCAACACCACCGGCTCGTCGCCCGGCGCCTGCCGCAATAGCTCCACGGCCTCGGGTAGCGCGAACTGCGCGCCCGCCAGCCCCGCGACGAAGTAGCCCCGACGCACCTCGCCTCGCAGCTCTAGCCGGCTAAGCACGCGATACAGCGTCGCCCAATCCCAGCCCGAGGTCTCGCGTTCGAGACAATCGCGCGTGACGACGCCGTAGCGCGCCAGAAGCACCCGCGCCCGGCGCTCGGCCAACCCGTCGAGCGAGCCCTCGGGGCCGAGCACGCCCGGCCTGTGCAAGACCGACCACCGCCCGGCAGGCTGCGTTCCGGGCTGAGCCGTCTTTGACCGCGTCAGCAGCAACTGCTCACGCACCCGGCGCCCGACCTGACGGCGTGCATCGCGGTACCTGAGCGTCGTAAGCGGGCGCTGGCCGATCCGGCCGGAAAGTTCCTCTTCCAGGGCGCTCCGCGTCGGGGCGCTGCGATCGCGCTCAGGCTCGGCCGTCGCGAGGCCCCGATAGGTCGCGTAAGCATCGTGGGTGATCAACCCCGCGCAGACAAGCTCGGTCAACGCGGCGTTGAGCGCCCCGATCTTCAGGCCAAGACCGGCCAGGAGATCGGTCGCGAACGAGGCGCCTTCGTCTTTGAGAAAGGCCAACACCGCAAGCGCCTCGGCGCCCAGGCCCTCGGCGTGCGGCGGCTCCTCGAACAGCCGGCCCTCGCCGCGGAAGTAGAAGCGCACCCGGGCGCGCCGGATGTCGCGCGGCGCATCGTCGGACGCTGCTGCGCTCCAGATCAGCGCGCCTTCACCGCCGAGGTCGTCGAGGCGGCTCGGCGCGAAGCCGATCACGCGCGTCGGCAGGATCTCGCGCTCCCAGATCGCCGCCGGCAGCGCCAGCCCGCGCAGTTGCTCGATCGCCGACCGCAGTCCCGCGCTGTCCTGATCCAGCCTGTGCTGTGGGTCGAGATGCTGCCACCGCGCCAGGAAGGCCGCGTAGGCCGTCAGCGTGACGGGGCGCACAGCGCTACGGAGCCGCGCCACGGTTCTCCGTTGGATCTGCTCGAGCAGTTGCGCGTCGCAGATCTGGGGCGTCGCCAGATCGGTGAAGAAGCCCCGGACCAGCTCGCGCCGATCGACGCGCGCGCTCAAGACCTCGGCCAACTCGACCGCCGCGAACGGGTAGCGCGCAATGAGTTCGGCGCCTGAGAGCGGGCCGCTCCAGCGCAGGTGCCGGGCCAGGATATCGTCGACGGACCACGGGGCCACGTAACGCTTGGCCAGCTCGGCCGAGACCCAGCGGGGGCGCCCGTCGATCGAAATCGAGCTGAGTCGGCCCTCGGCGGCCAACTCGGCCAACCAGTCGCGTCCATCGGCCGCGCAGCGGTCGAGGATCTCGGCCTCGGTCAGGTCGCCCAGCTCGCGTACGATCAGGGCCAGCTCTTCTTTTGAGCGGGCCCGGGCATCAGCCGCCGTGTGCCCGGCGCGGGCGACGACTTCTTGGATGGCCTCGGGGCTTATCCTGCCCGTCCAATCCGAATCTTCAGGCGCGGTCTCGTGCGACAGCGGCGCCGCCGACAACGCGCGCAACTGCCGCTCGGCCTTGGGCGCGTCCCACTCATACATGAAGATGCTGACGAAGTTGTAGAGCAGGCCGCTGGCGATCGGCGACGGCGTCTGGCTCTCGATGGTCACGACCTCGATCGCGCCGGCATGGATGGCGTCGAGCACCTCGCTGAGGTGTGGCAGGTCAAAGACGTCGCGGAGGCAATCGCGCGTGGTCTCGGCCACGATCGGGAAGTTGTCGAAGCGCCGCACCAGTGCGAGCAGGTCGCGTGCGCGCAGTCGCTGGAGCCAGAAAGGCATGCGCTTCATGCCGCGCATCCGCGGCAAGAGCAGGGCGCGGCCGGCGTTCATCCGGAACTGCGCGCCGAACACGGCCGAGTCGGGGAGCTCGTTGAGGATCAGGCGCCTGGCCTCGTCGGCCGTGAGCGCCCGCACCGCGTCAACCGGGGCGCCGTCGGCGAGCCCGGGGAGCCGAAACAGGATGCCGTCGTCGTTGGTCTGCGCCTCGGGCGTCACGCCGATCGCCTCGCGGATCACGGCCAGCAGCGCCAGCGCCCAGGCGCCGTTGACGCGCCCGCCGAACGGCGACTGGACGACAAGACAGAGATCGCCGGCGTCGTTGCGGAAGGTCTCCAACACGATCGTCCGATCGGACGACAGCACCCCGACGGCGTCGATCTGGCTTTCGACATGTGCGATCAGGGCCCGTGCCGAGCGCTCGTCGAGGGCGTTGTTCTCGCGGAGCCAGGACTCGGCGGACGCCACCGCCGTTTGGTCGCGCTGCGCCAGCCGCTCGGCGATCTCGCGCCGAAACGCGCCGATGCGCACGCCGAGCTCGTACGGCCGGTACGGGTAGTCGCCGTTCCAGAACGGCATCCGCGGCGTCGCGCCGGCCGCGTCCGTCACCACCACGCGGTCGTCGGCGATCTCGGCCACGCGCCAGACGTTGCTGCCCAGCAGGAAGGTGTCGCCGATGCGGGTCTCGAACACGAACTCCTCGTCGAGCTCGCCGATGCGCGTCTTGCCGTCGCCAAGCACCACGCTGAATGCGCCGGTGTCCGGGATCGTACCGACGTTGCTCATCGCGAGCATGCGCGTGCCGGGCAACGCGACAAGCCGGTCGCCGGTTCGGTCCCAGGCCAGCTTGGCGCGCAGCGACGCCACGGCCGGCGACTGGGCCGCATCGAAGTAGTAGCGGCCCGTGAGCATGTCGAGCACGCTCTCGAACTGAGCCTGGGTAAGCCCGCGGTACGGGTAAGCGCCGCGAACCAGGTCGAAGAGCGCGCCCGTTGACCAGGTGTCGAGCGCCACCAGCGCCACGATTTGCTGCGCGAGCACATCGAGCGGGTTCTCGGGTGTCTGGGTGCGCTCGACATCGCCGTCGAGCATGCCGCGCGCGATCGCGGCCGCCTCCATCAGGTCCTCTCGGAAGGTCGCATAAATCCGGCCGTGGCTGGTCTGCCCGACGAGGTGGCCTGAGCGCCCGACGCGCTGCAGCCCATGCGCCACGCTCTTGGGCGACTGCAACTGCACGACGAGGTCGACGTGGCCGATATCGATGCCGAGCTCGAGCGAGCTCGTGCCGACCAGCGCCGGAAGTTTGCCGGCCTTGAGGTCGGCCTCCATGTCGCGGCGCGCTTCCTTCGACATGCTGCCGTGGTGGGCCCGGATCGGGCCCTCGGCGCCGATGGCGAACATGCCGCGGTCGCGCATCAGCCCGCCGGGCGCCAGCGCTGCGGTGCTGCCGGGCTCGACTTCTTCCGAGCGCTCGGCCTGGATCTGGGCGTTGAGCCGATCGGCCGTGCGCTCGGCGAGCCGCCGATTGTTGGCGAAGATCAGGGTCGTGCGGTGACGCAGGATGTCGGCGAGCACTTGCGGCACAACGGCCGGCCAGATGCTGCCGCCTGGGAGCTGGCTGAAGTCGTCGACGGCTGTGACGACCTCGAGCTTGAGGTCCTTCTTGTAATGGGCATCGACGATGGTCACTGGCCGCGGCGCGGGGCCGTCGGGCCCGACCTCCTGGCCGCCGAGGTAACGCGCGGCTTCTTCGAGCGGCCGGATGGTGGCCGAGAGCCCGATACGCTGAACGGGACGTTCGGCGAGGTGGGTGAGTCGTTCGAGGCTGAGTGCGAGATGGGCGCCGCGTTTGTTGCCGACCAGCGTGTGGATCTCGTCGACGATGACGCTCCGTACGGTTCGAAACAGGTCGCGCGCCTTCGGGCTGGTGAGCATCAGGTACAGCGACTCGGGCGTGGTGATCAGGATGCTGGGCGGATGCTTGAGCATGCCGGCGCGTTCGCCGGCCGGCGTGTCGCCGGTCCGCACCGCCACGCGCAGCACCGGGAGCTTTAGGCCCTGGCGCGCGGCGGCGGCCCGGATCCCCTCGAGCGGCGCGCGCAGGTTGCGTTCGACGTCGTTGTTCAGCGCCTTGAGCGGCGAGACATAGAGCAGGCCAATGCCCTCGATCTTCTCGCCCGCCGCGGCGCGCTGATAAAGCGCGTCGATGGCCCACAGAAACGCCGACAACGTCTTGCCCGAGCCGGTCGGCGCCAGGCTCAGGGTGTGTTCGCCACGTTGGATCGCGGGCCAGCCTTCGCGCTGCGGCGGTGTGGGCTCGCCCAGGGCCTCGCGGAACCAGGCCCGGGTTGCAGGGGAGAAAATGGCGAGCGGGTCGCGCATAGAACAATTGTACGCCATTCGGCGCCCGAGCGTTAACCTCGACGACGCAGGTGTGCGAGCACGAGCCGTGAGCATTGGATTGTCAGCCGCGGATATCGCCAAGATGGCAATCGACTTCGGGCGTCACGACTGCCGCACACGGGTTCGCCATCGGTTCCATCACTCCCATCCGGTGGCATAATCCGAACATGTCCTTCAAACGCCTTCGACCCTGGCTTGCGGTCGTCATCGTAGTGCCGTGCCTGGCCGTGCTCGGCTGGTTGATCACCGATGCCCGCAACACCTGCCGCATCGAGCGCGCCTGGCTACCTGAGGCCTGGTTCATCGCGGCCGATCAGCCGGCTCCGGTTTGTGGATACGAAGTTCGCGCGTCGTATCCACACGACCCGGCTGCCTTCATCCAGGGGCTGCAGTGGGTGGATGGGGACTTCTACGAGGGCACGGGCCTGGTGGGCCAGTCGACGTTGCGCCGGGTGGACCCGGCTACTGGTGTTGTCGAGCAGCAGGTCGCGCTCGACCCGCAGGTCTTTGGTGAAGGCGTCGCGGTCGTCGGGGATCGCATCTACCAGCTCACGTGGCAGAACCACGTCGGATACGTGTACGATCGGCAGACGTTCGCGCTCGAGCGCACCTGGGAATACCCGACAGAGGGTTGGGGCCTGACCTACGATGGCGCGCGCCTGATCATGAGCGACGGCACGGCCAACCTGTACTTCGTCGATCCCACGACTCTTGAGACGATCGGGCAGGTGGCGGTCACTGACGGGGGCCAGCCCGTCGTGCGTCTGAACGAGCTCGAGTACATCGATGGCGCCGTCTTCGCTAACATCTGGCAAACGAACCACGTCGTGCGGATCGACCCCGCCACCGGCCGCGTGCTGGCCCGCATCGACTTCACCAGGCTGCTCCCCGAGGCGCAACGCCCCGGCGCCGACGTGCTCAACGGCATCGCCTACGATGGCGCGGCCGGCCGGCTGTTTGTCACCGGCAAGCTCTGGCCCAGCCTGTTCGAGGTGGCCGTCGTCTCTGAGCCTGAGCTTTGAACGACAGCGTGTTGCCAGGTCGCCCGTTCGTATCCTCTGCTCGTGATGATTCGTGTGGTCTGTTTCGCCTTACATGTACGCCGTTTGAAATAGACCACTTTCGCGGAGCGCCCAGGGGGCATCTCGTCCCGCCCGCGCGAAACATCCCATAGTCGACCGGAATACATTCAACCTATTGGATGATGGACAAGCGAGGCCCATTGAGCCCATAACCTTCACAGCGAAAGGATGGTCGAGACCATGATGCGATTATGGCTACGTCTTGCGTTGGGGCTCGCTGTGGTGAGCCTGGGCACGCGCGTGGGTGGGTCAAGTGTTTGGGCGCAATCGGGCGGCCAGCCCTATTCCATCAACCTGCCTTCGATCCAGCGTTTCGGCGCCAGCTATACCTTCAATCCACAGACGATCATCATCGACCACACGACAGCCGATCTGGCTGCCGTGCCACAGGCCTACATCGAGCAGGCGATCGATCAGCTTCGGTTGAGCTATGGCCATACCTCGCACGGCAGTCAGCTGATCAGCGGCGCCGACTACTGGCAGGATCAAAACCCGTCGCTGGCGTTCAACACAAACGGCGCTGTCCAGGCCGATGTGCTGTCGATCGCGGACTACAACCCGAGCGGCGACCTGGGCAATCCCGATCGGGTGACCTGGGAGAGCCGGACCCGGGCCTACCTCAACGGCTCGGGAAGCAATCGCAACGTCGTGTTGTGGTCGTGGTGCGGGCAGGTCAGTTCGGCGACCGAGATCGACATCACCACGTATCTCAATCTGATGAGCGGCCTCGAGCGCGACTATCCCGGGGTGCGCTTCGTGTACATGACCGGCCATCTCGATGGCTCGGGCCCAACTGGCAGCCTGGCCCAGCGCAACGCCCAGATCCGGGCTTTTGCTCAGGCGAACGGCAAGATCCTGTTTGACTTCGCCGACATCGAAAGCTACGACCCCGCCGGCACGTACTATCCGAACGCCGACGACAGCTGCCCCTGGTGCACGACCTGGTGCGCCGCGCACCCCGACCAGTGCACGGGCCTGCCCTCGTGCGCGCACTCGCATGGCTTCAACTGTAAGGTGAAGGGTGAGGCGTTCTGGTGGCTTCTGGCGCGGCTCGCGGGCTGGGACGGGACGACGCCCTGATCAACCTGCAGAATCGGTGAACGGCGCCGATTGTCCCCAGGACCCGGCAAACACGGTCTCGGCCAGGGCGCGGCGCGATCGGGTCGAGGCCTCGCGCTCTCGATCGGTCTCGGCAAGCGTGCTCGGATCGCCCAATCGGCCGATGGCGATCGCGACCACGGGGTCGAAGCCCTCGGGGATCGCCAGGGCCTCACGCGCGGCGTCGGCCGAGAACCCGCCCATCTGATGGACGTACAGCCCGGCCGCCATGGCCTGCACCGTGAGGTGAGCAACGGCCTGGCCCAGGTCGTAGCGCGCCGACCCGTTCTCGCGGCCGCTCCGCGTGCTGAACCTCGCCGCCACGGCCACGACCAGGGCGCCGGCTGAGCCGGCCCAGCGGCGATTGCTCTCGCTCAAGCAGTTGAAGATCCGTTCGAAGGCGTCGCGCTCGTCACGCCGCGCGACGATGAACCGCCAGGGCTGCTCATTCATCGAGGACGGCGCCCAGCGCGCGGCCTCGAACAGCTGCCGCAACGTCGCCGTACTCAGGCTTTCGCCCGAAAACGCGCGCGGGCTCCAGCGCTGAGCCAGCAGGGGATGGATCTCGGCTTCGATGGGATGGCGTTCCTGACTCACTTATCACTCCTTGCAGAATTGACGCCGCAGGGTGGGTCTTGTGCGATGC
>DKKP01000055.1 GCA_002455335.1 Anaerolineales bacterium UBA6663 | reverse complement strand
AGCCTGTGCCGATCGCGTCGGCGTGGCAGGCCCCGGCGCAGCCGCCGCCGGCCGTCGCGGTGTGCACACCGTCGCGCGCCTCACGTTCGATCCGGCAGCCGCCGCCGCAGAGCGGCAGGTCAGGGCACTCCCAGCACTTCTCAGGCAGGCCGGCCAGCCGCGGATTTTCCTCGCGGTCGCGGAAGCTCCGGAACAGGTTCGAGTCCCAGATCGACTCCCACGGATCGCGCAGGACGTTGCCGGCCGCGACGTAGAACGACTGGCACGGCAGCACGTCGCCGTTGGGCTCGATGCACAGCGAATACTCGCCGGCGTTGCAGCGCTTAGCCCCGATCTCGAGCTCGACCGGCGAGAGCCGGCAGTACTCGGTCGGCGTGTACCACAGGAAGCGCATGCCGCGCTCGATTGCATGATCGCGGACGCGGATCAGCAGCGGCGCCATCTCGGCCTCGGGGATCGCGTCGGGGCTGGCGCCCGTATCGCCGTATCCGCCGCCCGAGTAGATCATGCCGTTCATGGCGAAGGTGCGGATGCCGATGCTGTAGAGGAAGTCGATGATCTCCTCGACATGATCGCGATTACGCTGCATCAGCGTGGTGTTCGTGATTGCGTGCACACCGACGGCCATGGCGTTCTCGATGCCGCGCACGGTTTGCTTCCAGGCCGTCGCGCCGTTGATGTCGTCGTGCAGATCGGCGCGGCTGGAGGAGAGCGTCACCTGGATGTGGTTGAGCCCCGCGTCGGCCAGGGTCTGCATAAACGGCCGATGCGCGATCCGCCGACCGTTGGTGTTCAGGCCGCAGATATGGCCGAGCCCGTCGGCGTAGGCGATCAGCTCGGGCAGGTCGGGATGCAGCGTGGCCTCGCCGCCGGTGAAGATCAGATGCGGCACACCGACCCGGTGCAGCACGTCGATCACGCGCTTCCAGTCGGGGGCGGTCAGCGAGGCCATATCGAGCCGGTCGGGCTCGTTGTAGCAATGCGAGCAGTGGTTGTTGCAGCCGTACGTGATCGCCAGATCGGCCTTGAACGGCGCATGCACTGTCGTGCTGAACAGCGCCGTCTGCGCCATCACGGCCGGGCCGGGCAACACTTCGGCCCCTGAGGCGCGCGCGCCGCCTGGCAGCACCGCGCAGGTCGGGCAGCCGAGCGCCGGATTCCCAAAGCGCTCGATCATGGTGTAGATCTGGTCGACCGCGATCGGCATCCGTGCCCCGAAGCGCGCTGCAAGCGCGCCGGCAGCCCGTTCACGCGGCAGGCCGTTCAACGCCAGCCAGGCGATATAGGCCGCGCTTGGGTTGAGGTGGACGACATCGGTGACGTCGACGAAGAGCAGGCCATGGCCGTCGGCCTCGACGCGCAAATGCAGGCGCACCGTGCCGCCCGGCGGCGTCAGCTTGAAAGTATGCAGGCCCTGGGGCGGCAGTTGTGGCGGCGCCACCTGGCCCCAGAAGCCGCCCAGGTCGGCCTTGAGGCCAGTGACGAGACGATCGACGATCATGGACACCTCGTGGGCGAGGGGTGAAGAGCGAAGGGCAAAGAGCGAACGCTAGTGCGCGATAGTGCTCGCTCTTCGCTCCTCACCCCTCGCTCTTCGCTCTTTAGTATTTGGGTTTTTCCTCGATCTGATACGTCGTGCCGCAGCTCGGACAGGTCACCATGATGGCGCCTTCCTTGAGCGAGATCGCGTCTTTGCTGAGTGGGGCGTTGCAGGCCTGGCACGTCATCCGTTCGAGGTTGACGTCGCCGCTCAAGTCAATCTTTTGTACGACAGTCTGTTGGATTTGTTGCACCTGCGGGCGCAGGAGCATGAAATACACGATCGCGCCCGCGGCCGCGAGAAGGACGACGCCGGCGGCGAAGCGCAGCACCTGCCCCTGGGCCCCGATCAGGAAGACCAGGCCGAGCAATCCGACGACGGCCGCAAGCAGGGAACCCACGATCCGCATCACGTCCTCCCCTGAGGTTGGCGCGGCGCAGAAGCAACCGCGTGTGGCGAAGATGGCAAAGAGCATTGTACTCGCTCACCCGGCCTGTGCATTCCGTCAACATGATGTGCGCACAAAAGTTAACGTTCGACGCCTGGGTTGCCCGTTATAATGAACGTGTTAAGGCCGGTGCGGCAACTCACAAATGAATACGCATCCAGTACTTTGAACTCGATGTCCAACGGGCGCCTACGCCTTGTTGTCGTGCAACTAGGAATCTGATTGATCGGGGAGGATGCTATGGACCTGACACCCGTCATCTGGTTTGTGATCGGTGCGGCGGTTGCGTGGTTTGTCGAATGGTATTTTTGGGATCGTCCGACGCGTGCCGCCCTGACACGGCGCTTTGAAGAAGATCTGACCCTGGCGCGAAACGAAACCGAAAAGATCCGCGTCGAGTTGCGTGACTCCCGCGATCGCGTGGCAACGCTCGAGCGTGAGGTCGGCGACGTCCGCTCGGTTCTCAAAGCCGAGTCGGAGGTTCGCGCGACAGCCGAGTCGAAACTGCTTGCCAGTGACAAGAAGTCGGTCGATCTGACCGCCGAACTCGCGCGCACGCGGGCTGAGTTACAGACCGTGACGGCGCGGGCTGCGCTGATCCCGGGTCTCGAGGCTTCGGCCTCCGAGTGGGAGCAGAAGCACAAGGCTCAGGTGGCCGCGCAGGCTGCGGCGCAGGCTGTGGCGCTCGACAAGGCCCGGGCAGATGAGGCGCGCTTCAAGGCGCAGTTGGGCGACTGGGAGTCTCGGCTGCGCGCCGAGGCCGAGGCCCGCGCCACGGCCGAGGAGCGAGCCCTGAGCCTGGATGGCGAGTTGACCGCGTTGCGCGCCGAATTGGCTGGCGCATCGCAGAAGGTCGCGCTCATCCCGACGCTCGAGACGAACGCCGCAAGCTGGGAAGAGCGTTATCGCCACGAGTACATGGCCCGCGAACACGCCGAGCTCAAAACCGGCGAGGTCAATGCGCAGCTCGACAAGCTGCGGGTTCAGGTCGGCGACTGGGAGACGCGTTTCAAGGCCGAGGCCGACGCCCGCGCAGCTGCCGACCGGCGCGCAGGCGAACAGGCACTCGAGGTCGAGCGGCTCGCCGCCCAGATCGCGATGCTCGAGCAGCAGCAGCAGGATGCCTTCTCGGCCGACGATCAACAGGCTGGCGCGTTGAGCGCCGCGATCTCCCGATTGCAGGCGCAGGTGGGCGATTGGGAAACGCGACATCAGGTCGAGGCCGCTGCCCATCGGTCGGTCGAAATCCGCGCATCAGGCCTGACCGATGAAGTCGGCCAGCTCGATGCCCTTGTCACGGTCCTCCAACAACAGCAGCAGGATGCCTTCGCCGCAGCCGATCTACAAGCCAATGGGCTGAGCGTCGAGATCGAGAAGCTCCGCGCCCAGGTCGAGACGTGGCGCAGCCGACACTCCGAAGAAGCTCAGGCGCGACGGATCGCGCAGGCCCGCGCTGAAGACCTGGCGGCCGAGCTCGAGACGTCGCGTGGCGAGTTGGTCACGGTTCACGAACGCGTCGCCTTGATCCCGACGCTCGAGGCCAGCGCCACCGACTGGGAGGCGAAGTTCAAGGCCGAGGTCGGTCAACGCGAGCGCTATCAACAAGAGATCCAGGCCTACGAAGACGAGTTGGCGCAGCGCGGCACGCAGGTCAACGCGCTCGAAGCCGCACAAAATGCCGCGCTCAGCGCGCAGGCCGCGGCCGAACAACGCGCGGCTGAGCTCGAGGCGGATCTGGCGAGCCAGCGTGCTGCGGCGTCGGCCGCTGAGGCACAACGGGTCGAGGAAAACACAGCCCGCGCGGCGCTCGAGGCCGAGAAGGCAGAGCTACAGGCGCAGTTGACGGCTCACGAGGAGCGTCTGTCGGGCGAGGCCTTGGCGCGCCAGGCCGCTGACGAACGGGCCGGCAGCCTCAAGGGCGAGCTCGACAAGCTACGCGCCGAAATCGGCAGTTTGAGCAATCGGGTTACGCTCATCCCGACCCTGGAGAGCAGCGCCAGCACGTGGGAGCAGCGCTATCAGGGCGAGGTCGCGCTCCGGACTCAGCTGGATACGACGGTGCGCGAACGCGAGGTCGAGATCGCGCGTTTGCGCGAGATGGTCTCCGTGCTCGAGGCCGAGGGCGTCAGCCGGACCGCGGCGCTGCAGAGCCAGATGGAGCTCTTCGCCGCGCCACAGCGGGCCGATAATCTCGAGGCGATCAACGGCATCGGCAAGGTCTTCGCGCGCAAGCTCGTTGCCGCCGGTGTGCTGACCTTTGAGGACCTGGCCCGCACGCCGGTCGAGCGTATCCGCGAGATCATCCAGCCCAAGAACTGGCAGAAGATCGAGCCCGAAGCCTGGGTGCTCGAGGCCGCCGGCCGCGCCGGCCGCCCGGTCGGCTTTACGGCGACTCCCGCGACGCCGGATCCGCTGATCGACATCAACGGGATCGGCGAGGTGTACGCCCAGAAGCTCAACGAGGCCGGGATCCAGACCTTTGCACAGCTGGCGGAGACAACGCCCGAGCGTCTGCGTGAGATCCTCAACCCTGAGGACTGGCAGAAGTTCGAGCCTGAAGCCTGGGTCGCCGAAGCCGCTGACCGTGCCCGGCGCGGCGAGTAAGGCAACCTGACATGGCAAACGAACGTCGCACGAAGCGCCCCACCACCACGACCGGCGGTGGCATCCTCACCAAGGAAGAGTGGCGGAGGTTTGATCTCTCTAAACTCTGGGTCTGGATCGTGTTGGTGGCTCTGGCCATCATCCTGATGCTGTTGCGCGGGTGCAACCCGCAGGCCGCAGCCCCGCTGGCGACAGCCACCTCGGCTGCCACGGCGGCCCCGACCACAGAACCGACGGCGGTCGCGGCGTCCACCAACACGCCGGTGCCGCCTGAACCGACCTTCACGCCCGCGGCGGTCGCGTCGGCCCCGGCAATCGATCCGCAGGATGGCGTGATCCCGGCCGGGCCCGTGACCTTCTCGGGCACCGCAGCGCCCGGCGCCGAGCTCGACATCCAGGTGGACGGCGTGTCGGTGGGCACGGCGATTGCGGATGCCGATGGCAGGTGGTCGATGGATGTCGATCTGGCCGCGGGCGACCATGAGGTCGTCGTCGTCG
>DKKP01000418.1 GCA_002455335.1 Anaerolineales bacterium UBA6663 | reverse complement strand
GGCCTCTTCGTTTGTGTGCACTCGATCCCCGACAGGCATCCGGAAGGACCGTGATGCATCGCAGATGCCCGCCCGTTAGCGGTAAAATGGCCGAACCATGTCATCTATCGAACCGCGTCAGTTTCGTCAGCTTATGGGGCAGTTCGCCACCGGCGTCTGTGTGGTCACCACCGAGGTGGGTGGCGACGTGCGAGCGCTGACGGTCAACTCGTTCACCTCAGTCTCGCTCAACCCGTTGCTGGTGCTCTGGTGCCTCGACAAACGCACCAAGCTGGCCGAGCATGTCCACGAACTCACGGGCTATGGCATCAGTGTGTTGGCGGCCGATCAACAGGTCTTGTCGAGTTACTTCGCGGGTCAACTCAAAGAGCAAGCTGCACCAACCTATGTTTTCGAGCCGATGGTTGGCGGGCCGCGGCTGGCCGGAGCGATCGCGGCTCTCGGGTGTCGGCTCGAGCGCGTGGATGAAGGCGGCGATCACTGGATCTTGCTTGGCCGCGTCGAGGCGATGTTTCTGGCCGATGAGCCGCGCGATCCCTTGATCTGGTTTGGCGGGAAGTATCGAGGTCTACGGCCCTGAGGGCCGGATGAAGACGGGGGCAATAATGACGACCAATTACAAGAGGATGGCCTGGTTCGCACTTGGGTTCAACGTGCTCGTGGTGGTGGGCGGCGCGATCGTCAAAGCCACCGGCTCGGGCGCGGGGTGCGGCGAGCACTGGCCGATCTGCAACGGTGAGGTGATCCCACGCCCGCAGCAGATCGAGACGGTCATCGAATTCACGCATCGCGCGACGAGCGGCCTGGCGCTGCTGATCGTGGCGGCCATGGTCGTCTGGGCCAGGCGCGTGACCCGGCCGGGCGATCGCGTCCGACGCGCGGCCCACTGGTCGTTGGGCTTCTTGATCTTCGAGTCGCTTCTGGGGGCGCTTCTGGTTCTGGGCGGCTGGACGGCCATGAACGTCTCGTGGTGGCGCGTGGCTCTGCAGCCCATCCACTTCATCAACACCATGATCCTGCTCATGTTCCTGCTCCTCCATGCCTGGTGGGCGACCGTCGCGACGCCTGTGCAATGGGCCAATCGCCAGTCGGTTTTCTGGTGGCGCTTCGGTGTTGCAGCTGTGTTGCTCATGCTTATCAATGGCACGGGCTCGATCATCTCGCTCGGGGATCTGCTGATCCGCGAGCTTGGCGAGGACTCGAGCGGCCTCGTGCAGCTGATGTATCAGATGCGTCCCGGACATCCGGCTATCGCCATCGGGGCCGGCGCAATCGTCATCTGGTTGACGTTCGAGAAGTCGCTGTCGCCCTCGGCTTCGGCGCGACGCTGGGCGTGGGCGACAGCGATCTTTGTCGTGGCGCAATGGGGCGTCGGTTTGCTCAACGTCGTGATGAACGTCCCGCTGTGGACCGCGATGCTGCACCTGCTCCTGGCCGACGCGGCCTGGTTGTCTTTGGGTTTGTGGTTCGTGACCGCGATCGAACGCCCGGAACCCGCGCCAAGCCCGGTGCCGGGCGGCCATGTGGGCCGGACGGCCAGCNNGCCGCGCCCGATCGGGCGCGGCGTCCTTTTTTGCGTTGCGTGTGCAGCGCTCAGCTCCAGACCTTTTGCTGAGCCGAGACGGGCACCGTGGTGTCTACGAGCTTCGTCCCACGATCCTCGGGCAGGTGGAACACCGACACGGCCTCTTGCAGTTCGGCGGCCAGGGCCTCAAGGTCCTGCGCCGTGGCGGTGACCTGTTCGGATTGGGCGCTCATCTGCTCGGCGGCCGCGCCGATCTCCTCGATCGCGGCCCGGCTTTCCTCGGCCATCACGGCGACATGATCCATGGTGCCGGTGATCTCGTTCACCTGGGCCGACATCTCCTCGGTGACGGCGTTGTTCTCTTCGACCACGGCGCTAACGCTGTCGAGGCTGCCCGTCACGTTTTGATGCATCTGCGCCATTCGGGTCGCTGCGTCGCGGTTGCGCTCAGCGGTGCGGCTGGCCTGCTGGATGGCGGTCGCCAGTTGGGTCGAAGCCGCCCGCATCGCATGCAGGGCCGTGACGATCTTGTCGACGCGCGCCGCCGCCGCCTTCGAGCCGGCCGCGATCGCATCGAAATTCGCCCCGGCCTGATCGGTCAGAGAGACGGCGACGTTGACATCGGTGCCGGCCTGTTGCATGGCGGCGACGGCTTCGCTCGCGCCGGTTTGCACGCGATGGACCATCTCGCTGATCTCGCGCGTCGCGACTGCCGACTTCTCGGCGAGTTTGCGGACCTCGTCGGCCACCACGGCGAACCCCTTGCCGTGCTCACCGGCGCGGGCCGCCTCGATCGCGGCGTTGAGCGCGAGCAGGTTGGTCTGCGACGCGATGCTGTCGATGGTTTCGATCACGACGCCGATCTGGCTGCTCATCCGACCCAGATCCTGGACCCGACTGGCGAGTTCGTCGGTTGCCAGGCGCACCTGGCGCATCGAGTCGACTGTCTTCGCTGCGATATCGCGGCCCTCACCAGCCGTGTCGGCGGTTCGACCCGATTCCTCGGCCATGGCGGCCGTGGCGGCGTCGACCTGGGCCAGGGCCTGTTCAAGCGAATCGCGTTCGCGCGCGGCTTCCTGCATACCACGGGTCTGTTCGGCTGAGCCCGAGAGGATCGCGTTTGCAGCTTCGGACATCTGCCCGGCGACGGTCGCGGTCTCTGTCACGGCTCGGGCCTGTTCGGCGGCGCCTTTCGCCACGCCCTCGATGGCCTGGCGCATGTGGCGCATGTTCTCCGTCGTGGCATTGACCGCCACGCCTTCTTCCTGGAGGACGCTGACCACGGCCCCGATTTTGCTGGCGACGACTGTCGTGGCCTGAGCCGCCTGCGACGAGGCACCCGAGAGTTCACGGCTGGCGCGGGCGACATGCGCCCCAGCCGCGATCGCGATCGAGAGCGGCCGCGCCACAGACTCCTTTAGCACCGAGTAGTGCTCCGAAAGATCCTGGTCGCGGCGGGCGACATCGATACGTTCGAGGTTGAGCCCGATGGTCTGCAGATAGTCGTAGAAGAACGCATCGGCCACGGCCTGCATGTCGAAGTTGAAGATGCTGAAGATGGCGCGTTCGGCCTTGCGGCGCAGGAACGGCCGATACCAGAAATCGCGGCCCAGATACTTGCGTGTCAGCTGCTGATAGAGCGTGTAGCTGCCCACATACCACTTCAACGGCAGGTTGATGATGTTGTGGACCTGGCCGACATGCAGACGCTTCTCGAAATAGGCCTCGCTATAGGCGCCGCCGTCGGCGGCCTCCTGGAAGATCTCACGGAAGTAGCCGGCTTGCTTCTGCTCGAGCCGTTTCCGCAGTTGATCGATGGTGACGCCCTTGCGCCGGGCGTAGTCCTCGAAGAATGCCAACGCTTCGGGGAACCCGAACTGATAGTCGTAGAACTCGCGCGCCATCAGATCGGCGACGCGGTTGGCCCAGGGGTGTAGTTGCTTGAGCACCTTCACGTCCTCGGCCGAGATCCCGACGAAGGCGCGCCGGCGCGCCAGATTGTCTTCACGGATATGGTAACGTTGAGTCAAAGTCTGCGACATGGCGACCTCCACCCAGGGAGTGTAACGATGGTTGAGCCGTCGCGGTGGAAAATCCCGCTAAACGTCGAGTAAAAACTGGATAACGATCGCCCAACACTCGGAGCGTGTTGCGCCCAGGCGAGCTATTGCGAACCATTCGCATTTGATTTATGATGACGGAAGTCTTACAAAGTCAACCATCTTACGCAAATTTCGGAATCCCAAAGGTATGTCGAATAAGTTGACATCGATCAAGAGCGCGGCAGCCAGCGCGGTCGAAGCCGCCCGGGCGGCGCATGCGCACGCGGCTGAGGCGCATCCGGCGCCCGCCATCGCTGTGAGCGCGACGATGCGCGAGTACCTGGCCGAGATCTATCGGCTCCAGGGCGGGGCTGATGGCGCCACCACAAGCGCGCTGGCGGAGCGGCTCGACGTCTCACCGTCAGCCGTGGTGCGCATGTTGCGCAGGCTCGACGAAAGCGGCCTGCTGACCCACACCCCGTACCACGGCGTCGAGCTCTCGCCCGAAGGGACGCGCGAGGCCTTGCGCGGGATCAGGCGCCACAGGCTTCTCGAAGTGTTCCTGGTCAAGGTGATGCGCTTCGGCTGGGACGAAGTGCATACCGAGGCTCATGGCCTTGACGCCGGTATGACGGATGCTTTTGAGGATCGGATGGATGAGCTCTGCGGTTACCCCACGCACTGTCCTCATGGCGATCCGATCCCGACACGCGAAGGCCGCATCGCCCAGATCAATGACGACCCCCTATTGGAAGTCGGCGTGGGTTTGCTCGCAAAGGTGAGCCGGGTTAAATCCGAAGAGCCGGCCAAGCTTCGTTACCTTGCCGAGTTAGGGCTCGTTCCGGGCGCCGAGATCGAGGTGTTGGGTAGGGCTCCGTTCAATGGGCCGATGCGGCTCAAGGTCGGGGAGGGGCGAGAGGCCCGCGAACACGTCATCGGCTCGGAGGTGGCGAAGTGTCTGCGTATCGTGCGCCCGGCGTGAGCCAGCCTGAGATCTACGACCGCCTGCGGGCTGCCGGATATCGGCTCACCACACCGCGCCGGGTGCTTGTGGATCTCCTATGCGCGGCGGATGGGCCATTGTGCGCCGAGCAAGTTCATGCCCAGGTGGGCGCAACCGGCATGAACCTTTCGACGGTATACCGCAACCTCAATCGCTTTGTCGACCTGGGGTGGCTGGAGCGCATGCCGGGTCTGGAGGGTCAGCGCCGTTATCGCGTGCGCACCGGCGGACCCGTGGCCCAGGTACTCTGTCTGGACTGTGGGCGAAGCAGGCCGTTGGCCACATCGCTCGCTCCCCTTCAAGAAGCCGCAGCTGGGCTGGGCTTCTGCCCTGAGAGCCTGCAAGTGACGCTTTCAGCGCATTGTGATCACGGCTGCGACGCACTGGCACAGGTCAAGGCTGGGTAGCCAGCGCGGCCTGTACGGCGGCCAACAGCGCCTCGACATCGACGTGTTGGGCTCGCAGCCAGCTTGCGACATGGCTGTGCGGGCTGGTCAGCAGCGCCCACAGCAGGTGGACGAGCGTTGTCGTCCCCGCGACATCCGCACGTCGCGTGTGTTCGTCGGCATAGGTGAACACCAGGCGGCTCTCGGTCGAGCGGTGTAGGACCTTTGGGGGCTCGCGTTCGGCCGATCGGCGCTGCAGCGGACCGGTGTTCCAGCTGAGCAAGGGGAGCTTTCCGGTCTTGCGCTCGCGCAGGTCGCGCCGAAGCAACTCTGGGTCGAGCCGCAGCGACTTGAAGATCTCGAGCATGTGCACGATGTCGGGCAGAATGATTCCGGCCTCGTCGCGTTGATAACCGAGCTCGGTGAGCGACTCGGTCGTCTCGTAATCCGCCAGGCGCAGCAAACCCAACATCAGATGCTCGGGATCGATGAAGCTGCGGTTTGCAGTGGCAGCTTCCGAGGCCGCCAGATCCCAGGCGAGTAGCAATGCCGGTGAGAGAGTGGTCACAGTCGATCCCTGCGCGGGCGGCGCCGCGGTGAGCCGATGAACACTGGGTTTCTCGTCTCACCGAGCCGTGAGTCACCGTCAACGGAAATCTTGATCGGTGACGCTTTGGCCGATTGTAGCGTATCTCGTCGACGCCTCAGGCTTACGTCGATGGTTCGCGCAACCAGCCGTGCTATACTCGCCGCGCCCTATGAGTGAAGCCGGAGACGAACGCCGAAACGTTCAGGCCCTGGTGCGCCAGGATGATCCCGCAGATGCGTTGGCCGTGTACTACGCGCTGTATGCACCAGCCAATACCCGTGCGGTGTTCACCGCAGTCGATGCGGCAGGTGTTCCAGACGGCTTCTTGGTTCGAGCCCGCACGGCGCTCGACCTGTTCAGGCCGATCGTGGCCTTTCGGGCTCGCACTGAACGGGCTGCCGAAAGCCTGATCGCGCTCGGAGTGCCGGCGGCGCGACCTGTGATCCTGGCTGTGCCCGCCCATCTTGGGCCGTGGGCCTACAAGTATCTCCAGACAAGTGATGCCGAAGTACATCGCATCTATCGTCTGGATGCAGCCGATCATCATCCCCTTGTCAACGTCCTGGCCACCACGGGACGCGACCCAAACGGCGGACCGCGCTGTGAGATCCGCTCAGGCGATCAACTGGGCGCTGTGGCGGGCGTTAACTGGCAGACTTCTCACTTCGCCGAAGTCTATGTCTACACCGACCCCGCCGTTCGCGGCCGGGGATGGGGGAAATCGGTGGTGAGTACCGTAGCCGGCCTGGTGCTGGCGACCGGCCGCATCCCGCTCTATGTCGTGGCGGAGAACAACGACTACTCCATTCGTCTGGCCGAAGCTGTCGGCTTTCATGACACCGGTGGGCGCGAGATCCTGGCCGAAGCTGTGCGCCCGGCCGAATCGGCCCCGACCATCGGCTGAATCGAGGATCCGCGGTTATGGCTCGCGCCGCATTCACGTTTCCGCAGTCGTTTCTCTTTGGCACGGCGACCGCCGGCTATCAGGTCGAAGGCGACAGCCGCAACACCGATTTCTGGGAGTGGGAGCAGGGGGCCGGGCATATCGCCGGGGGGGCGCGTAGCGGACCGGCCTGCGATTGGTGGCACGGCCAACGCTGGCGAGAGGATTTTGATCGCGCCGCCGCCGATGGTCACAACGCCCTCCGTCTGAGCGTCGAGTGGAGCCGGATCGAACCCGAGCCGGGTCGTTGGGATGAATCCGCCCTGGATCACTATCGGCAGATGGTCCTCGGGCTACGGCAACGTGGCTTGACCCCGCTAGTGACGCTGCACCACTTCGTCAATCCGCTCTGGGCGGTGAGCGACGGCAAGCATCTCTGGGAAGATGGCAGCGGGATCGAGGCGTTCGCACGCTACGTCAGGCGTGTGGTCGAAGTGCTGAGCCCTCACGTTTCGCTCTGGGCCACGATCAACGAGCCGAATGTGTATTTCTACAATGGTTGGATGACCGGCGACTTCCCGCCGGGTCGTCCGCCGTCGATTGGGCGCGCGTTGCAGGTCGCACGGCACTTGCTGCTCGCGCACGCGGCCGCTTACCATGTGATCCACGAGATCCAGCCCGAGGCGCTTGTCGGGCTACCGATACACTTTCGCCCGACGCTGCCTGCCCATCCGGGATTTGTGCTGGACGAGTGGGTGGCGCGCACGCAATTCGAGCTGTTCAGCTCGCTGTTCAACGATGCCATCCGCACTGGGCGTCTGCGTCGCCCCTTCGCGCCGGCGCTCGCCGTGCCCGAAGCCAAGGGCACGCTCGACTACTTCGGGCTGAATTACTACACCACAGATCTTGTCCGCTTCGACCCCACCTCGGCGGCCGAGCTCTTTGGCCGGCGGAGCTTCCCGGCTGGCGCCGAGGTCGACGATGCCGGCTGGTACGCCTCCTACCCGTCAGGGCTGTTTCGAGCGCTGAGTTGGGCGCACCGCCTGGGTCTGCCGATCTACATGACCGAGAACGGCATTGGCGATGCAGAGGACCGGATGCGTCCGAGGTACCTGATCGAACACCTGCGTGAGCTCTGGCGCGGCGTGAACTTCAACTGGGATATTCGCGGCTACTTCCACTGGTCGCTCGTCGACAATTTCGAATGGGAGCGCGGCTGGACTCATCGTTTCGGACTGTATGCGCTCGACAACGTCTCTCAAGTTCGCACGCCGCGCCGCTCGGCTGAGCTATATGCCGCGATCTGCCGCAACCACGTCCTCGATTCGGATCTGGTTGCCCAATTCGCCCCGGAGCTCTTGGATCGGCTGTTCCCCGGCTAGCTCGTGAACCGGCACGAGTCGTCAAGGAGGGATTTTCCACGACTTGTGACAAATGGGCACGAATGAACGGCGACTGCTCCAGATAGCCTTCGTGCTCATTCGTGTCAATTCGTGCAACTCGTGGCAAAGGACCGGTTTGCTCGGAGCCGCGCCTGACCCAGGGTGACAGCACCGGATGCTGGGGCATCCGATTGCCCTCGCAGTCCCCGCGGACCTGCGAGGCGGGACTTCAGGGTCAACTCTGTATAATGAAAAGGATGTCCCACTTACGCATCTTCCTGGCCCTGGCCGTGTTGTTGGCGGCCTGCGGGGCCAACCCCACGCCCGGCTCGACCCCAATCCCACCGACGGCGCCCGGCGTCCTGGCGCCGATCACGACGCCTGACCCGGACGCTCCGGTCCTTGCGGCGATCGCAGAACAAAACGCCCGATCGGCGGCTGCGCTGGCGCTGCCTGTGCCGATCCTGACGCTCGATGACGGCCTGACCGACGAGCAGCAGGAGGCCCAGCGCCTGGCGGTTGCCGATCCCCGCTTTCAACGCGACCTGTTTGACACCCAGAGCGGGGCGCCTTTGCGCAGCGAGATCTTCGGCATCTATCCCTGGCGCGAAAGCGACCTGACCGACTCGACCGCCGGCTGTCTCAACGGGCCGGCCAGGTGTTATCGAGTGGAGATGTACAACTACGCTTACAACGCTGCGACATTGGCGACCGTCGACGTGGTCGGAGGCGCCGTGTTGGCCGTGCAATACCTGCCCGACACCCAGCCTGACATCCCAAACTACCTTGTTCGGCTGGCGGTCGAGATCGCCATCAACTCGCCCGAGGTGATCGCTGCGATGGGTGTGCAGCCCGAAGCGACTGACGCGATGATGCCCAACGCCAAGACGCCGCTGACCCGCAGCCGCTGTGAGCGCTCGCAGCACTTGTGCGTGGCCCCGACGTTTCTGGCCGGCACCCGCGGCCTTTGGGCGATCGTCGACCTGACCGACTTCCGGCTTGTCGGCGTCCGCTGGACCGACATGGGCGATCCGTCGGCCAGCCAACCGGTCACCGAGAAGAGCCTGCAGGATGAGGTGATCACGGCCAACTACTGCGACCGCACGACGCCGCTCGACCAGGCAGGCTGGTCGCTCGACTACATGCTCACCAGCTCCGACGGTCTGCGCATCTCGAACGTGCGCTTCAACGATGTTCCGGTGCTCGACGATGCCAAGGTCGTCGACTGGCATGTCGCGTACTCGGAGAGCGATGGCTTCGGCTATAGCGACGCGGTCGGCTGCCCGGTTTTCAGTCAGGCCGCTGTCGTGGCCGCGCGCCCGCCGGATATCTCGCCCATCGTGGTCGATGGCGCCGAGGTCGGCGTCTCGCTCCGGCAGGATTTCTGGTCGCCGACGTGGCCGGCGCCGTGCAATTACTACTATGAACAGCGCTTCGATTTCTATTCGGACGGGCGCTTCCGGGTGATGGTGATCAGCCACGGCCGGGGTTGCGGCAACGACGGCGTCTATCGTCCGGTGATCCGCATGGCCTGGGCCGGCGAGCAGGGCCGGTTCAGCGAATGGACAGGCACGACCTGGCAAGGCTGGGACCAGGAAGGCTACGTGCTCAAAGGCTTCGAGTCGCGCGCGACCGACGAGGGCTTCATGTTCCAGCTCGAGACCGAGCATAGCGGATACTTCATCGAGCCCGCGTTCGGGCAGTTCGACGATGGCGGTCGCGGCGACAACCCCTACGTCTTCGTCACCCGCGCCAAACCCGATGGTGAAGAGGGCGGCACCGATCTGCCGACGATCGGCCCATGCTGCAACACCGACTACCGCCAGGGGCCCGAGAAGTTCATCGAGCCCCAGCCCGAAAACCTGAGCGACGGCGCGCCGCTCGTGTTCTGGTACGTGCCGCAGATCGAGAACGACGACACCCCTGGCGAGGAGTATTGCTGGGCGCAGTCGGTCGTCGTCGACGGCGTCTTCCGGGTCAACGAATATCCCTGCGTGGCCGGGCCGATGTTCGTCCCCGTGACGGCTGCGCCATGAGCGAGCAGGAGCACAATCCCCTGTGAGCAAGCGCAAAGCGAACCCTGGGGGGCGTCGATCGGATCGGAGGCCGACCGCCGGCCCGGGCCGGGGGTGGTTTGCCCTGGGAGGCGCGCTCGGCGGCATGTTGCTACTCTCGCTGGGATATTGGCTCTTCACGCAGGCCCAGGCGGCTGCGCCGGCGCCCGCCGGATCGTATCCACCGGGGTCGGCCAATTACTGTCGGGCGATGCCGGCCTTTGCCGTCAACCAGGGCTTCAGCCAGCAGAGCTTTTACAGCACAAGCGACCGCCAGACCGTCGGGCTACTGCTGATCGACGGGTCGGAGCAGCGCCAGGGCGCCACCTATCAGCACCCGAGTTGGAGCATGGCCGGGAGCCTCGGCCCGATCCAGCTCGATGGCGGTGGCAACGCGTATGTCGCCCCGGTTCCGACGATCAACGTCCTTTCGAACATCCCCGAACAGCAGAACACCATCTATCGTGTGGACGGGACCACTGCCGAGATGGCAGCCTACGCCACCGTGCCGGCCGCTCAGATCCCCGACGCGACTAACCCGTACGGTGTGCTTGGCCTCAACTACGACTGCGATACGCGCAGCCTGTACGCTACCTCGGTCGCCGGCTCGACCCGGCTCGCCGAGGTCGGCCAGATCGTGCGCATCGATGCGAGCGGCGCGACAGGTCGCGTCGTCGACCAGTTGTCGGGGGTGGATGCGATCGGCGTCGCAGTCTGGAACGGACCTGAGGGGAAGCGGCTGCTCTATGGCAAGGCCCGTACCAGCGAGATCTGGTCGATCGCGCTCGACGGCCGCGGCGATTTTCAGGGCGAGGCGCAGCTCGAGTTCACGTTGGCCGGGCTCGGCCCGCGTGGCGACGACAAGGCCCGGCGCATCGTCATCGATAGCGCAACCCAACTCACAGTCTACGGCATCGAATTCAGCTACAACCTCATCGCCCCGAGTGAGAAACAACAGACGGCGTACACGTTCGTCCGCGAGAGCAGTTCGACCCCCTGGACCTTTGAACCACCGCCGCCTGAGGAGCAGTGAGGCGGGGAGCGCGGCAGCGAATCTCGCCCAACGCGGCTCCATGCCCCACGCCCTTGACATCCTGCACCGCTGCGTATAATTGCGCCCGATCGGTGAAATCGGTGGGAGTCGACTCGCAGGGCCTTCCTGCGGCGGGCCGACTCTCTTTTTTTGTCTCAGGCCCTTGCGCGGCGTGCGACGAAAGGATGAAGAATGAAGATCACGTTCTCAGGCCGGGTCCTGATCCTCGGTTGCGGCTCCGTGTCGCGCTGCGTGCAGCCCCTGATCCTGCGGCACTTCGATATGGATTTCAGGAAGCTGACGGTCATGGATTTCGAGGACCTGCGCCATCTGATCCCCGAAACGCTGGCTGCCGGCGCGCAGTATGTGCGCGATCGGGTCACACAAACGAACCTGGCGGATCTGCTTGGCCAATATGTCGGCCCGGGGGATCTGCTGATCGACCTTGCCTGGAACATCGACGCTAACGCCATCATCGACTGGTGCCACCAGAACGACGTCCTGTACCTCAACACCTCGGTCGAGGTATGGGATCCCTATGAGGATGCCGGCGCTGTCTCGCCGCTCGATCGGACGCTCTATGTGCGCCATCTGCGCCTCCGAAAGCTGCGTGAGAGTTACGCCACGCCCGGCGTCACAGCCGTGGTCGAGCACGGTGCGAACCCCGGCCTTGTGAGCCATTGGACAAAGGTTGCTCTGGTCGACATCGCCACGGCCATGCTCGGCCAGAACCTGCCGGGCGACGCGGCGCAACGCACCGCGCTCGGCCGTGCATTGGGCGACGAGCGTTACCCGGAGATCGCGCAGCGCACCGGCGTGAAAGTGATCCACATCTCCGAGCGCGACACCCAGATCAGCGACCGGCCCAAGGAAGTCGATGAGTTCGTCAACACATGGTCGGTGGCTGGCTTTCACGAAGAAGGCATCGCGCCCGCCGAAATGGGGTGGGGCACGCACGAGAAGAAGCTGCCGGCAAACGCCTATGTGCACACGTACGGCCCGGGCAACCAGATTTGTCTGGCCCAGATGGGCGTCAACACTTATGTGCGCTCCTGGGTGCCTGAGGCTGGCGAGATCGTGGGCATGGTCGTCCGCCATGGCGAGGCCTTCACGATTTGCGACCACCTGACGGTCTGGGAGGATGGCGAGTACGGGAGGCGGCCGGTCTATCGACCGACCGTGCATTACGCCTATTTGCCCACCGACGCCGCGATCGCCTCGATGCATGAACTGAAGATGCGCAACTATGATCTACAGCCGCGCCAGCGCATCATGAACGATGAGATCGTCAGTGGTAAGGATGAGCTCGGTGTGCTCTTGCTTGGCCACGGGCTCAACGGCTGGTGGACGGGCTCGCAGCTCGACATCCATGAAGCCCGCGCGCTTGTGCCCGGCCAGAGCGCCACGACCCTGCAGGTTGCGGCCTCGATTCTCGGCGCCGTGGCCTGGATGATCAAGAACCCGAATCGCGGCATCTGCGTGCCCGACGATCTGCCGCATCGCGAGGTGCTGGCCGTCGCGAATCCGTATCTCGGCCCGACGCCATCGCTGCAGACCGATTGGACGCCGCTCAAGAACCGCTTCAACCCGTTTGAGAAGTGGAACGCCGCCGGGCGCCCGGCAGATGACGACGTCTGGCAGTTCGAGACCTTCCAGGCCTGGTGAGCGGCCATGCGCGGGGCGTCTCACGTTATAATGTGGGTCGCCTGGAGAGGTCGCCTAGCCCGGTCTATGGCGCGCGTCTGGAAAGCGCGTTGGGGTAACACCCTCGCGGGTTCAAATCCCGCCCTCTCCGCCAGAAAACGTGAGTGAGCGCGGTCGGTAGATGCCTCAGGCATGTGCCGGCCGCGCTCGCTCGTTAAGCGTAATCGGCCGCGAGCCGCTCGAGCCGCCCGACGCTGTCGACGAGCCCACCGGGGCGGTTGCGCGCCGACCACTGGGCTCTGTACTCGGCGGTGATCTCCCGAAGATCGATGGCCAGCGCAGCCCTGTCGCCGCCGCCGTGCGCGAAACGCATCCGGGCCACGGCGTGCAAGAGCAGTCTTGCCGCCAGGGTGAACTCACGGGCCAGGAGCTCCGAATCGGGCCGCGCGCTTCGAGCGTGTGTCAGCGGCGCGATGGCCGCGCCGATCGCGGCCTCGGTCCGTGTTAGGGCCTCGGTCGACAACTCAGGCATCCGATCGAGCGGCCGCTGCAGCGCGAGCGACAGGATCGAATTATTGGCCGGTGTGGGGCCGGCCACGCGATACACATCGCCGAGGTCATAGGCCACGTGCCCGAGTACCCCAGTCGGGTCGGCGTACGCGTGCAGGCTGACCGCTAACGGCAGATCAAGTTCGTGGTTGGCGTCAAGCGCCCAGCTGTAGGCCGCGCCCGCAGCAAAACCGAGGTCGTGGATCGGCTCAGGCTGCCAGTGGCCGTTGTCGCCCCAGTCGGTGATCAGATACCCGGCGGCACCGCTGTCCAGCCCGTTGAGCGCCGCGTTGCGCAGGTTGCCGAGGGCGTTCGCCGTGCGACCCGCGATGGCGTTCCAGGTCGACGTGCCCGGGCAGACGTAAAACGGGATCCCGGCAGCGGCGAATCGGGGGCAATGGTCGGCGAAGGGGTGTTCGGCCTCGTAGCCCCACTCGAGTGCGATGACATCGCGCGGAAGTTCCGGGATCAGCTCCGGATGCTCGATGATGATGTCGCCCCAGAACTGCATCACACGGCCGCGCGCCTTCACTTCGCCCTGGATCTTGCGCAGAAAGTCGAGATAGACCCGGCCGACGCCGCGCGCCGCAACCTCGGCCCGGCTCCGCCCCTGGCCGAGATCCACAGTCTCGTCGCAGCCGACATTGAACATCCGGCTCGAGAAGTGCGGGAGCAACTCGTCGTACCAACCACGCACGAGGTCGAGGCTGCCCGGGTCTCCAGGGCACAGGCTGAACGAGCCAGCGCCTCGAGTGCCCCAGGGCGTGTCGTAGCCATCGGTCACTTCGGCCAACTGGCGATAGCGCGGGTGCTCGAACCAACGATGCAAGTGGCCAAACGAATTCTGGTTAGGGACCAACTCGATGTGTCGCTCTCGGCAATACGCGTCGAGCGCCAGGATGTCGTCGCCCGTGAACGGCGAGGCGTGCTCCCAGACCTCGCGATGCGCCCGATAGGCAAAGGTGTGCTCGGTGTAAAGCTGGAACTGATTGATCTTCCAACCGGCGAGCCGATCGACAAGTGAGCAGACGCCGGCCAGCGTCGGAACCTTGTCGCGGCTGATGTCCAGCATGACGCCACGCGCGGCAAAATCGGGCCAGTCGTCGATGCTCAGACAGGGCCAGGAGTCAGCGCTTTGGGCGTGGATCTGGAGCAGCGTGCTCACGCCATGGAATAGCCCGGCTGGGTGACCGGCCACGATCTGCGCGCCGGTCTCGGTGATCGTCAGCCGATAACGCTCGCGTTCGAAGCCAAGCTCGGGACGCAGCCGAAGCACGACTGCAGACTGCGCCGCGCCGTCGTCGGCATGCAGCCCCCAGTCGAACCCAGGCCGCGACCGGAGCGCTGTCTGGAGGCGTAGCGCCGTGAAACGGAGCGCCGCTGGCTCTGCGGCAATGAGACCGATCTCGCCCGACTGTGGCAGTTGGAAGGTGCCTGGCAGGCGTGTCAGGTGGCGTGGAAAGGGTAGGAGCGACAGCATTCCGTCATCCGATGCGCCCGGGGAACGGGGCGGGCGCATCGGAAGTATAGCTTCCGCTCAGGGCTCCGAGCCCTGGGCCTCATCGGCGCGCACGAAGCACACAAGCGCCAGGACGATGAACAAGCCAGTGGCAAACGCAATCGCTGTCGCGGCGATGAAAGTCAACATGGCGGCCTCTCTGCACATGGGATATACGCAGGATAGGCGCTTCGTGTTTCATCGGGATGACAGCCGGGTCACAATTCGATGACAAATCGATGTTCGACAAACGCGATGGGGCGCTGCTCGGCAGCGCCCCATCGCGTTTTTTGGGGGCCACACGGCCCTATTTGGCAAAGTCGGTCGCCCGGGTCTCGCGGATGACCGTCACCCGGATCTGACCAGGGTAGGTCATGGTCTCTTCGATCTTGCGCGCGATGTTGCGGCTGAGTTGGAGCGCCGCCAGGTCGTCGACCCGCTCGGGCTGGACGATGATCCGCACCTCGCGCCCGGCCTGCAGCGCAAAACTCTGGTACACGCCGTCGAACGAGTTGGCGATCTCCTCAAGCCCGCGGATCCGCTTGATGTACTGGTCGAGCGACTCGCGGCGGGCGCCGGGGCGCGCGCCCGAGATCGCGTCGGCGGCCTCGACGATGATCGCTTCCACAGACTGCTGCTCGGCCTCGTGGTGGTGCGCGGCGATGGCGTTGACGATCTTGGGGTTGACGCCGTAGCGCTTGGCGTACTCGGCGCCGATCGCGGCGTGCGTGCCCTCGACTTCGTGGTCGAGCGCCTTGCCGATGTCGTGAAGCAGCCCGCCGGCCTTGGCAAGCGCCACGTCGGCGCCGAGCTCGGCCGCGATGACGCCCGCCAGCAGCGCGGTCTCGATCGCGTGCCGGTTCTGGTTTTGGCCGTAAGAAGTGCGGTAGTTGAGCCGGCCCAACAGGCGCAGGATCTCGGGGTGCAAGCCCGGCACGCCCGCTTCGAAGGCGGCCTGCTCGCCGGCCTCCTTGATCGAGGCCTCGACGTCTTTTTGGGCGTCGTTGACCAGCTTCTCGATCTGCGAGGGATGGATGCGGCCGTCGCTGACGAGCTTGCTCAGCGCGCGCTTGGCGACTTCGCGGCGCACCGGGTCGAACGACGAGACGGTCACGGCCTCGGGCGTGTCGTCGACGATCATGTCGACGCCGGCCGCCTGCTCGAAGGTGCGGATGTTGCGACCGTTGCGGCCGATGATGCGGCCCTTCATCTCGTCGGAGGGCAGCGGCACGACCGAGACCGTGATCTCCGAGACGTGCTCGGAGGCCACCCGCTGGATCGCCAGCGCTACGATGTTGCGGGCGCGGCGCTCGCCCTCGGTGCGGGCCTCTTCCTCGATCTGGCGGATCGTGCGCGCCATGTCCTTGCGCGTGTCCTTCTCAACCTCTTCAAGGAGTTGCGCGCGGGCTTCTTCGCGCGTCATCTCGGCGACACGCTGGATTTCGGTCAGGCGCTTCTCTTGAAGCTTGTTGATGTCGGCCTCGCGCTTGTCGAGATTGCTCGAGCGCTTGTCGAGCTGTGAGCGGCGTTGATCGCTTTGTTCGTTCTTCTTGTCAAGCTCTTCGCGGCGGCGCGCAAGGCGCTGCTCCTCGCGGTTGATCTCCTGGATCCGGCGGTTACCCTCGGCCTCGGCGTCGTTGCGGATCTTGAGGGCCTCATCGCGCGCCTTGAGGATGATGTCCTTGGCGTCGGTCTCGGCCTTGCTGCGGAAGGTCAGGATCTGGGCCTCAAGCTCCTTCTCTTTCAGCATCACGGCCTCGATCCGGGCCTGGTCGGTGCTGCGTTGCTTGCCGGCGCCCAGCACCCAGCCCACGATCGCGCCGATGCCACCGGCGATGACGACGGCGATCAGTGACAGGATGATCTGCAATGCTTCGGGATTGTTCATGGATGACCCTCTTTCACCACGCGGGCCCTGGTCCAGGGACGATTGACCCGACGTGTCTACAGTGCATCTTCATCAGGAGCCTGGCCGCCAGTGACGGACTTCCAGGCTTGTTCCACTGCGGCGCGGGCGGTGTCGAAATCGAAACCGCGGCGCGCCAGCACACCTAGCAACTTCTGACGAAACTCCGGCCAGGGCAGGGCCGCGAGTCGCGGCGCCCGGGCCAGGGCAAGCTTCTCAGCCGCGCCCGCGTCATCGGTCTCGGCCACGGCCGTCTTGATCTCTCCGTCGGCGACGCCCTTGCGCCGGAGCTCAAGCGCCAGGGCGCGCTTGCTTGTGGGGCGGAAGACCTCACGGTTTTCGACCCACATCTTCGCAAACGCCGAGTCGTCGAGCAGCCCGGCCCGGCTCAACCGTTCGATCGCGGCCCGGATGTCGACCGGGTCCACCTTGTGGCGGGCCAGGTTGTCGCGCACCTCGCGCGTGCTCCGGGGCCGTCGGTCGATCAAGCGCAGTGCCCGGGCATACGCCTCCTCGCGGGCATCCGCGGCCTTCAGGCGCTCGATGTCGGCCTCGCTCAGCTCCTGGCCGATCCGCAGCCGGACCGCCTCGTTCTTGGCCAGCCCGAAGGCGAAGTCGCCGTCGAGAAAGACGTTGACGCGCGATTTGTTGCGCGCCTGAAGCTTGAGGGCCGTGACTTTCACGCCGTGGTTTGATCCCCTGAAGACGTGGGTCAGGCGAGCCAGTCGGCTGCGTCTGGATCCCCTTAACGCGAACGAGCCGCGCCCGGACGCGTCTGCGCCGGCGGCGGCTCGTGTGATTCGGATGTCTGCGGCGTGAACCAGGCGCCCTACGTCCCCTGGGCGACTGCGACGAATACGACAAAGGCCGCCGCCCGGGTAGGGCGTCGGCGGTCAAGCGAGTCGGTCAACGTCAATCTTCGGTTCATGCCAGAACCATCCAGCGCGGAACGCTTGATGTCAGACAGGAATTAACCATCACACGGTCCGGTTAGCCGGGCCGCCGCGGCACATTGCCGCATCCACTACTCATCCGAATCGTCGTCGCCGGGCTGATGAACGGCCTCGCCGCTGTTTTCGCGGACATGAGCCCGAACCTCTGCCTCGATCGCGGCCGAGATATCCGGATGTTGCTTGAGAAAGGTCTTGGCGTTCTCTCGGCCCTGCCCAAGCCGCACGTCGCCATACGAGAAAAAGGCGCCGCGCTTGACAATAACATCGAACTGGGTGGCCAGATCTACGATGTCACCCGACTTCGATATACCTTCATTATACATGATATCGAATTCGGCCTCGCGGAAGGGCGGAGCGACCTTGTTTTTTGTCACCCGAACGCGGGTTCGAGCCCCTACGACTTCCTGGCCGTCCTTGAGCGCCTGGATGCGCCGGACGTCGAGGCGGACGCTGGCGTAGAACTTGAGCGCGTTGCCGCCGGTCGTGGTTTCGGGATTCCCGAACATGACGCCGATCTTCTGCCGAAGCTGATTGGTGAAGATCATGGCCGTATTCGTCTGTTTGATGGCGCCGGTCAGCTTGCGCAACGCCTGGCTCATCAGCCTGGCCTGCTGGCCCATGGTGGCGTCGCCCATGTCACCCTCGATCTCGGCGCGGGGCACGAGGGCGGCGACCGAGTCGACCACGACCACGTCCATGGCGCCCGAGCGGACAAGCGCCTCGGCGATCTCGAGGGCCTGCTCGCCCGTGTCGGGCTGCGAGATGTACAGGTTGTCGACATCGACGCCCAGCCGCGCGGCGTAGGACGGGTCGAGCGCATGTTCCATATCGACGTAGCCGCAGACCCCGCCCTTGCGCTGGGCCTCGGCGACGATGTGGAGGCAGATCGTGGTTTTGCCCGAGGCCTCGGGGCCGTAGATCTCGATCACGCGGCCGCGCGGCACGCCGCCGACGCCGAGGGCGATGTCGAGCGAGAGCGAGCCGGTGGGGATGACCTCGACCTGGAGGTGGTTGGCCTCGCCGAGGCGCATGACGGCGCCGTCGCCGAATTGCTTTTTGATCTGGGCCAGGGCGGCGTCGAGCGCGCGTTCTTTGGCGGTAGGCATGATGTCTCCAATTCGCGTTCGAAACTGAAAGGGAGTTTACTTCAGCCGAAAGCGAGGTGCAACACGCGAAACATGCTATAACACGCGCCATGTTCTTCGCGCGGCAACGCACGCTGCGCCCGGCCCAGAGCCGGGATAAAGATTCGATCGCGGCGCTGATGCAAACGGCAACGCGGGTTCATGTTCATCTCGACTGGCGGCCCGCCGAGGACTGGCTGGGGGAGGAGCCCTTCCTTGTGGTCGAACGCGGCGACCGCATCGTGACAGCCCTGGCCGCGCCGCCCGATCCGCCCGGGCTGGCCTGGGTCCGTCTGTTGGCCACGACCGAGACGGCGGCCGCCGACACATGGTGGCCGCAACTCTGGTCTGCGGCGCGCGCGTCGCTGCAGGCGCAGGGTGTGCGTTATGCGGCTTCGCTCAGCCTCGAGAGCTGGTCGGCCCGTCTGATGGAGTCGGTGGGTTTCGCCACCGACCACGCGATCGTCGCGCTGACGCGCAACCGTCGCGCGCCGCTAGTCGAGCCCGAGCGCCTGGTTGCGGCGCGCATCCGGCCGGCCGATGCAGACGACTTTCCGGCGATCATCGATGTCGACTTGAGCGCCTTCCCGCAGCCGTGGAACCTCTCGGAGCGCATGCTGCGAACGGCGCTCGCGCAGGGTCAGAGCATCACCGTGGCGGAGCAGGGCGGCCGGGTGGTCGGTTACCAGTTGACCACGCCGAGCCATGCGGGTGCTCATCTGGCGCGGCTCGCGGTGCGGCCCGAAGCCCAAGGCTACGGGATCGGCCACGCGCTTGTGGCCCAGCTGATCGTCGACGATCAACGTCACGGCTCGGGCGAGCTGAGCGTCAATACGCAGGAGGACAATGCGGCATCGCTCGCTGTCTACACGCGGCTCGGATTTCGCCCGACCGGTGTACGCCTCCCAGTGTATGAAA
Source organism: Anaerolineales bacterium UBA6663 (assembly GCA_002455335.1). Classification (GTDB taxonomy): domain Bacteria; phylum Chloroflexota; class Anaerolineae; order Anaerolineales; family UBA6663; genus UBA6663. Next base: position 2,103 of record DKKP01000418.1, on the reverse strand, counting down.
TGCGTTGGTAGAGCCCGGCGTTTACGGGGGTGCGCGGGCCTGCTATGATTGCATTACCTGCCGGATTGATGGGCGGCAGCTTCCTCGGATGGAGAGATCCATCGACCAACCATGGCGATGTCGCGACAAGAATACGCCTTTCTCTCGCGTGATGGGTTGACGCTGCAGACCTACGTGTGGACGCCCAAGGGCCGACCACGGGCGGCTGTTGTGTTGACCCACGGTCACGGCGAGTATGCGGCCAAATATGAGCATGTCGCTCAGGCCTTCGTCTCGGCGGGGATGGCGCTGCTGGCTTATGATCTGCGCGGGCATGGACGTTCGGGAGGCCCGCGCGGCCATGCGCCGAGGTATGAGGCGCTGTTGAGCGACCTCCAACGGGTGATGGGCCGCGCGGATGCGCTCTTCCCGGATGCGCCGCGCTTCCTGTATGGTCACAGCTTCGGCGGCCAGGTGACGCTGCAGTATGTGCTTGAGCGGCGGCCGCTTGTGAGCGGCGTGATCGTCAGCGCGCCGTGGCTGCGGCTGACCTATGCTCCGCCGGCGTGGCGCGTCGCGCTCGCGCGTGGCCTCGCCGGCGTGTGGCCCGAATTCACTCAGGATACCGGGCTGGCGGCAAGCGTGCCGATGACCCACGATGCTGCCCTATTGGCAAACTACCCGGATCCCCATCTGGCGCACGGCAAGATCACGGCCCGGCTCGGGCTCGATGCCATGCTGACCGGCGAGGAGACGCTGCGCCGCGCGGCTGAGATCACGGCGCCGTTGCTCGTGCTGCACGGCGAGCAGGATGGCGTGTTTGATCCGGATGTCTCGCGGCAGCTCTTCGAGCGCGTGGTCACGCACGACAAGGCCTTGTGCGTCTACCCGGGCATGTATCACGAGATCCACAATGAGATCGATCGCGCCCAGGTGTTGAACGACATCCTCGGCTGGATCGACAGCCACCTGGGGGATGTCAAGGATGAAGGCTGATTGGCCTTCATCCTTTTTCATTCTGACCTATACCTCCAGCCCCAACAGCCTTCCAAGCGCCGCGAGCCAGGGCAGAGCGGCGACGATCAGGGGGGCGACGATCAGGGCGGGCAGGTAGTTTCCGACCCGGATTTTGCGCAACTCGAGCAGGGGGCCGATGCCGGTTGCCATGACCAGCACGCCGCCGGCTGCCGTGAGCTCGGTGATCATCTCAGGCGTGAGCAATTGATTGGCCTGCGCGGCGAGCAACGACAGCCCGCCCTGATAGCCCAGGATCACGACGATCGAGAAGAGCACACCCACGCCGCTGGCTGCCGCAAAGGCCAGGGCCGCGAACCCATCCAGCACCGACTTGATCGCCAGCAACTGAAAGTCTCCGGTCAGCCCATCTTGGATCGAGCCCAGGATCGTCATCGGGCCGACGCAAAAGAGCAGGCTCGCTGTGACGAAGCCGCGGATGAAGCGGGCGGCGCCATCGGTCGAGCCGCTGCGCGCGAACCGCGCCTCGAGCCAGGCCCCCAGCGCGTGCAGTCGGTCCTCGATCTGGCCCCACTCGCCCAACAGCCCTCCGAGCATGATCGCGCCGAGCGTGATCAAGTTGTTTGTGCTTTCGAGCGTCATCTGTAAACCGGCCGCGATCACGAACAGACCGAGTCCGTTCAGGATGGTGCCCCTGACACGTTCAGGCAGGCGGTTGCCGAGGCCGAGGCCGGCCAGGCCGCCCACGAAGACCGCGATGGCGTTCAAGATCGTTCCAAACATGGAAGAGGACTCTTTCTGGATGAGCGTGGCAATCGAGACATTATAGTCGGGCGTCAGGTGTCAGCTGTACCGCCAGGGTGTCGCCCGTCAGGGGCAATGGGATCAGCCGGTTCACCCAATCACCAGATCTCACAGGGGGAGAGATGGGGAATGCGAAGCCGTTTCTGTTAGGCGTGGTCTATGGCCTTGTGCTGGCGTTGGGTGCGACCGGCCTGTTGTTGGCCATCGCCGGGCGGCCGGCGGGTGTGCCTATCGTGCTGGCCGAGCCGCCGACCCCGGCGCCGGTGCGGGTCTACGTGCTTGGGGCCGTGGCGACGCCCGGCGTCTACCCGTTGCCCGCCGCGGCGATCGTCGAGGAGGCCCTGG
>DKKP01000104.1 GCA_002455335.1 Anaerolineales bacterium UBA6663 | reverse complement strand
CGCCCCTGGCCCATCCAGCCCGCCGGCGCCCGTGATGAAGTCGCAGCGCGCCGGGAAGCGACGCGCCTGATGCGGCGTGATCAGGTAGGTGCGATTGGCCCAGGCCGCGATCTCGGCCGAGCCGCCTGAGCCTGGCAGCCGGACTTTGGGTTTGTCGTACGGCCCGATCACTGTCGCATTGACGTTGCCAAAGCGGTCGATCTGCGCGCCGCCCAGAAATCCGACGTCGATCAGGCCGCGCTGCAAGTAAAACGCAAAGATCTCGTACATCGAGCAGACCGAGGCCGCGCCGCTCACAAGCGTCGGGTCGCCGATCGAGAGCGGCAGTCGGGCCGGCTGCGCGCCGATCACGTGAGCTTCATAGACCAGCGTCAACCCCGGTGCGTGCGAGCGGCGCGCCAGGTTGCAGGCCAGATTGGGCAGGCCCACGCCCACGAACACGACATCGCCGTCGCGCAACAGCCGCGCGGCGTTGACGGTCATCAGCTCGGCCGGCGAGTACGTCATGATGGTCCCCCAGTTTCTGGCCGCGCAATCCGCGGCCGAACTCCGCTCCGTATCACCCGTGTACAAGACGCTCGACAAAACCCCTGATCAACTCCGCCACTTCGTTCGGCTTCTCGAGCGGCACGAGGTGCCCCGAGTCGGGCACGATCTCGACTTCGGCCTGCGGCAATGCGCGCCGCGCGCGCATGACGGCCGCTGGCACGAAGGTGTCCGACTCGGCCCCGGCCACGATCAGGGCCGGCAGCTTGAGCGCCGGCAGACGCCGCCACAGGTTCGGGGCCCCGGTCAGATAGATGCGCGCCTCCCACTCGGGCGTGAAGCGTAGCGTCACGCCGCCTTCGGGCGCGGGCATGGCCAGCGACTCGGCGTAGGCCAGCAGCCCGCGATCGTCGATGCGTTTGAAGATCGGCGCACGGCGATAGCGTCCAACCATCTCGGCCACATTGGCAAACTGCCTCCGTCGCCGGAGCGTCGGTCGCACCAGCGGGTGCAAACGCTCGCCCAGCCCGGCGGCCCGCACCGCGTGCCACAGCCAATGTCGACTCGGGGTAAACAACACCGGGTCGAGGAGCACCAGGGCCTGGAACCGCTCGGGCGCCCGCAGCGCCGCCTGCAACAAGGTGATGGCCCCGATCGAGTGCCCGATGCCGATCACCTGGGGCAGGGCTTCTCGAGCCGCCCAGTCGAGCCAGTCGTCGGCGAACACATCCCAGGTGCTCACCGCCTCGGGGCGCGCGCCCGGCCAGAGCGGCCGGGCCTCGGGCGCCAGCACGCGATAGCGCTCAGCCAGCCGTTCGAGCAGCGGCCGGTAGGCGCCGGGCGGGTAGCCGTTGGCGTGCGCGAAGACAAGCGTCTGAGCTGCGCTCATGTCAGTTCACGCTTGAGGACATCGACCACGGTCTCGAGCACCTTGATCCGCGCGTAGAGTTTGTCTTCGGATTCGACGACCGTCCACGGCGCCTGCGCTGTGCTGGTGCGCGTGAACATCTCCTCGACGGCAGCCTGGTAATCCTCCCACTTGCCGCGGTTGCGCCAATCCTCATCCGTGATCTTCCAGGATTTGTAGGCGGTGCGTTCGCGCTCCTTGAAGCGCCGCAGCTGTTCCTTTTGGCCAATATGCATCCAGAACTTGAGCAGGATCCCGCCGAACTGAACGAATTCGCGCTCGAAGGCGTTGATCTCGCTGTACGCTCGTCGCCAGGCGGTCTCGGTGCAGAATCCCTCGACCCGCTCGACAAGCACGCGCCCGTACCAGGAGCGGTCGAAGATCGCGATCTGGCCCTGTTCGGGCAGACGCCTCCAGAAGCGGTAGAGGTAATGCCGGGCCTTATCGTCGCCCTGCGGGGCCGCGATCGGCCAGACGACGAAGCCACGCGGGTCGAGCTTCTCGGTCAGGCGTTTGATCGCGCCGCCTTTGCCGGCCGCATCCCAGCCCTCGAACACGACCATCACCGGCCGTTTCTGCTGGTAGACCTCATAGCCGAGCAGGTGCAGGCGGTTCTGGAGCTTTTCTTTGCGGGTCTCGTACTCGGCGCGCGTCAACGTAAGCGTGAGGTCGAGCGACTCAAGCATGGGCCGCCTCCTCGCCGCTCTCGAGCGGCCGGGTGGGGGGCGGGGCGGCGTCGCCGAGCCGCGCTTCATAGGCCGCGATCAAGCGCTGGAAGAGCTCGGCGCGCGCATGATACTTGTCGGTGGCCGCGATCACGTGCCACGGGGCATGCGGCAGATCGGTCCGGCTGATCACGTCTTCGGCCAGCGCCAGGTAGTCATCGTACGACTCGTGCTGAAGCGCGTCCTCTTCGCCGACCTGCCAGGCGGTGAGCCTGTCCTTGCGCAACTTCTTGAAGCGCCGCGCCTGTTCCTTACGGCTGATTTGGAACCAGAACTTGACGATCAAGGCGCCATCCGCCGCCAGCATCCCCTCGTATTCGAGGATGTCTTGCAGCGCATCGGCCGCGGCGCGCTTGCCCACGGCTTTCGCAAGGCGCTCGATAAGCACCCGGCGATACCACGACTGATCGAAGAGCACGGTCTGGCCATAGGCCGGGATCTTGTTCCAGAATCGCCACAGCCAGGGATAATGTTGCTCCACAGTGCGCGGCGGCGTGATCGGGATGACGCGTACGCCGCGCGGATCGAGCTTCTCGGTCAGGTCGCGGATCGCGCCGCCCTTTCCGGCCGCGGCCCAGCCCTCGAGCACCACAAGCACAGGCACGTTGGCTTTGAAGGCCGCGTGGGTCAGGTCGTACAGCCTGGCCTCCCAGGCGCCGACGCGCTTGCGATACGCGTCTTTGTCGAGCGCTGCATTCAAGTCGACAGCCGTCAGCATCAATACGCTCCGTAGTTGACTGGCGCGCTGAGTTGTTCGGTCACTTCAAGCCGCCGGCGCGTCTCGAAGTCGAGTTTGGCCCAGTAGGCTGCCCGGTCGGGCACTGCATAGACCCATTCCTGAAGCCACGCCTCGGTTTGCTCGCGCGACGCCGAGACCTTGTCCCACGCCAGGTAAAAGGCGTTATCGCGATCATAATAGCCCTGCGTGTACGACGGGTGTGCGGCGCCGGGCACGTGACACACCGCGGTGACCACAAGCGACGGGATCGCCGTGCGGTTCGGGTCCGACCGAATGACGCCCTCGTCGACGATCTCCTCGGCCGTGACGATCACGCGCTTTGACGCGAAGGCCGCTTCCTTTTGCTCGCCGATGATGCCCCAGATGTGGCTATTGCCGTGGATGTCGGCGCGCTGGACGTGTACGATTGCGACGTCGGGGTTGAGCGCCGGCACTGTGTTGAGCGTCTCGCCTGTATACGGGCAGGTCACTGTTTTGTAGTGCGGGTTGGCGCGCGCCAGGTCGAGCGTACCGACCGACTTCATCGGCAGGAAGGGCAGGCCGGCCGCGCCTGCTGTCAGGCGCGTGATCATGGCGAAGTGCGAGTACTCCTCGTAGTCGAGCCGCCCGGCTTCGATCTCGGTTCGCACGACGCGTAGCGAGCCCACACCCGGGTTGCCCGAGTAAGAGAAGATCACCTTGCGCGCGCAGCCTGCGGCGACCATCTGGTCGTAGATGATATCGGGCGTCGCCCGCGCCAGAGTCAACTCACGTTTGCGCTGGCGGATGATCTCGTGTCCGGCCGCGAAAGGGATCAGGTGTGTGAACCCGGCGGCATAGACACAGTCGCCGTCGTGCACGTGCTCGGCGATGGCGGCCTGAAGTGGAATGAGTTTGGACATGATTGGGCTTTCACGCGTCGGGCCGCGCTTCACTTCTTGTCGGGCTTGTCTTTCTTACGCCCCAGCCCGGCGAACAAATTGCCGAGCGAAACGGCCGGTGGGCGTTCGGTCGGGGTGAGTCTGGCCGGCTGGGCGCCGCCGAAGCGCAACACAAGCCCGAAGGAGATCAGCGCCAGCGCGCCGGCGAACGAAAGGAACACGGAGTGGCGATCGTCGGCGACCAACGACGACACGAACACGAAAGCCATGATC
>DKKP01000298.1 GCA_002455335.1 Anaerolineales bacterium UBA6663 | reverse complement strand
CGTTCCCCCTCGGGGCGGTGGCGACTGGCGGGCGCGGTTCATGCCCTTGCCCACGGCCGTCAACCTGCGCGACATCGGCGGTTATGGCACCGAGGACGGGCGTCGGGTGCGCACCGGGCTCGTCTATCGGGCCGGCAGCCTGGCCGACCTCAGCCTCGCCGATCAGCAAGGGCTTGTGGATCTCGATCTGCGGAGCGTGATCGATCTGCGCACACCCAAGGAGCTCGAGCAGAAGCCCGATCGCCTACCCGCGTCCCTACAACCGGGCTGGGCGCATGTTCCGGTGTACGTCGAGAACAACTCCAGCGAGTTCATCAAGCGGCTCGTATTGTTTCGCGGGCGCCTCGATCGCGCGCTGGCCGACGGTTACCGTGAGCTCCTCGATCGACGGGCGCACGTTTTTGGCGACATCCTCGACCGATTGAGCCGCAGTGAGCGCCTGCCGGCGTTGATCCATTGCACGGCCGGTAAGGATCGCACAGGGATCGCGATCGCGCTGCTCCTGCTGGCGCTCGGGGTGCCGGAAAGCGATGTCGTCGCCGACTACTCGTTGACCAACCATCACGCGGTCGAGATCCGGCGCACCTCGGACCATGACATGCGGCGGATCAAGCGCTTTGGTCTATCGGAGGCCGCGATCCAGCCGCTGGTGATCGCCGATCCCGAGAATATGCGCCTCCTGCTGGCTCACCTGCGCGCGACGCATGGCGATGTTCGTCGCTATCTGACCAATGTAGCCGGGGTTGGCCCGGACGTTTTGGCCCGCCTCCACGGCATCTTCCTGGAGGGGCCGGCCGGATAGGCGACCCACCCAAATGGGCCAGTGACTCCAGGGCGGCGATATCGTCCGACGACCGCGGGTGGATTGTTATGCACACCTCTGGCGCGGCTGAGTCTATAATGCCCACGAATTCGACAGCAGCAGTCCGGTCGCTCTGGCAGGCCGGTGGCACTTAGCAGGAAAGGAAAGACCATGTTGATCAAGAAACCCACAGGCAACGGCAAAGTGGAAGTGACCTTCACCATGCCCGCGCTCGAGCACGTCAGCAAGTTGTATCTGGTCGGCGATTTCAACGATTGGAGCATCGTGCTCAACCCTCTGACCCAGGGCGCCGATGGGTCCTGGGCGACCACCCTGCCGCTCGACGCGGGTCGCTCGTATCAGTTCCGCTATTTCGACAATAACGGGCACTGGCACAACGACTGGAAGGCGGACGCCTATCTGCCCAATCAGTTTGGCGGCGAGAATTCGCTGGTGCAGGTCGACGAAGCGGATGAGGCGCCGAAGCCCAAGAAGCGCACGACCAAGCCCAAGGCCGCGCCCGCCGCCACTGAAGCGGCGCCGAAGAAGCGCATTGTGCGCAAGAAGAAGGCCGACTAGGGCTTTCGGAACTGCGTCTGACAAGGGCCGGCCGCGCCAGTGCGCCGGCCCTTTTCTGTTGCCAGGGGCGCGTGGTACACCCTGGGCCAGGCCACTCCACTGCGGACCCAAGACCCGTATAATCTGCGGTGCGCCGCACGGCCCGGTAGCCGGCGGACCCGGGTGGCCTGAGCCGATGTCAAAGACACTTGCCGAACTGACTGCCGATATGCACGCCTTTGTCGCGGCGAAGGGTTGGTACGCCCCAGACAGCGCGCGGCCGCAGACCCCGCGGAACATCGCGACCTCGTTGTCGATCGAGGCGGCCGAGGTGCTCGAGCTTTATCAATGGGGCGAGCAGGCGCCGCAGGAGGCCCTGGCCGGTGAGCTGGCGGATGTGGCGCTGTACCTCCTGCAATTGGCCAGCGTGACCGGCATCGACCTCGAGCAGGCGATCGCCGCCAAGCTGCAGCGCAATTACGGCCGTGCCTGGTAACGCGACGATCCATGAAGATCCTGGCTTTGAGCGATGAAGTGGTCGATGTGGTCTATAGCCCACAGGTGAAAGAGCGCTTCGCCGATGTGGATTTTGTGGTGGGTTGCGGCGATTTGCCGTTCTACTATCTCGAGTTCGTCGTGACGGCCCTGGCCAAGCCCGTGTTCTACGTGCACGGCAATCACGATCGGCCCTCGCAGTATCTGAGTGATGGACGGCTAATCCAGACCGCCGAAGGTTGTCTCCCGATCGAGGATCAGACCTGCGGTGCCCCCGACGAACGCAAGGGCCCGCTCCTGCTGGCCGGCCTCGGCGGCAGCCTGCGCTATAACGACAATCCGATGCATCAGTACAGCCAGATCGAAATGCATCGGCGCGCGCTGGCCCTGGCGCCGCAGCTGTTGCTCAATCGCGTTCAGCGGGGACGTTACCTCGACATCTTGCTGTGTCATGCCCCGCCGCGCGGTATCCATGATCTACCCGATCGCGCCCACACTGGCATCGACGCCTTCCTCGATTTCATGCGCCGGTATCGCCCGCGCTTTCTGCTTCATGGCCACTCGCACGTCTATCGCAATGACACGGTCACGGCCACCCGCTACTACGATACGCAGGTGCTGAACGTCTATCCCTACCGTGTGATCGATTTCGATCGTGTATACGTCTGATCGAGCGGGTCTGGATCCTCGAACGACATCCGCGACCTCAGCAGCCCAAAACCGAGCCTGACGACTGACGCGCCGTTTGCGGTTTTAGGCCGTTCACCCGGACGATTCAGTCCGCCTTTACGGACAATCCAGGGCGGCGACTTTACGATACGCATCAGGAGCCGCCCGGGTTGGTGCGGCCCCCGGGTAGGCTATGGATTCTGAATACCTTTGGCTCGGTGGCGCAATGCTGGTGGGCATCCCGGCGATCATCCTGGGGGCCTATCTTGTCTTCAAGAGAGGGATGGCGATCCGGCTCACGTTGCTGACCGTGGTCTGCAATGCGCTGGTCGCCACGCTCGCGTTCTATCTTGGGCATGAAGGATTGACGCTGCCTCGGGTGGCGATCGGAGCGGCGCTGGTCGGCCCGATCCTGGTCGTCTTGATCGTCGTGGTGATCCGCCAGGTCATCCTGCCAGTTCGGGCTTTGACGGTGCAGGCGACGCAGCTTGCGGCCGGCGATCTGACCGATCCCGGGCCGCTCTCCGCTACAGACGAATTGCGCGATATGGGGCAATCCTTCGCGCGTCTGCGGGCGTATCTCGATCAGCTGACTCAGGGCGCCGGACGGCTGGCCGAGGGTGACCTGACTGTCGAAGTGCGCCCCGCCTCGGAGCGCGATGCGCTTGGCCAGGGCTTTCAGCACATGATCTCGAGCCAGCGCGAACTTGTCCGGCAGGTTGCCGAGAGCGCCGATGCGCTCAGCCATGCGGCGCGCGATATCGGGGCCGACGCGGTGCGCGCCGGCGACTCGGCAGGCACCATCGCGGCCACGGTCGAGCAGGTCGCCGAGGGTGCCCTCCGTCAGACCGAGACAGTCGATTCGACCTCGGCCACGGTCGGCCAGGTGGCGCTTTCGATCCAGTCGGTCGCCGAGGGCACACGCGGGCAGGCCGAGGCTGTCACGCGGGCTGTGGATTTGAGCTCGCACATCAACACGGGTATGTCGCAGGTGGTCGATACGGCCGAAGCCGGGGCCGTGGTCGCGACCACGGCAGCGCAGACGGCGCGCGCCGGGGTGACTACGGTCGGCGAGAGCCTCGACAGCCTGGGTCGTATCGAGGCCTCCAGCCGCCGAGCCAAGGACAAGATCGGGCAGATGGGCACGCAGTCGGTGCAGATCGGCACCATCGTCGAGACGATCGACGAGATCGCGGCCCAGACCAACCTGCTCGCGCTCAACGCCGCGATTGAGGCGGCCCGCGCCGGCGAGCACGGCCGCGGGTTCGCGGTCGTGGCGGGCGAGGTGCGCAAGCTGGCCGAGCGGTCGACCCAGGCCACGCGCGAGATCACGGGCCTGATCCATGACGTGCAGCGCACGGTCAACGAGGCTGTCGTGGCGATGGATGACGGCATGGCCGATGTCGAGTTGGGGGCCGCGCGAGCCGATGCCGCGGGCAAGGCCCTGGCCGATATCGTCACGGCCGTCGATACGGTCAACACCCAGGTGGCGACGATCACGTCGGCGGCGCAGTCGGTGCGACGCTCGACGAGCGAACTGACCGATGCCATGCAGACCGTCTCCGACATTGTCGATGAGAACGCCGCCGCCGCCGCGCAGATGGCCGGCGACGCCGACCGCGTGACGACGATGATGGATCAGATCGCGCGCGTGGCTCACGCGAACAGCGCCGCCGCCGACACCATGCGCGCCACTTCGTCCGAGGTGGGTAGCACGGTTCAGGCCGTGACCACGCGGACGACCACCGTCAGCGAGTTGGCCGGCGTGCTGCAGCAACGGGTACTCAAATTCAAGTTGACCCGGATCACGGGCAAGGTGTCGCGCGGCTCGGCGCTCACCGGTCGGTTGGAGTTCGTCTCGGCCCGCTTCGGCCCGGCTGGGCTGGCGAAGGTGTTGTCGGCGCTCCCGGTCGATGCCCAGGGCATTCTTCGTGGGCGGATCGATCCGCACGGTGAATACCCGCCCGAGCTGCTCAGCGCGTTGACACACGCGATCCGCACCGAACTGGCCGGCGGCAGCGATGATATCCTGCGCGAGATGACGCGCTTCCGCGCCAAATTCGACGTGCTTCCGGGCGGCGCGCTGGCCCAGCACTTCCGCGAGGGAGATCCTGATTACATCATCCACCGGATGGATCTGTGTCTGCGGCACAACTGGGGCGAGGGCGTCGTGGTGCGGACGATCGATCTTGGCGCGCGGCATGTGCGCCAGGAGGTCGACATGGGCCGCACGCAGCCGCGTGAGCGCTGCACCTACAACCATGTCGGCTGGATGGAAGGCGTGATCGAGGCCGCCGGCGGCGTCCCGCGCATCCGCAAAACCAAATGCATGCACGACGGCGATCCGGTCTGCGAGTACGACATCGTCTGGGAGCCGGGCCCGGTTGGGCGCACGGTCGCGGTGGAGGCCAGGGGACGCGAACGGCAGACCCAGAGGAGATAGGGGGCGCCATCTGCGATACAATCCCGCCAACTCACCATGTGGCCGTTCTCGAACGCTCAGTTGACGGCCGGTTTGCGGCGCTATTTCGCCGACCCGACCCTACACGTCCGCGCCTGCAGCGATGCAGTGCGCCCGGCTGTGCCCGGAGATACCCAGGGCGCGATCCGTGGGCTGCGGATCGACTACGCCGCGACGGGCGGTCAGGCATCAGTGGAAACCGTGGTGAAGCAGCCGCGCGGCACCACGCGGCGCGGCCTGGCCGGCACCGGCGTGCGCGAGGCCGGCCTGTATCGGACGCTCTCGGCGCTCGTGCCGATCACAACCCCGGCCCTGATCGCCGCGGACCCGGCCGGGAGCTGGCTTGTGCTCGAGGCGATCGAAAGCGACGTGGCCCCGGCCGCCTGGGGTCGTGAGCATTACCTCGAGGCGGTGCGGCTGCTGGCGGCCACCCACGAACGCTTCTGGGGCCTGGCTGAGGATCTCTCGGTCTTCGACTGGCTTTCGCGCGCCCTCTCCACCGATTTTGACATCTACGTGCTGGCGGCCGTCAACGCCGTCGAGCGCATGGTCGCCGAGGATCGCCCGCGGGTGATCACGGGTTCGCTCGAGGTGCTCAACACGCTTGGGCTGCTCCTGACCCAGGTGGAACGCGTCGCTGAACGGCTCCGCACGGTTCCCTCTACATTGCTCCACGGCGACTATCGGCCGAGCAACGTCGCGCTTGTCGATGGCGACCAGATCGCTTTCGGCTGGGGGTTGGCGGCCGTGGGGCCGGGGCTGCTCGACCTGTGCGCCTTCATCGATAACTGTCGGTGGGATCAGCCGGCGTTGCCTCTGGACGAGTCCGAGATCTGGAGCACCTATCGGGCCGAGATGCAGGCCCGGATCGGGATCGTCTGGAGCGATGCCGATTTCGAAGAGCTGATGGATTACGCACGGATGTGGCGCCTGATCCAGGATCTGCTCGAGTGGGCGGCCAGCAGCCCGCCCGCTGTCTTCGATCCCATCGCAGCGCGTTTCGACACGCTCTACCTCCAGCCCGCGCTCGACGCCGCGCAGCGGCGCCTGCGGCCGGCGCTTTACCTATAGGCGTCGGGCGTCGGCAGGAGTGATCACCCCTCCGTCAAGCCCTTTCATCCTGGCTCATCCTCTGACCCTCAGCGCTGACCGCGCGCAGCCTTCGGTTGCGGACCACTGACGTCTGAAACCTGACGCCTGACGCCTTATAATGGCCCTTCAACTCAAGTTCGAGGTTTCTTCATGTCTGATGCCAAACTGCCGACCCGCGCCGAGGATTACTCGGAGTGGTACAACCAGCTGGTGCTCCGCGCCGACCTTGCCGATTACGCGCCGGTGCGCGGCTGCATGATCGTCAAGCCGTATGGCTGGACGCTGTGGGAGAACATCCAGTACCAACTCGACCGACGCTTCAAGGCCACCGGTCACCTCAACGCCGGCTTTCCGGTCTTCATCCCGAAGTCGTTCCTCTCGAAGGAGAAGGAGCACGTCGAGGGCTTCTCGCCGGAGCTCGCTGTGGTGACCATCGGCGGCGGTGAAGAGTTGGAGGAGCCGCTTGTCGTGCGGCCGACGTCCGAGACCATCATTGGCTACTCGTACGCCAAGTGGGTCAAGAGCTATCGCGACCTGCCGATCCTGATCAACCTGTGGAACAGCGTCGTCCGTTGGGAGATGCGCACCAAGCTCTTCCTGCGCACGGCCGAGTTCTGGTGGCAGGAGGGCCACACCGCGCACGCGACGGCCGAAGAGGCCGAGGCCGAGACGCTGCAGATGCTCGACGTCTACGCCGACTTCGCCATCAACGAGGCAGCCATCCCGGTCGTCAAGGGCCTCAAGACCGACAGCGAGAAGTTCGCGGGCGCGCTGCGCACCTACACGATCGAAGCCATGATGGGCGACACAAAGGCGCTGCAGTCGGGGACGTCGCACAACCTGGGCCAGAACTTCGCCAAAGCCTTCGAGATCCAGTATCTGGACCGCAATAACGAGACCCAGTTCTGTTGGACGACGTCGTGGGGGCTGAGCACGCGCATGATCGGCGCGATCATCATGACCCATGGCGACGACCAGGGCCTGATCATGCCGCCGCGGCTGGCGCCCTGGCAGGTCGTGATCGTGCCGATCTACAAGAACGACGCCGAGCGCGGCCCGGTGCTCGAGGCCGTCGCGCGCATCAAGGCCGAGCTCGTCGACGCCGAGGTGCGCGTCAAGGTCGACGACCGCGACACCGTCAGCCCGGGCTTCAAGTTCAACGACTGGGAGATGCGCGGCGTCCCGATCCGCATCGAGGTCGGCCCCAAGGACGTACAGAAGAACAGCGTCGCGCTCTCGCGCCGCGATAGGCCGGGCCGCGAGGGCAAGAGCTTCGTGCCACAGGCCGGGCTTGCCGAGCAGGTCAAGACCACGCTCAAAGACATTCAGGCGGCGCTGCTCGAGCGCGCCACGGCCTTCCGCAAGGCCAACACGCACGAGCCGACGACCTACGACGAATTCAAGACGGTCGTCGAGAAGGGTTGGGCCCACGTCTGGTTTGCGGGCGGCCGCGAGGAAGAGGCGCGCATCAAGGAAGAGACCAAGGCCACCGTGCGCTGCATCCCGCTCGAGCAGCCCGGCGGCTCCGGCACCTGCTTCTACACCGGCCAGCCGGCCACGCAGAAAGTGATCTTCGCCAGATCGTATTGAGAAGCAGAGGAGCGAGGGGCGAAAAGCGAAACATGTCGCTCTTCGTCCCTCGCTTCTCTGCTTCTTATGTGTCTTGACAAAGTGTAAGATAGACACTATATTTCGTGTTGTGGATACACGAATCGGAGGACACATGGCTAAGTTCGTTGCACCCCCACTGATCGGGTTCTTCAAGGCGGAGCCGAGCGAGTACGTCGTCGTGCACTCGGCCGGTCAGTTGCTGCGCCACGGGGCCGGCCTGGCATTCTGGTATTGGGGGCCTGTGACCAGCCTGGCCGCGATCCCGCTCAGCACGATCGACGTGCCTTTCATCTTCACCGAGACGACCGGGAGCTTCCAGCCGGTGTCCATCCAGGGCCAACTCACCTACCGCGTGGCAAAGCCGCTGGTGCTGGCCCAGGCCCTGAACTTCGGCATCGATCCGATCACGCGGCGGCACCTGAGCAACGATCCCGAGAAACTCCCGGCACGCATCCTCAACGCCCTTCAGACGCGCGTGCGGGCGGCGCTGGCGGGCCGATCGCTCGAGGACGCGCTGCGCGAGGCGGCTCAGCTGGCGAACATCGCGCTCGACGGCCTGCGCGAGGACGCGGGGCTGGAGGCCCTGGGCATCGAAGCCCTCAGCGTGGCCGTGCAGGCCGTCAAACCGACGCCCGAGCTCGCCAAGGCCCTTGAGGCCGAGTACCGCGAGGGCCTGCAACGCCGCGCCGACCAGGCGATCTATGCCCGCCGCGCGGCTGCCGTCGAGCAGGAGCGCCGGATCAAAGAGAACGAGTTGAGCAACCAGCTGGCGCTCGAGGGCCAGCGCCAGGCGCTTGTCGATCTCGAAGGCCAGAACCAGACTCGCGCGGCCGAGTTCCAGGCGCGCGCCAACGAGATCTGGCTTGGCCCGTGGCGCGGCACCGAATCGCGCACGCTGCTGGCGCTGGCGTTCAAGGCCATGGGCGACAACGCGCAGCGCATCGGCACCCTGACGATCACGCCCGAGTTGCTCAGCGGCCTGATGGCGGCGCCGCGCGAGAGTTGACGGAGGCCGACATGCTCGATCGCATCGTCGTGGTGACGCGTTCGACGCAGCTCGAGGACCTGATCGCGCGGTTCAACACCGAGGCGCAGGCCCGCTTCTATCTCGAGCGGCTCGGTGCGTCGTACGAAGCCGTGCAGACGGCGCACGAACGCTATCAGGCGGCGCTGCGGATGTTGCGCGCCGCGCTGCCGCCGCGGGTCAAGCAGCATGTGATCGAGCGCGCCTTCCTGCCCAACTATCTGTTCGGTGAACGCGACCTTGTGGTGACGATCGGCCCGGACGGTCTGGCCGCGAACACGGCCAAGTACCTGCCGACGCAGCCGCTCCTGGCGGTCAATCCGGATCCGCTCAGCGTCGACGGCATCCTCGCGCGCTGCTCGATGGCGGCGGCGGGTGAGTGGATCGCGCTCGCGTTGGCCGGGCGCGCGCCCGTGCGTGAGGTGAGCCTGGCCGAGGCCACGCTCCACGATGGCCAAAGCCTGCTGGCCTTCAACGAGATCTTCATCGGGGCGCGCTCGCACGTCTCAGCGCGTTACCGCCTGACCGTCGGCAGCCAGACCGAGGCGCAGAGCTCGAGCGGCATGATCGTCGCGACAGGGGCGGGCTCGACCGGCTGGCTGAAATCGATCGTGACCGGCGCGGCCGGCGTCGCGGCGGGGCTGGCCGGCGCTGAGTGGACACCGCCGGCGCCCGAAAGCTATCAACTGCCCTGGGAATCGTCCAGGCTGACCTATGCCGTGCGCGAGCCGTTCATCAGCCGCGCCTCGGCGGCGGGCCTGGTCTACGGCTCCATCGAACCAGGGTCCGCGCTCATCATTCGTTCCGAGATGCCCGAGGACGGCGTGATCTTCAGCGACGGCATCGAAAGTGACGCCCTGGCTTTCAACGCCGGCTCGATCGCCACGATCCGGCTCTCAACGCGTCAGGCGCATCTGGTTCAGGTGTAGGGGCAAGAGGAAGTGAGGGGATGGAGGTGGGACTCCCTATCCCTCCTCTCACTTCCTCTTGCCCTTTCACGCCCCGCGATCTCCGCCCTGGCGGGCAAGCATCCACTGCGGATATTCGATCGGGAGGCGGCTGACCTCATCGAGGCGCTTGAGGTGGTCGGCGCTGAGGGTGACGTTGACGGCGCCGAGGTTGTCGGCCAGTTGATCGGCGTTCTTGGCGCCGATGATCACGCTGGTGACGGCGGGTTGATGCAGGAGCCAGGCGAGGGCGATCTGCGGCACCGTGGCGTTGAGTTCCTCGGCCACCGTGCGAACGACATCGAGGATGTCGAAGGCGCGGTCCTTGTTGACCGGCGGGAAGTCGAACGACACGCGGCGGCTGCCCTCAGGGCCTGAGCCGTCGCGCGTGTACTTGCCCGAGAGCAGGCCGCCTGCCAGCGGCGACCAGACCATCACGCCGACCTGCTGGTCTTTGACGACCGGAACGACTTCGCGCTCGAGGTCGCGACCGGCGATGGTGTAGTACGACTGGATCGACTCGAAGCGAGCCAGGCCGTGTTGTGCGCTGATCCCGAGCGCCTTCATCAGTTGCCAGCCCGCGAGATTGCTCGCGCCGATGTAGCGCACCTTGCCCTGCCGCACGAGGTCGTCGAGCGCGCGCAGCGTTTCATCGAGCGGCGTGACGGCGTCGAAGCCGTGGATCTGATACAGGTCGATGTGATCGGTGCCCAAACGTTTGAGGCTGTCTTCAACTGAAGCGTGGATGTGATAGCGGCTGAGGCCGATGGCGTTGACGTCGGCGCTCATCCGCCCCCGCACCTTGGTGGCGAGCACGTAGCTGTCGCGTGGCCGACCCTGCAGCGCCTTGCCCAGCAGCGTCTCCGACTCGCCGAACGAGTACACGTTGGCGGTGTCGATGAAGTTGATGCCGGCATCGAGCGCGCGCGCCACGAGGTCATTGACGACCTCCTGGCCTTGCTTGCCGATGACCTCCCAGAAGCCCTTACCCCCGAACGTCATCGTGCCCAGGCAGAGCTCCGAGACGAGCAGGCCGGTTCGGCCCAGCAAACGATATTTCATTGAGTGTGATGTGGTCATGCTGTCAGCGATCTCCTGTAGCCGCAATGCTACATCCTGGAGTGCGCTTCAAGTCAAGGGCCCGAATCGGCGTATGGGTTGTCGTCCCTCGCCTCACATCCCGGCCCAGCCTAAGGCCCAGAACACGGCCATGCCCACCCCGATCGTCAACAGCACGTTGCGGGTCCGCCAGGCGATCAGGCCGGCGACGATCCCGGCGTACAGGCGCGGGTTGACCCACGGTGTCACGAAGACGCCGTCGCGCAGGAGCACCTCGGGGAAGATGATGGCCGAGAGGACGGCCGGCGGCACGTAGCGCAGCGCGCGCGTGACCACCTCAGGCGCCTCGAAGCGGCCCAGCAGGGCGATGAACGACAGCCGCGTCGCGAAGGTCAGCAGGCCGCCGATAATGAGAACAGGGAGCCACTCCATAGTTGCCTCAGGGATTTGGGAACGGCCGCCGCTGGGCGACGCCCGTCTGGGCCTCGGCGATCATGCCCGCGAGGATCCCGCCGGCCGCGGCCAGCAGCAGGCCGAAGTTGTACGGCAGGCCGTGCGCGACCACGGCGACGCCGCCGGCGGTGATGGCCGCGACCCACATCGGGCGCGTGCGCACCGCAGTAAACACCAGCGCGATGAACGTCAGGGCCAGGGTGAAGTCGAGGCCCCAGCTGGCCGGAACCGAACCACCCAGGAAGACGCCGACCGCGGTCGCCACCTGCCACGAACTCCACAACGTGGTCGCCGCGCCCAGCGTGTACCAGTGCTGAAACGGGGGTGCGTGGCCGGCCTCGGCGTCGCGCTGATAGCGCACGATGGCCACGGCGTAAGCTTCGTCGGTGAGCAGGTAGGCCAGCAGCGCTTTCCAACCCAGCGAGAGGTGCTTTAGATAGGGCGCCAGCGAGGCGCTGTAGAGCGCATGCCGCAGGTTGACGACGAAGATCGTGACGACCACCACGACCCCGGCCGTGGCCTGCCCGATCAGCTGCGCGGCGATGAACTGGGCCGAGCCGGCGAAGACGATCGCGGACATCGCCTGCGCCAGGCCGGCGGGTAGCCCGGCATTGAGCGCCAGCACGCCATAGATCAGGCCAAACGGCATGGTGCCAAGGAGGATCGGCGCTTCATCGAGACAGCCCCGGAGGAACTCGCGCCAACGGCTGTGCGAGCTTGACTCTTTGTGGGTCGACATCGCCCCAGATTACAGCATGTGTCCGGGATCGTCTTGGACGAAATTGCCTTGGCGCGAGGCGGCGCGATCCGGCCGAACAGCCCCCGGGGTCACGCCGTAGACGCGCTTGAAGTGGCGGTTCAGGTGGCTCTGGTCGACGAAACCGACGGCGGCTGCGGCGTCCGCGATCGCCCAGCCCTCGGCCAGTAAAGCGCGGGCGCGCTGGACGCGCAATTGTGTTCGATAGGCATGCGGCGCGAGGCCGATGTGGCGACGGAACAGGCGGATTAAGTGATAACGGCTGACCTCTGCGACTCGTGCGACATCGGCCAGCGAGAGATCCTGGGCAAGATCGGCGGCCAGCACCTCGCGCGCCCTGGCGACGATGTGGGGCGCGTCGCGGAACGGCGCTGGCCGAATGCGGGCGTCGGCGTGGCGGCGGATCAGGTCGGCCAGCGTGATGAGCAGTGCGCTTTCGCGGTCGAGCGCTTGCGGCGCGGTCTCGATCGCGCGGTGCGCGCGTGCCAGGCCGGCCGCGATCGCTGGGTCATGGAGAACGGCCTGCGAGAAGAACGGCGCCCCGGTCGGTCGGCCGTTGATCTCGCGCGCGATGTCGGACAGTAGCCCGACCGACGGATAGAGCATACGATACGCCCAGCCGCTCTCGCTGACGGCCGAGCCGGTGTGGATCTCACCCGGGTTGACGATGACGACATGACCGGCTGGCGCGACCTCGGTGGCGCCCCTGTAGCTGAAGGTCTCGGCGCCCTGCTCGATCACGCCGATCGCATACCCTTCGTGGAAATGCGGCGCGAAGCTGTGTGTGACGTAGTGAGCGGTCAGCAAGTCGACGTCGCCCAGGGCGGCGTCGCGCCAGAATCGGGCTCGTTCGGGTGTCGGTCGAGACGGCATAAGGGAATTGTAGTGCGCCTGGTAGCCCGTGATACACTCCGCGACGTGCAAGCCCCTCAACCCATCACCCTCACCGGCGCCCACGTGCGCCTCGAGCCGCTCAGCCTGGATCACGTCGCCGATCTGACTCGCGCCGCAAGCGCCGACCCCGAGATCTGGCGGTTCATGCCGTACCCCATAGTGATCACAGAGGCCGACATGCAGGCCCAGATCCAGGACCTGCTCGCCCGGCAGGCGCGCGGCACCGATCTACCCTTCGCGGTCTGGCATCTGGCCGACGACCGGGCGATCGGGATGACGCGCTACCTCGACATCCAGGTCGCGCATGACGCGCTCGAGATCGGGGGCACCTGGTATACCCCGAGCTTCCAGCGCACGGCGGTCAATACGGAGTGTAAGTTGTTATTGCTCAGCCATGCGTTCGACGCGTTGGGCTGCGGGCGAGTCCAGATCAAGACCGATCTGCGGAACATACGCTCGCAGCGCGCGATCGAAAGGCTCGGCGCTGTGCGCGAGGGCGTGCTCCGCGCCCACATGCGCATGCCCGACGGCTACAAGCGTAGCTCCGTGTACTACAGCATCCTGGTCGAAGAGTGGCCGACGATCCGTGCCCGATTACAGGGCTGGCTCGACGCCCGGTGAACATCGATGCCCATCGACGTCCCAGCGCTGCGGGCGCGTGCCAAGGCCGTCGCAGCCCGGCTTGACGACCCCCGGGCGTGTGCGGCCGAGATTCGCAAGCTCTTTCGCGATCTCGCCGACCACTCGCGGCGTCTCAACCAACGCCCGGTCGGCGGTCGGCTGGATGAGCAATTGCGGACGCCCGCGCCCGTGATCCACGAGATGGGTGTGGCGCTCCGCGTGCCCGTGCAGCGCAACCCGGCGGCCGCCGCCGAACTCGCCAACGCCCTTTGGGCTGCCGGCTCGCGTGAGGAGCGGCGCCTCGCTTCTGACATCCTCGGTATCCTGGCCAGCGGCTCGCCGGACGAGGTTCTGCAACAACTCGAGGCGCTGCTCCCGCGCTGTGACGGCGCTGAGATCGTCGATGCGCTCGTGCTCGGCGCCTTCAAGCCGCTTCTGCTGCGCGAACCCGGCCAGGCGCTTGTTGTGGCGCGACGCTGGACCCTGCAGCGCAACAAGTGGCTGCGCCGTGCAGCGGCGCTTTCGGTTTACACACTGGCGCAAGACGCCCGCTGGGACGATCTTCCCGGGATGTTCGAGATCCTGCGCAAACTGGCCACCGACAGCGACCCCACGGTGCGCCCGGCCGTGGTCGATGCCTTACGAGCGATGACCGCGGCACGCCCGCTCGACGTCCGGCCTTTCTTGCACGAGCAGGCCGTGCGCAACGACCACAATAGCCGCTTCCTGGTGCGGACCGTGATGAAGCTCCTGCCCACGGACTGGCAGAGCGACCTGGTTCGCGATCTGCGGAGTTGAGTTCTTGAACAAGGGATNNATCCCTTGTTCAAGAACTCAACTACCCGAATGGGCGATTATCTGGTAGACTCACGTCCGCGAATTTTCTAGACTAGACCCCGCCCGGGTTTCGGCTCAGGCGGTGGTGACCTGCCGCTAGGAGGGCAGTCTGTCATGGCACTCACGAAGGAAGCAAAACAGCAACTTGTCACGGATTTCGGCCGAAAAGAGGGCGACACCGGGTCGCCCGAGGTCCAGGTGGCGATCCTGACCAGGCGTATCACCTACCTCACCGAACACCTGCGGGCCAACAAGGGCGATTCGTCATCGCGCCGTGGCCTGCTCAAGCTAGTCGGCGCCCGCCGCCGCCACCTGATTTATCTGGCCAAGCGCAACCCGAAGGCCTACGAGCAGGTGGTCGCAAAACTCGGCCTGCGCCGCAAATAAACGTTTGTTCTTGAACGACCGACCGGGCGTAGACGAAGGATGACAGCACGCAGCTTACGCCGCGTTTGCGTCGCCTTGTCTCGCCCGGTTTTTCGTTAACGGTTTAGGATTGCCGGATGCCCCTTCGGTTGGGTATTGGAGCGTGCCCACAAGCCAGGCTTGTCGGCCCCGCAAGCGAAGCTTGTCGGCAGGCTCCAGTCCCTGACCCGGGCGCCGGCGGAAAGGGACTCTCATGCCAGAGGCAAAACAGTTCACGATTGATTTCGCCGGTCAGACGCTGACCATCGAGACCGGCAAACTGGCCGGGCTGGCCGGCGGCGCGGTGACGATCCGCGTCGGCGACACCATGATCCTGGCCGCGGCGACGATGTCGGGTAAGCCGCGCGAGGGCATCGACTTCTTCCCGCTCAGCGTGGAATACGAAGAGAAGCTCTACGCGGCCGGCCGCATCCCGGGCTCGTTCTTCCGCCGCGAGGGCCGGCCCGGCGAGGGCGCGATCCTCACCGCGCGTCTGATCGACCGCCCGCTGCGCCCGCTCTTCCCCGGCGACTTCCGCAACGACGTCCAGATCGTCTGCACGCCGCTCTCGGTCGACCAGGTGAACCAGCCCGACGTGCTCGCCATCGTGGCGGCCTCGGCGGCGCTGACGATCTCGGACATCCCCTTCGGCGTCGCGCCCTTCGACGGCCCGGTGGCCGCCGTGCGCGTCGGCCTGATCGAAGGCGAGTTCGTGATCAACCCCTCGTTCGAAGATATGGATCGTTCGGACCTCGACCTGCGTCTCGCCGGCACCCGTAACGCGATCGTTATGGTCGAGTGCGGCGCCAACGAGGTGCCCGAGGAGACCATGGTGCGCGCGCTGGAGTTCGGCCATCAGTCGATCCAGCCGCTGATCGATCTGCAGGAGCGCATGCAGCGCGAGGTCGGCAAGCCCAAGAGCACGTACCCCAAGTACGAGTTCCCGGCCGACGTCGTGGCCAAGGTGCGCGGCATCGTCGGCGATCGCATGAAGGGCGTCGCCGCTCCGGCCGACAAGAGCACGCGCGCAAAACTGCGCGATGTGATCCAGGACGACGTGATCGGTGCCTACAAGGAGGATCCGTCGGTCAAGCCCTCGACGCTCTTCGGCATCCTGCACGACATCGAGGAGGAGGCCGTCCGCGACTCGATCCTCAATCAGGGCGTCCGCCCCGATGGCCGAAACTACAAGCAGATCCGGCCGCTGGCCAGCGAAGTGGGCCTCAGCCCGCGCGCGCACGGCTCGGGCCTGTTCACCCGCGGCGAGACCCAGGTGCTTTCGCTGGCCACGCTCGGCACGCCCGGCGACCGCCAGGCGCTCGATACGCTCTCGCCCGATGACGAGAAGCGCTATCTGCACCACTACAACTTCCCGCCCTTCAGTGTGGGCGAGGTGCGCCCGATGCGCGGTCAGAGCCGACGCGAGGTCGGCCACGGCGCGCTGGCCGAGCGCGCGCTCGTGCCTGTGCTGCCGGATGAGAAGACCTTCCCGTACACGATCCGCGTGGTCTCCGAGGTGCTCAGCTCGAACGGTTCGACCTCGATGGGCTCGACCTGCGGCTCGACCCTGGCCCTGATGGACGCCGGCGTGCCGATCAAGGCGCCGGTGGCCGGCATCGCCATGGGTCTTGTGACCGACATCTACAGCAACAGCGGCAAGTACGCCGTGCTGACCGACATCCAGGGCATCGAGGACCACCTCGGCGACATGGACTTCAANNCAGATGGATATCAAGATCAAGGGCCTCAGCGCCCAGGTGCTCTCCGAGGCGCTCGAGCAGGCCCGCGAGGCCCGCGGCGAGATCCTCGAGATCATGGCCGGCGCCATCGCCGAGCCGCGCGCCGATCTGTCGGACTATGCGCCGCGGATCCTCACGGTCCACGTCGATCCTGAAAANNCGACGGCGAGGGCGCGCGCAAGGCCAAGCTGCAGATCGAGGGCCTGACCGAGACGGTCAAGCTCGGCGCGATCTACACCGGCCCTGTCGTGCGCGTCACCGACTTCGGCGCCTTTGTGCAGTTGCTGCCCGGCACCGATGGCATGTGCCACATCTCGCAACTCGCCTCCGAGCGCGTCAACAAGGTCGAAGACGTGGCCCGCCTCGGCGACGAGCTGACCGTGATGGTCACGGGCATCGACGACAACGGCAAGGTGCGCCTCAGCCGCCAGGCTGTGCTCGAGGGCTGGACGCTCGAAGAAGCCCAGGAGCGCGATCGGCCGCGCGGCGGCGGCGGCGGCCGGGGCGGCGACCGCGGTG
>DKKP01000050.1 GCA_002455335.1 Anaerolineales bacterium UBA6663 | reverse complement strand
CGCGGCGGCCTCGGCCAGGACCGGTACGCGCGCGCGCACGTCGGGCGCCGCGATCAGGGCGTTGAGCGTCACGGCGGCGCCGATGCGCAGGCCGGCGGCGTCATACGACACGGCCCGCATTCCGGGTAAATGTTTGACATCCACCAGGTAGCGCGCACCCCTGCCGCCGGTGCGCAGCCGGGTCAGGGCGTCTGTGCCGCCGGCGAGGATGCGGGCNNCATGGGCAGGCCTCCGCGACCGGAAGGGAGAGTTGGCGCAGGAGGCCCCGTGGGCCAGGGGCCCCCTGCGCTGACCCGGGTTACGAGAGATTGACGTTCTCGCGCTCCTTCACGCCAAACCGCGCGGGCTGGACGATGAGGAAGACCAGGTTGAGCAGGATGCCCACCAGCGCCGAGAACACGATCGCCGGGATGCCATCGGGGAACAGCCCAGGCACCTGGAATGGATAGATCCCGGCCGGCATGAACAGATTACCACCGATGCCAAGCACAAGGATGATCGACCCGATCGCCAGCTGGCGCGGCTCGAACAGATTGACCTTCTCGCTCTGGATCAGGGCGACGCCTTGCATGCCGATCACGCCGAAGAGGTAGATTGCCAGGCCGCCGGTGACCGCGACCGGGATGGTGTTGACCAGCGCCGCCAGCTTGCCGACAAAGCTGAGCAGGATGGCCATGCCGCCGGCAGTCAGGAGCACGGCCGTGGAATAGTTGCGCGTGATCGCCATCAGGCTGTTGTTCTCGCCGTAGTTGGTGCCGGCGCAGCCGCCGAGCAGGCCGTTGACGATGTCGTTGCTGCCGTCGGCCACAAGGTTGAGGCCGATCAGGTTCTTGATCTCGAACGGTTTGCGGCCGAGCTCCTTGCCGAGCGCGTCGATGTACAGGCTCATCTGGTAAAGGTGGGCCGTGCTCTCGGGGATCGTGGCGATCGCGATCAGCGCGATGCTGAAGACGGCGCCCCAGGCGCGCGGGTCCTCAAAAGCCGGCAGCGTGATCGCCGGCACGCGCAGCCACTGCGCCTGCGCCACGGGGTCGAAGCTCACCAGCCCGAAGGCGAAGGCCACGAGATAGCCCGTGATCGCGCCGAACAGGATCGGCAACATGCCCCAGAGACCGCGGTTCTGGAGGTAGACCGAGAAGATCACTGTCGCGATCAGCGTGATGAACGCCACAAGCCAGTTGACCGACGACTCGGCCGGGTTGAGGCCGCCCGCCATGTTGAGCGCCGAGCCCGAGAGCGCGATGCCGATCACGATCGCCACCGAGCCCGTGATGATCGGCGGCAGGACTCGATCGAGCGCGGCCTTGCCGAGGCGCATGATCAGCAGACCAACCAGGATCTCGAGCACCGCGGTGCCCAGGATGCCGACCTGCACAAGCCGCACGCCCTCCGGGCAGTACACGGTCGCAGGATCCGCAAAACAATCACCGGCGTACAGGCTCATCGTCGTGACAGCTACCGTGATGTAGCTGAAGCTCGAGCCGTAGTACATGGGGATGCGCCGATTGGCGACAAGCAGGGCCACGATCGTGCCGAGGCCGCTGGCGAGCAACGTGACGCCCACGTCGAACTTGGTGAGGATGGCCACCAGCACAGTGGCCGGGAACATCGTCAGCACCTGCTGAAAGCCGAGGCTGAGCATGGCGCCCCACGAGGGGACGTCATCGGGCATGAAGCCAGCCGGCGGCTTGCCTTGCATTACCGCCTGGGTCGAGGAGGGACGGGCCATAGCGATGCTCCTTTGCTGAACAACAAAATGATGATGATGAAGCCAACCCGCAGCCGTCGACCGCCGCGTTGCCCGGTGGCCACGCGACGCCCAACACCCTGTGTCATCACCGCGACGCGGCGGTGTGTTGTGGAGACGGTTTGCGGATTGGAACCAGAATAACGACCGGGCCGGCCCTGTCAATCGTCGGGGCGCAGGAAAATCGGATGCTAAATGTCACCGGCCTGACGTGCGGACCGGCATGCGGGCGACGCTCCGAATCACCCAGTTTCGCGCAGCCTCGGTGTACGCGCCCATTCACCGATGGCGTACAACCACCCCATTTTGGTGAGCCGCACAACCTTAAGGTGTGACAATCCTCCCGCGAAAAAACGCACCTCTACCACTCCGAATCTAGCCCGAACTCGCCGAAAATCGATCTGTTTCCACCCAGGGCTGTCGGCCAATGCGTACGTCGATCGAGGCTCCTCAGGGGCCGGATCTGGCCGCCCTGTTCGCACCGCTGTGCTGCGACGCAGCCAAGGAGAGCCCATGCCCGCACCGCATGTCGTCATCGTCGGCGCCGGATCGACCGGCGCGGCCTGCGCTCATGATCTCGCGCTGCGCGGTCTGCGTGTGACCGTGGTCGAGCGCGGCGAGTTCTCGAACGCCACAACCGGCCGCAATCACTGTCTGCTGCATTCGGGCGGGCGCTATGCCGTCACCGACCAGGAGTCGGCCATCGAATGCATCGACGAGAACCTGCTCCTGCGCAAGATCATGCCCGATGCGCTCGAGCTCAATGACGGCCTGTTTGTGGCGTTGACCGAGGAGGATCTCGGCTTCAAGGCGCGCTTCATCGCCGGCTGCGAGGCCTGCCACATCCCGTATCGCGAGCTCACCCCGGCCCAGGCGCTGGCGCGCGAGCCGCTGCTCAACCCGAAGCTGCTGGCCGCGGTGCAGGTCCCCGATGGCGTGTTCGAGCCCTGGCGTTTCTCGATGGCGTTCCTGGCGACGGCCCGTAGCAACGGCGCCGTCTGCCGCTCGTACACCGAGGTCGTCGAACTGGTCCGCCAGAACGGCTCGGTGACGGGCGTCAAGGTGCTCGATCGAGTCACCGGCAAGACCGACACGATCGGCTGCGACCTCGTGGTCAACGCGGCCGGGCCATGGGCCGGAGAGGTCGCGGGCTTCGGCGGCATCGAGGTGCCCGTGCAGCCAACGGCCGGCATCATGGTGACGGTCGGGCGGCGCATGAACAATATGGTCGTCAACCGGCTCGATAAACCCTCCGACGGCGACATCGTCGTGCCGCAACGCACCACGTCGATCATCGGCACGACCTCGTGGACAGTGACCGACCCGGATGCGATCGACATCCCGCCGGAGCACATCCAGAAGATGCTGCACAAGGGCATCGAACTGATCCCCGAGATCGCGACGGTGACCACGCGCGGCGTCGGGGCGGCGGCCCGGCCGTTGATCAAACGCGCCAACGAAGACGAGCGTGATGTCAGCCGGACCTTCGAATGCTTCGACCACAAGCGCGACGGTGTCGAAGGCTTTGTCTCGATCTCGGGCGGCAAGACGACGACAGCGCGCGGGATGGCCGAGAAGCTCGGCGACCTGGTGACGCGCAAGCTCGGTCTCTCGGTCGCCTGCCAGACGCGAACGACGCAGTTGCTGTCATACCGGTTGTTTTACGCGTAGAGACAAGGCGGACCGCGTGGAGACGCGGCCCGCCGCCGGATCATCCTATTTGGAGCCATCCATGCCGAAACTCCATGTGCGCGTGCTGCGCCAACGCCCCGACACCCAGGCCCGTTACGACCACTTCGACGTCGAGGTCCCTGATGACGCAAACGTCATCGACGTGATCGAGGCCTGCTGGCGGCAGGATCAGAACCTGATGTACCGGCACGCCTGCCATCACGCTTCGTGCGGCACCTGTGCCGTGCGCGTCGACGGCAAAGAGGTGCTGCCCTGCATCGTGCCGTTGACGGCCTGCAAGAGCACCGACCTGGTCATCGAGCCGCTACGCAACTTTCCCGTGGTCGGCGACCTTGTCGTCGACGTCTCGGCCTTCTTCCAGCGCCAGGCCGCGGCCGGCATGGTGATCACGCGCGACGCCGAAGAAACGATCGACGGACATCCGTTCCAGCCCAGCGAGCTGCTCCAATCGGATGGCAAGCTCGAGCGCCGGCACTACAACCGCTTCGAGAACTGCGTCGAGTGCGGCATCTGTCTGAGCGCGTGCCCGACCCTATCGGCCACCGACGGCTTCTTTGGCCCGGCGGGCCTTGCGGCCGTGCACCGCGCCTGGGAAAAATCGACAAATGCGACAGAGCGCGCGGCGCTGCTCGACCTGGCCGACCGCGACGGCGGCGTCTGGCAATGCCATGGCGCTTATGAGTGCAGCGAGGCCTGCCCGCAGGAGTTCGATCCCGCCGAGGCGATCATGGATCTGCGCCGCGCGCTGATCCAGCGCAAGGTCGCGGCCCTGTTCGGCGGCGGCCGCTGAGTTCACGAGACACGCTGATCCCAAGGAGAGCGCCATGAGTCTGCATTCCACCAACCGCGCGCGCCCGCGCAAACCCTGGCAGTGGATCGACATCCGCGGCCGCCGCACCGGGATGTGGGCCTTTGCGCTCAACCGCCTGACCGGGATCGGGCTTGTGGTGTACCTGTACCTGCACTTCGTCATGCTCAGCCAGCTCTTCATGGGCCGCGCCGCGTGGGATGGCTTTGTCGAGCTGGCTCATTCGCCGCTCGTCCTGGCCTTCGACGTCGTGCTCTTCGCCGGGCTGATCATCCACGGCCTAAACGGCTTTCGGGTCGCGCTCAACGGTTTTGGCATTGGCGTCCGTCAGCAAAAGACGTTCTTCTACGGCCTGATGGCCGTCGGCGCGTTGCTGCTGGCGATCAGCACCTACCTGATCTTCACGCTCTAGGCCGGGAGGACATGATGCAAACCACAGCCACAGTCAACACCCCGGCTCAGCCCCGCAGCGCGATTGGCACGCTCGGCTGGATCTGGCAGGTCGTCACAGGCGCGGCCCTGATCCCGCTGGCCGGCCTGCACATGATCGCCCAGCACTTCATGGTCGAAGGCGGTCTACGCGGCTTCGATCAGGTTCAGTCGTACTTGAGCAACCCGATCGTCTGGCCGATCGAGCTGTTGTTCCTGATCAGCGTGGTCAGCCACGCCCTGCTTGGCGTGCGCGCCATCCTCATCGACCTCGGCCCCGCCCCGCGCCTCGCGCGACTGATCGACCCGATCCTGTGGGTCGTGGGGATCGCCTCGGTGGCCTACGGCGCCTGGCTCACGTACGCGATCGTGAGCGCGGCTTAGGCCGGGAGAGGAACTGCGATCGCACGAAGAAGGCCGAAGGTTGATCAACCTTCGGCCTTCTTCGTGCGATCACAGGTTGACATACTATCAACCTGATATACTTGTTTCTACGTTGTCGCGCTCGTCGACCCCGACGATATCGGTCCGGGTCGCGGTTCCTCTGATCACATTCTGCCGAACCGAAGTTGACGGAACACCCGAACCGGGTGATGCGTCTGATTGGGTATGCTTGCCGCCCCCGCGGCAGATTCCTAAAGGAGGTTCTTATGCAGAAGTGGACGACCGCCATCTTAGCCCTATTGAGCGCCGCGGCGCTGGGCCTGGTGGCCCTCTTCCCGCTTGGCCCGAGCCTGGCCCTGGCACAGCAAAACTGCGCCGCTACTTACACGGTCAAGCCGGGCGACACCCTCTACACCATCTCGCTCCAATTCAAGCCGGTGACCTGGCCCATGATCGCCCAGGCCAACAACCTGACCGACCCCAATCGCATCCTCGTCGGCCAGACCCTGTGCATCCCAGTGGCGACCACACCCGGAGCCGCTACGCCCACAGCCGCACTGCCGGCCCCGACGGTCACGCCCACGCGCCCGGTGGCCACAGCGACGCCCGGTGGACCAACCCCGACCGCGGCGCCACCCACCGCGACGCCTGTGCCGATCAAGATCCCAACTTTTACCATCAAGGCCGTGACCCGCGACACGAGCGTCACTGTGGCCGGCGTGAACTTCCCCCCGTCGGCGACGTTCACCGTGCGCATGGGCACGTACGGCACGCTGGCCGTCAACGGCCCGCAGGCCGGCACGGTCACCACAAACGCCGACGGCAGCGTGGCCGGCACCTTCAACATCCCGGCCGAGTTCAAGGGCGCCAGCCTGATCGCGATCCGGCTCGATGGCCCGGGCGGGTACTACAGCTACAACTGGTTCTGGAACTCGACAGCGACCCTGCCCTGATCGACGACGATCTCAGAAACGAAGACGGGCCGCCTCGAGGGCGGCCCGTCTTTGTTTCAGCGTAACGAATGGGCTACTCGACGGTCTGCAGATAAGCGATGATGTCGGCCAGGTTCTGCTCGGTGAGGGTGCTGGCGTAAGTCGGCGGCATCACACCCGCAACGTACGCTGGCACGACATAGGCGCCAGGGTTGACGATGCTCTCGTAGAGATAGGCTGCGGCGCTTGTCGCCTGGCCCGTGTAGTCGCCGGATGTGAAGCGCTCGTCGGCATGGGCGGCGACGCCTTTGCCATCGGCCGCGGCCGACGCGACCCAGGCTGGGCCGGCCAATACGGCATCCGGCGTATCGGGGTTGGGGATATGGCNNCACCCCTGCGCCGCCACCAGGGCCTCGCCACTGGCGGCGTCTCCAACGGGCAGCCCGGCTACGGCTTCATCCGGCGAGGGCCCGGGCGTGGGCGTCGGGCCTGGCAACGGCGTGGGGGTCCAGAACGAGGCGACGCGGGTCTGCTCGAGGCTGGCGTCAACAGCAAACATCCCGCTCAGGGTCGGGACGACCCAGACCAGGGCCAGCAATACGATCGCGCCCAGCAATACGATGATCAACTGATCCAGCCCGCTCAGGCGGCGCGGCTGGGCCGGGTTGGTCGTCAGCGCGGCCTCAAGGCGCGCGACCTGGGGCGCCGGCCACTGCCCGGTCGCCTTCTCGTCGGCGCGCACCCGTGCGTCGAGCGCAGCAACGCCACGGGCGAGCAACCAGCCAACCACAGCCACCGACACGATTGCACCCGCCAGGCCAAGCAACCCCTGCCAGACAAGCAACGGTTGACCAGGGCCGGGCATCCCCTCGGGCCAACCCACGATCGGGTCGCCGGGCAGGGTCATCACGACGCTATCGAAGGTCACTGTGCCGTCAAGCGGATACGCCAGCGGCGTGCTGGTCGCCAACCACCGGACCAGCAGGAATGCCAGGGCGCCGATGCCAACCAGGATGTAGAAGACAAGACGCTGGCGATTGTCGTACAGGAAGGGCACCGGGGGCGCGACCTTCTCGGCGCCGGCCGCGGGCTTCGCCGCCGTTGCAGGCTTGGCTGCCGCCGTTGCAGGGGCCGCCGCTTCGAGCTTGCGCGTGGCCGCCTCACCACTCTCAGCCAGACGCGCCAGGATGAACGCCACGATCACGATGCTCACGAGCGCCGCGACCACCAGGCCGACAAGGGCCTGCCATTCGAGCACGTCGAAGCCGTCGCCGAACGGAAGCGTGAACAACACCCCGGTCAGGTCAGGCGCCCGATCGAGCGGATAGCCTGCAGGGACGTTGGCGCCCACGGCGCGTGTGATCAGGAATCCCAGCACGACGACCAGGGTTGCGATCGAGAAGACCGTGAGCGACTGGCGATCGTACAGAAAGACGTTTGTGGGCTTCGCGGCCCCAGCCTTCGGCGCCTCGGGCTGCACATCCGGCATGCGGCCGACCAATCGGGCCACCTGGTTGAAGGCAAGCGCGATCACATAGCCGAGCGCCAGCAGACCGACCAACGCGGCGAGCGAGCCCAGGACCATCGGCAGCACGGCGCTCGAAGACGTAGCGCCGCCCCCGCCAGGCTGCAGGATAAGCGCCCCGCCGGCCACCAGAACGACCAACAACACGATCAGAGTGGGAATAAATCGACGCAACGCTCAATCCTCCATGCTCAACGAACCCCAAAAGAGGTCCGCCGGATTCACCCTTGATCCAAAACACGCCTGACCTGGCGCGCACGAATGACCTGCCATGCTGCGCCGCCGGCGATCACGACAGCGGCCGCAATGAGGCTGACGGGCCCATAGCGATTGACAAGGCCGATGAGCCTCGCACCGCCCTCAGGCTCGCGCCCAAGCGGCCGAAGCACGCCATCTGCCCCACGCACCCAATCGCTGGCAACCAGCGCCCCGACGCCCGCTGCCGAATCGGCAGTCAACAAAACCTGCCATCGGGTGGCGGCGTCGAGGATCAAGAGGCCGGAGCGCCAATCATCACCCTCGCGCTGCAAGACCCGCTCGAAGATCACGCCCTGGCCGGTCACCGGGATCCAGGTGGCGGTCACCTGGCTGGCTTGGCCCGCGCCGCTCAGCACAAGGCGCTCGCCCTCCGCTGTCGGCTCGACCCTGAGCCTCACCGGCGCGCCATCCAACTGGCCGTCCCATGTGATCTCGGCCGGAGTCGGCGCCCAGGTCAGTGGCAGCAGATTGTACAGCACGGCCAAAACGACCAGGGCCAGCAACCAGGGAACGACTCGCAACATCCTTGACTTGAGCCGGGCTCAGTCGGGCATGCGCCGATAATCGGCGCGCGCCTCGACGAACCAGCCGATCAAACCAACGACGGCCAGCGTACCCCCGCCGGCCATCATCCCCCAACCGACCAGCCCACCCCAAAGCACCTGGCCGATGAACAGACCGAACAACGCGACGACGGCGCCCAGATCGACCAGGAACGGGAAGATGCTGTTGCGCTTCGCCGTCGGCACATCCGGGATCTCGGGGCCAGCTGAGCCCTCCGGCCCATCGGTCGGCGGCTCATCGATCAGCGTGGGTTCGGTCACACGGATCGGCATGCTGTCACCGGGGCCGGGCCATGATCTCGGTGATGTAGTGGTAGGCCATCGTCGTGAACAACAGCGTCAGCGCCACCGAGAGCACGCCGAAAGCCATGTTCCGCAGAGCCACGCGTTTGTTCACGACGCCTCCCTAACGGTCACGGGCTAGAGCACAGCGATCCGCACCAACGAATCCGCAACCAGAGCTGCGAAGACCAGGAGCAGATAATAACTCGAGTACTTGTACAACTGATGCGCCAGCTTGTTGCTGGGCTGGCGATACAGACGCAACGCCAGGGCGAGGAAACCAAGCCCGAGCACCACGGCGCTGATCAGATAGACAAGCCCGGCGACCCGCGCCGGGATGAGCAGCAGCGAGAGTGCGAAGAGCACCAGGGTATACAGTACGATCTGACGCCGGGTCTCACCCTCACCAACGACGACCGGCAGCATCGGCACCCCGGCGCGCGCGTAGTCGTTCTTCTTAAGCAGCGCCAGCGCCCAGAAATGCGGTGGCGTCCAGAAGAAGATGATCGCGAACAGGAACCAGGCCGGGGCCTCGAGCCCGCCCGTCACAGCCGCCCACCCCACGAGCGGTGGGATCGCGCCGGCGGCGCCGCCGATGACGATGTTCTGCGGCGTGTTCATCTTCAGGCCGATCGAGTAGATCGCGACATAGAAGAACGCGCCGATCATGGCCCAGATCGCGGCAGTCAGATTCACAAAGACGATTAGGGTGTAGAACGCCAGCACGTTCAGGATGAGCCCAAAAGCCAGCGCCTGCGCCACAGTGACCGTGCCTTGCGCGAGCGGGCGTCGGCTGGTGCGCGACATCGCCTTATCGCGGTCGATGTCGATCACCTGGTTGAGCGCGCTGGCGCCACCCGATGAGAGCGCGCCGCCAAGCATCGTCCAGGCAAAGAGCTCGAAGGTCGGCCACTGCGAGATCGTGTACAGCGGCGTTGTCGCCGAGGGCGGCGCGTAGTTGACGGCCATCACCATCGCGGCCGCCGTGGTGACCAGCAAGAGCACCATGACGATCGGCTTGGTGAGCTGTAGATAACTGCCGAGCGCGATCCGCGCCGCGACCGGGATCGCGCGCAACGTCTCGCGCCGAAGGGACGGGAATGGCGCGGCCAACGGCGTCAGACGCACGGCCTGCAGGCTGAATACCGTGAACGCGACAGCGGCCGCCCACGAGGCCGTGGCAGTCGCCGAGTGCAATGAGGCGAGTTGGAGCGGGAAACCCGTCAGGACGTTCGCCGCGCCGATGAAGGCCTGGCCGACGAAGAACGAGCCCGCCAGACCGGCAGAGATGAGCAGGCCCACATGCGACGCCCGCAGCCGCCAGGCGACGAAGATCGCGCCGGCCAGCATCACGCCCGCAGTCACGGCAGCCACACGATGGCCGAACGCCAGCCACCCGATCAACTGATCGGGCGCAGCCGGCCCGCAGAGGGGCCACTCGGGGCAAGCGGTGCGCGCATCGGTCGCAGTCACGACGGCGCCGGCGATCAGCAAGACGAACAGCGCCAGCAGCGCCTGCCCGGCCATCTGGCTGACCAGGTCGAAGTGCAGGAGCGAATCACCGAGACGCGGATTCCGTTCGAGGCCGATTGCCACGATCCCGGCCGTGATCAACGCCGCCAACAGCCCGAGCCCGGCCGCGCCGTGCAGGGCGGCCAGCGCCGCCACGAGCGTGATCCGGCCGACGCCGGCCGAGGCGAGCTCGGCCGCCGAGACGCCGCCGATCAAAAGCCGCAGCGCGAAGAGGCCGAGCGCGATCGTCACCGGCCAGAACACCCACCTCACCCGTCGG
>DKKP01000101.1 GCA_002455335.1 Anaerolineales bacterium UBA6663 | reverse complement strand
GGAGGGGCGGGGAGCGAGGGGCGAGGGGCGAAAGCGGCAGAAATCGGGTGAAGATTTTTGACCCGAAGTGGGTCTAATATGTAGAGCACGGTGAGAGACACCCTTGAGCTGGTCCACGCCGAACCGCTTTTGGAGGCGGCCACGCCCGTGGTCGTCGAAGCGTTTGTGCGCGCCTACCAGGGCGGGGTGTACCGGCTGGCGCTGTCGATCCTGGAAGACCCGGATGAGGCCGAAGACGCCGCCCAGGAGGCCCTTGTCGCTGCGATCCAGCGCTGGGATTCCTACCGGGGGCAGGCGACCGTGCGGACGTGGGTGTACGCGATCGCCCTGAACGTCTGCCGGCGGCACCTGCAGAAACGGCGGAGTGGCCAGCGCCTCATGGATCTGCTCCAGGGCTGGCTCCATCTGGGCGGCGAAGCCCAGGCTCGACCCGAGGAGGCCGCGCTGGCGCGCGAGGCCCAGGATCGTGTGGCCAGGGCCGTCCGTGGGCTGGACGAGAAGCACCGGCTTGTGGTCATCCTGCGTTACTACCATGACCTGCCCGTCGCCGAGATCGCTCAGGTGCTCGGTGTCAATGAGGGCACAGTCCATTCGCGATTGTTCACCGCGCGTGAGCGCCTGCGCCAACGGCTGGGGCCGGCGGTGCAGCACCCTGAGGGCCCGCATGAACGCGATTGATGTGCAAGGGTGCGATGACGCACGGCACCTGATCCAGGCCGAGTTGGATCGCTCACTCCGAAGCGACGAGGTAACGCGGCTGCATCAACACCTGGTCGCGTGCGCGGATTGCCGCGGTTACCGGGCCGAGTTGGCTCAGGTTCAATCACTGCTGCAGCGAGCCGGGCACTTCCATGGGCATCCGCCGCACAACGCGCCCGACCTGGCCCACAGCGTCACGCAACGGCTCAGGCGCGACCAACCGCGGCGGATGCTGTTCTCGCTGGCCCAGGCTACGGCCCAATTTGGCGGGCTGGCCCTTGCGGCTGTGTTGGCCCTGAACAGCGCCGGTTGGGTGGCCCGATCGGCGCCCGCCACACAGGCCCCGGCCGCCGTCGAGGCCGCTGAGGTCGTCGATACCGATGTAGCCCAGCCGCTGGGCCAGGGCAGCGCCGTGCCGATGCGCATCCCGGAGAGCGAGTTCGACGACGGGGCCGCGGCCCCGGTGCGCAACGCAGAGACGGTCCGCTCTCGGACCCAGACTTTCCAAACGGGCGCGCTGCTGCCCGACTGATCCAGACCGATCCATAGCCGATCTTCATCAATTCGGGGCGACCGAGGCCACCGTGTGTTTCAACGCGCCAGCAGGTCGGAATGAAAGCGTACGCCCCAAACTATGTCATAACTGACATAGTTGGGCTTCGATCGATGCTCATCTCAGGAGGAGAAAACATGCCATCTCGAATCGCTCGCTATAGCCTGGGCCTGGCCGCAACCATCGGCCTTGTCGCAAGCGCCTGCGGCACGCCGCCGCAGCCCATTATCCAGACGCAGGTCGTCACGCAGATGGTCGAGGGCACGCCTGTCGAACGTGTGATCGAGGTCACGCCGACCCCGGTCCCGGCCGAGCAGCGGGACACGGTGATCATCGGCACCTGGCAGCAGCCGCGCAGCTTCTCGCCCTACGCCAACAATCAGTCGATCACGGCCGAGATCGATCTGCTCATCCGGCCGCGGTTCGTGATGCGCAACGACTTCGGGTTTGCGGCCAACCCCGACCTGGTCGATGGCGACCTGCCGTCGCTCGAGCGCAACGACGGCAGCGCGGTCTTCAATACAGTCGACGTCAAGGCCGGTGAACCGATCTTCGACCCTGAGCGCCTGATCGTCGTGCCGGCCGAGGCCGATGTCGCCGGCGTGCAGCAGCTTGTGGTCACAGGCAAGCTCAAGCCCGGGTTGAAGTGGTCGGATGGCGAGCCGCTCACGGCCAGCGATCTGGTCTTCACCTGGAAGACCAACTGCACCGATGGCTCGGGCGCGCTCGACCTGACCAACTGCCCGCTCGACAGCGCGGTCGGCGCGGTCGGGCAGCTGGTGAACTACGAGGCGCTCGACGACACCACGGTGCGTGCGATCTACGTGCCGGGCGCGGTCGACCCCGTGTACTTCATCACGGTCTTCGCGCCGTATGGCGTGATCCCGGCGCATCAACTCGAGGGCCTGACCCCCGAGGAGATCCTCAACGACGAGCGTCATCTGGGCGGCGAAAACGTGCAGCCTCTCGGCTATGGCCCGTACATGATGACCGAGTGGCTCAAGGGCGATCGCCTGACCGTCGAGCCCAACCCCCACTGGGGTGGGGCGGCGCCTGTCACGCAGAAGGTGATCTACAAGTTCTTCGCCGACGCCACGGCGGTCTCGGCGGCCGTGATCGCGGGCGAGATCGACTCGAGCAGCGGCATCACGGGGATCAACGTCGATCAGGTGCCGTTCATGGAGTCGACGGCCAAGCAGGGCGTGATCAACTTCGAGACCGACCCGAACGCGGCCTCGTTCGAGATGCTCTACCTGAACTACTACGACCCGCAGGATCCGACCTTCCAGACCCCGCACCCCGTGCTCGGCGACTATGCGGTGCGCAAGGCGATCGCGCTGGCGCTCGACAGGCAGCAGATGGTCGACACCATCTTCTTCGGCGGATCGACTGTCGTCGAGCAGCCGCAACTGCCGCAAATGATGTCGTACGATCAAACCGCCGGCGCGCTTGCCTTCGACCCGGATGCCGCGACCACGCTCCTCGAGGAGGCCGGCTGGGTCGACAGCGACGGCGACGGGATCCGCGAACGAGACGGCGTCAAGGCATCGGTCAACTACATCACCACCTCGGGCAGCGCGCCCCGACAGCGCGCGGCGCAGATCATCCAGGCCAGCCTGGGCGCGATCGGCATCGAGGTGACGCTCAACTTCCAGCCCTCGTCGGTGGTGTTCTCGACCGACGTGCTCTACAACCGCAACTTCGACATGATCCAGTTCGCCAACACCTTCACGGTGGTCGATCCCGGCACCTGGTGGTTCGGCATCGCGAACTGTGATCAGATCCCGCTGCCCGATAACAACTTCTCTGGCGCCAACTACGCGGGCTGGTGCGAGCCGGCCACCTCCGACGCCGTGGCGCGCGCGGCCTTCCTGACGCTCGACACCCAGGAACGGCAGGATCTCTATCGACAGGCCGTGCAGCAGTACTTCGCGGCCCCGACCGGCGACGCCTTCGAAAGCGGCGGCTTCCCGCTGATCCCGCTGCACCTGCGCCCGAACTACCTCGGTACGGTGCCAGGGCTCGCTGGCGCAACGCTCGACTCGACCGAGTTGTTCACCTGGAACTCCCAGGTCTGGTCGTTGCGGGCGACTGTGGATTGACTTTGGGGTGGGGCCCAGGGCGGCGCGTGCCTCCTCGCTCGCGCGCCGCCCTGGGCGGTACAGATCAACATGACCAACTACTTGATCCGACGGTTGGGCGAGTCGTTCCTTGTGCTTGTGCTGTCGTCGGGCGTGGTCTTCGCCATGCTGTACCTGGCGCCGGGCGGCCCGATGACCGAGATCCTCGAATTCAGGCGCCAGTCCTCGCGGTTTCCGGTGAACCCCGAGGACATCGAGCGGCTCAAGCGCCAGTTCGATCTCGATCTGCCGCTCTGGCAGGCCTATACGCGCTGGGCCTTCGGCTGGCCCGTGCTCGACGACCGGCCCAACCGGGCCGGCGTGATCCGCGGCGACCTGGGGCTGTCGTGGCGGGTATCGCAGAACGAGCCGACGCTGCAGGTGCTGCTGCGGCCGTTGCCCAACACCCTGATCCTCATGACCACCTCGACCCTGTTGGCGCTAGTCGTGGCTGTGCCGATCGGAGTGTATTCGGCGGTCAACCAGTACTCGCGCGTCGATTATCTGGTGACCGCCGGCACGTTCCTTGGGATTTCGATGCCCGTGTTCTGGCTCGGTTCGATGCTGATCCTGCTCTTCAGTTTCCAGTTCAAGCAATGGGGCCTGCCGTA
This sequence comes from Anaerolineales bacterium UBA6663, assembly GCA_002455335.1. Lineage (GTDB taxonomy): Bacteria > Chloroflexota > Anaerolineae > Anaerolineales > UBA6663 > UBA6663. The sequence continues at coordinate 3,577 of DKKP01000101.1, read as the reverse complement.
TCTGCCGCCGGGCAGCGCCGTGGCGGCCCGCGACTACGTTCTGCCGTTGCTGGGCGAGATCGAAGCCGGCACGCTGGTCGACCGCGGGCTGCGGCTGATCATGCCCACGCTTACGCTCAGCCTGCTCCAGATGGCGGCCTGGAGTCGGTTTACACGCGCGAGCATGCTCGAAGTGCTGCGACAGGATTACGTCCGCACCGCGCGCGCCAAGGGCCTGATCGAACGCTTCGTGATCGCCAGACACGCGCTGCGCAACGCCCTGATCCCGCTGATCACGATCGTCACGTTGGCGCTGCCCGGGCTGTATGGCGGCGCGATCATCACAGAGACGATCTTCAACTATCAGGGCATGGGCTTGCTCTTCATCGACGCCCTCACCCAGAGCGACTGGCCCGTGGCGCTCGCCTATCTCATGGTGCTCTCGGTGCTGACGGTCGGCGCGAACGTGCTGGCCGATGTCGTGTACACGCTGGTGGATCCGCGGATCCGGATCGCCTGAGCACGCCGGGCCTCGGGCGCCAGCCATCTGGGTCTGGCGAGCCGAGCCTGGGACCGTTCGGTGGGGCCGCCGATGACTGGCGCCCGAGGCCCGGCGTGCGAGAAAACGAGGTGGTTATGGCCGTTGCCGAGCTCGGATCCCAGGACATCCTGGCGCGGCCCCGTGAAGTGAGCCAGCTTGAGCTGGTGTGGGGCCGCTTCTCGAAGCACAAACTCGCCGTGGTCGGCGTTTGGGTGCTGATCGGGCTGTTCGTGGCCTCGTTCGCCGGGCCGCTGTTCAGCCCGTACGACCCCGAGGCCCAGTTCGTCGGCCCGATCTTCGGCGATCTGACGGCCGCCAACCCGTTTGGCACCGATGACGTCGGGCGCGACGTGATGACCCGGTTGATGTACGCCGGCCGGATCTCGCTGCTGCTCGCGCTTGTCGTCACGGTAGCTTCTTCGGCCATCGGTGTGGTGGTTGGCGCGGTCTCGGGCTACTTCGGCGGTTGGGTCGATGCGCTGGCCATGCGCCTGGTCGACTTCATGCTCACGCTGCCGATCCTGCCGCTACTGCTGATCATGTCGGCGATGAGCATCCGCGGCGGCCTACCGATCGCGTTCCCCGAGCCGTTGACGCGGCTGTTTGGCTGGATCTGGGATATGACGCCCGAGCGCGCCGAGGGCGTGCTGATCCTGGCCGTGATCCTGATCGCGTTTCAATGGCAGAGCCTGGCGCGGCTGGTGCGCGGTCAGGTGCTTGCGCTGCGCGCCCAGGCTTATTCTGAGGCCGCCCAGGCGCTCGGGGCGTCATCGCTGCACATCATCGCGCGGCACATGATCCCGAACTCGCTGGCGCCGATCATCGTCGCCACTACGTTCAACTTCGGCGGCGTGATCATCACCGAGGCGGCGTTGTCGTTCGTGGGCTTTGGCGTGCAGGCGCCGTCGGCGAGCTGGGGCAGCATGCTCAACGGCGTGCGCGATTTCATCATGCTCCAGCCCTGGCGGGCCTTTGTGCCCGGGCTGGCGATCTTCCTCGCCTCGATGTCGATCAACTTCATCGGCGACGCCCTGCGCGACGCGCTCGATCCGCGGCTCAAGCTGTAGCGCGACGCGGCGGGTCGTCCCATTCAGCGGTCGGCTGCGGCCTGGGCCTCCTGGGCGTAGAGCCAGATCGCTTCGAGCTCCAGATCCGTGAGGGCCGCGAAATTCGGCGTCGTCATCGCCGGGCTGAAACGCTCGCCATCGGGCATAACACCGCTGCGCATCGCGTTGCTGAACTCGTCCTGCGACAGCTCGGCGATGCTGCGATACATGCGCTCGCTGTGGCAACTCAGACACATCGTGGAGACGTACCGGCCGTAGACGGGCGACAGCGCCGCTGCAGGCGCTACGGGCCGCGGCGCGTCAAGATCGATGGTGCTCGCTGCCGGCGAGATCAGCCCGGCGCCAACCACGGCGACATACAACGGCCCGACACGCGCCGGCGATTCCTCGCGATCCACGGCCGGCAGCTGTTTGAGATAAGCGATGACGTCTCCCAGATCGGCGTCGCTCAGCGCCCAGGCGCTGTACATCAGAACCGCGCCGCGTCCATCTGATCGAACGCCGTGCCGGATCGCCCGCACCCAATCGGTGTCTGTGTAGGCGCCGCCGATCCCGCCGCGGCCAGGTGTCAGGTTCGGGGCCGACACGCTGCCGAGCAGCGTCGTCCCGCTGAGCAGCGGGTTCCCGGCCTGGCCGCCCAGATCGGCGCCGTGGCAGTTTCGACAGCCCCAGATCGTAGCGACGTGTTCTCCACGGTTGATGGCCGCGGAGTCGGTCGGGATCGTGACCGTCTCGATCGCGAGGTTCGGAACCGTCGCTCCGAGCCTGCCCAACCCGATGACATAGAGCGCCGCGAACGCAACGAGAAACAACCCCACAAAGCCACCCAGCACGATCGCGAACCAACGAGCGAGTCGAAGCATCGATCCCTCCTGTGTGGCGTGCGCCGGCGACCACCCTGGCCCCACGCTTCCCCGGTGCAGCTATGCTAACGGATGCTACTTACAGCGTAAGTACAGTATCACTTACGTTGTAAGTAGTCAATGGGTTGCGCGGGAGCGGGCCGGCGGCCACGCGGTCTGCCGACAGCATCTGCTTGCCCGCGACAATCGCCCAGGGCGCTTCCGCCAAAGGCGGCGTTTGTTCGTATAATTCCGGCATGAACCTGAAAGAGTTGACCAATGCATTGAAGGAAAGCCGCGCCGGCCTGGATGCCTTTGTGGCCGAGCTGTCGCCCGAGGAGATCGAGCAGCCCGGCGCCTGTGGGCCGGAATGGTCGGTGAAGGACGTGCTCTCGCACCTGACCGCCTGCGAAGCGGAGGTGGTCACCCACCTGGCCAAGGCGCGCTCGGGCAAGCCGCCGACCAAGATCGACTACACCGACGCCGAGATCGACGCGCAAAACGCCGGCTGGTTCAAGGCCTATCGCGATCGTCAACTCGACCGCGTGCTGGCCGACTTCCAGGGTGTGCGCAGGCAACTGCAGCGCCAGATCGACGGCTACGCCGACGCCGGGTTGAAGAGTCGTCCCGCCTGGCTCAAAGGCAAGTCCGTCGCCGAACGCGTGATCAGCGAGGTGATCGAGCATGATCAAGAACACCTTGTTGGCCTGAAGGCCTGGCGCGCGGGGCGTTGAGTGCCGCCGATGGACCTGTATCGACAGGCGACTGAGGGCGCCCTTGTCTTCGACTTGAGCGCGGCCGGCCGTGTTTGGGCGCTCGGCCGCGATCGACTCGACTTCCTGCATCGCCTCTCCACCCAGGATCTGAAAGCGCTGCCGGTCGGCGCGGTGCGCTCGACGGTGCTCACCACGCCGATCGCGCGGATCGTCGATCGGCTGCAGGTGATCAATCTGGGAGAAAGGCTGCTCCTGCTGACGGGCGTCGGGCGGTCGACCGCGGTGCGCAAGTGGCTGGCCGGCTACATCTTCTTCCGTGACGAGGTCAAGGTTCAGGATGCGGGCGCCGAGCTCGGCCAACTCGCGGTGATCGGGCCCCGAGCGGGCGAGGCGCTGGCGGCGGCCTGGCCGGGCTCGCTGCCGGGCGATGAC
>DKKP01000368.1 GCA_002455335.1 Anaerolineales bacterium UBA6663 | reverse complement strand
GGTCGCCATGGGCGAGCACGGCCTGGCGCGAGCGCTCGATCCGGGCCCGGGCGCCGTCGAGCCCGGCCGCCAGTCGGGCCAGTTCGGCCTCGACCGCCCCCGGCGCATCATCCGGGGGCGTCAGCCGTGCCGCCGTGAAGCGGCGAACCGGCCCGAGTGCGATCCCGGGGCTGGCTGCGATGCCGGGATGAGGCTGGTTGTCGCTCAGGGGCGTAGCCGACGTCTGGGTCAGCGCCTCGGTCAGGGAGGTCGGCGCAGCCGGCGCCTCGTTTGTGGTTGTCAGCNNTTGATGCTCAGTGCGCTGACGGGGCCGCGTCCGGTCGAGTCGTTGATCACCGAGACGTCGGCCTGAAACCCACCGACTGTGCCCACGAAACGAGCGGCGGGACGGGCGTGCAGGCCAAGTCGATTGCGCACGACGAGCGTCAGGGTGGGGCCGCCCGCGACAGGCTCGGCGGCGTTTGCCACGCCGGTCGAGACGACCGGCGACGCCCCGAGCTGGATCTGTTTGGGCGTCAGGGCGGTGCGCGCCTCGGCCGCGACCTGGGCGAGCGGGGCGCCAAGCCGGGCCTGGACCGCGGCCGCGATGGCGCCCTCGGTGAGCGGCGCGTCGCAGAGCACGATGCGATCGGCGGCGTGNNGCGAGCATGTCGCGGGCCATCTCTGTGCTGAGGATGGCGCTTCCCAGGTCCATCAGCACAAGTACGCCATCGCCCTGATCCGCGGCGTCGAGCGCCTCACCGATCACGGCGATGTCTGTGCCGATGGCGCCGACGGGCTCGCGCAAACCACCAGCGGCAATGATGGGCACATCCGGGCCTGCCATCTGACGTGCAAGTTCAACCACGCCCTCAGCCAGCTTTTGGCTGTGCGAAACGATTACGATGCCGACCATGACGTCGCCCTGTTTCTTGTGTCCGCCCGGTGCGGGCCTAAGCCTGGGACTCGATCGCGGCGACGAGCGCGCGGCAGAAGTCGGGGATATCGGCGACGACACGGCCCCAAACGAGGTTTCCCTCGCGGAAGGCCGGCTCATCGGCCCAGACGGCGCCTGCGTTGACCAGGTCGTCCTTGATGCCGAGTGAGCCCGTGACGCGGCCGCCTGGCGGGATGATCCCGGCCGAGATCGCGACAAGGCCGGCGTGGCAGATCAGGCCCACGATCTTGCCCTGCTGGCTGACGCCACGGACAAGTTTCTTGACCGCGTCGTAGCGGCGCAACTTGTCGGGCGCCCAGCCGCCCGGGACGACCAGGGCGTCGTAGTCATCGGCGCTGACCGCGGCGGCGGCGAGCTGCGTGGTCGCCGTCAGTGCGTTCTTGCCGCGGACGGTTTTGTTGGCTTCGGTGCCGACCAACGCGACCTTGGCGCCCTCTTCTTGCAGGCGCATCACAGTCACCCAGAATTCGAGGTCCTCGAACCCTTCGTCGACCAGTACGGCTATTCGCTTGTTCTTGAGGCGCATGGCTGTAAAACCCCTATGGCGTCATTATCCCGCGTTTCCGCCAATCCGGGTATCGCGTCAACAGAATGTCCAACAGGGTCACGGTGATCGGCAAAGTCGATCGCCGTGACCCTGTTGGACGCCTATCAGTCGATCATGGATAGGCCGGCGAAGTTGGCGACGACGATGAAGAGGTTGAGCGGGAGCAGCCAGACGAGCGCCAGGCCGGCCGAGAGGATCCGCCATTTTGGGAGATGGCGTGCCCAGGCCCATGCCGCGCCGACCGCCAGCAGGCTGGTGAGCGCCAGGATGCCGAGACCGATCCATAACCAGGATTGTTCATGGACGCCCAGCGCCACGAGGGTGACGTCGCCGGGCGCGAACGTCGCTGCAACCTCAGGGGGCGCCGTGACTTCGGCGACTGCATGAAAGTAACCGAAGCCGCGTAGCTGACAGGGGAGCGGCTCGCCGGCCAAGCTGGCCGTGCAGTTGGGCGTGGTGTTGGCGCGCGTCTCGACCCGGAGCACGCCGGTCTGACTGTCGAGTTGACAGCCGAGATCGAACGCCATCGTCGGCGAAAGCGATTCGCACGTGAACCGTTTGCCGTCGAGGTAAACGTCGTTGACCTTGATCACGGCGATGGCCACGTCGGGCCGGGGCGGCTTGAGCCATATCCCGGTAAGCCAGAGGGCCAGCCAGATCACGCCCAGGAGCAAGGTCGGAATCCACCGCGAGATCGATCCAGGTCGGGTATTCATGGGTTCAGTGTAGGGCGGTTCTTGTCCGGCGGGGAGGTGGCCGGGCAGGGACGTGACCGAGTTGTGACGCGAGCTCGGGCGCTACGGACGCCAGCCGCAGGCCGGGCAGCGCGCCACGGCCGCAGCGCGTTCGAGGCTCTCCTGGGTGATCGCGTCGGGCGTGCCGGCGGCGAAGCCGACGGCGCCGCAATCGCAAGCGTACCAGCCTGCCGTGAGCCGGCCGAAGTCGACGCGCGCCGCAAGCAGATCGACGACCTCGACGCCCATCCCCCACCGCGCGTTCGTGATCAGACGCGTGGCCCCAATCGCGCGCAGCCGCCTGGCATAATCGCGAAAGTGCGTGCAGTGGCGCATCAGCAGCACGCCAACCGTGACGCCGGTCGGGAAGGGCCACGCCAGCGCATCGGCGATCACGATCTCGAGGTTTGTTGGCCATGGCCCGGCCCCGATCAGCCCCGTTTGCTGTTCGATCGCGATCACGCGCCGCGCCCGGGCGGCCGCCGTCACGGCGAAGCGCAGATCGCCGGCGCCGATGTCGAGCACCACATCTTCGGCCCTGAGCGCTTCAAGCGCCGGGCCGTAGATGCTGTCATCGTAGGGTGCCCAGTGAGACTCCCAGGAGGCTATTTGCGATTGGTGATTGGTGATTTGCGATTGCGCACTCACGTGCAACTTCCCCTGGCTCCTACGCCACGCGATACCCGCATCAATCGCAAATCACATATCACAAATGCCGTACGCCGCGGCCAGCACCTCGATCGGGTGCACAGTGCGCACGCCCGAGCCGTGAGCGATCTGCCAGCGGCAGGTCTCGGAGTCGCAGGCAGCCACGTCGGGCCCGGTCGCGCGGATCTCGGCGAAGAGCGGGGCGCCGACGTCCATCGCGATCTGGTACTTCTCTTTCTTGAGGCCGTACGTGCCCGCGATGCCGCAGCAGGCCGAGGTCATCTCAGCCACGCGCAGCCCCGGGATCAGGCCGAAGAGGTCGAGCGCGGGTTTGCCGATGCCGTGGCCCTTCTGCTGGCACGGCGCGTGATAGGGCATGGTCAACGGCACAGGGCGGAAGTCGGTCTGAAGCTCGCCCTGCTCGTGCAGGTGCCAGAGATACTCGCAGATGTCCCACATGCGCTCCGACACGATCTTGAACTCGGGCGCGTCGAGGCCCAGGATCTCGATGTACTCGCGCTTGAGCATCAGGCCGCAGCTGGTCGAGGTTGCGACGATGTCGAAGCCGGCCTCGGCATACGGCAGGAGCGTGTTCACAAGCCGCTGCGCCGCGGCGCGCGCCGCCGGAAAGTCACCGTTCGACTGGAGCGGCAGCCCGCAGCAGGTCTGTCCGCGCGGGACGATCACGCGGCAGCCGTTGCGCTCGAGCACCTGAACCGTCAGCGCGCCGAGCCCGGGCTCGTAGTAGTTGGTGCTGCAGCCGTGGAAGTACGCGACCGAGCGCACCGCGTTACGGACGCGTCTGTGGCGGCTGGCCCATTGCTGGAAGGTGCGCCCGGCGAACGGCGGCAGCGGCGCCTCGGCATGAATGCCCAGTACGCTTTCTACTACCCCCCGCAGGGGTTGGCTTGACAGCGTGGCGTTTGCGATCGGTGCGAACGGCGTGCCAAGCGTGCCGAGCAGGTCGGGTCGCGCGATCAGCTGGTTTCGCAGCGGGAGTTGCCCGCCGACGTAAGCGGCGCGGGCGCGGGTGTTGATCTCGGCGATCTTGACGCCTTGCGGGCAGACCTGCGAGCAGATCCCACAGCCCGAGCAGTAGTCGATCGAGTGATCGGGCGAGGGCGCCTCAGATCCTTCGGGCGCGATCATGGGTTCGAGCTCGAGCCGGAAGCGCTCGGCTTGTGGGCCCACGTACTTCGGCCCCGGGAAGAGCGGCGTCACAGCCGCCACAGGGCAGGCCGTCGTGCAGATGTTGCACTTGACGCAGTGATCGAGGGTGAGGCGAACGTCTACCACTGTCCTGTTCTCCAACCGCTGGCGAGGCTGATGCCCTCGCCGGATTTTTCGCGCCAGGGCTCGGCGCCCGAGAGCAGCGCGCCTGCGGCGTACAGGTTGAGATAGGCGGTTGTGCCGGTGCGATCGAGCGGCCTGAGGGCAGCATCGACGGCCAGGCCGGGCAGGCTCGGGCCGGGCCGCTCGAAGTAGGCCGCCGGCGCCGACATCCCGTTGACCGTCTCAGGCGGTTGGGCCGCCGCCACGACCGGCAGCCCGAACACGGCCTCGCGCGCGNNCGCGCGACGCGATGCGAGTCGACAGTGATCCCGCCGCTTGCGACGCCGCCTGTGGCGAGCACAACCGAGTCGCAAGCCCAGTCTTTGGGCCGCGCCGCGCTCTGGCCGGTGACCGCCGTGACCCGCAGGCCATCGGTCTTGAAGCCCACCACGGGATGCCCGATCTGCACCCGGGCGCCGGCGGCGCGCAACAACCGGTCGAAGGCGTTGAAGAGCCGGATCCCCGGGATCGAGGGCGGCAGGGTCGGGATCTCGAAGACGGGCACNNACAAGCCGTGCCTCGAGATCGGCCAGGGCCTCGAGCGCCGCGTTCAATCCGAGCACGGCGGGGAGCGCCACGCGTTCCCCGTGCTTGAGTTGCGGGCCAAGCACGGCCGTCAGCGCGGCCCTGAAAGGCGCTTTGTCGAAGGCCCGGGCCAGCGTCATCGGCGGCAGGTCGGCCTCGTGCTCGAAGCCGGGCGCCGTGAGCGTGATTGCCCGCGCCGGGTGCCCGGCGGCCGAGAGGTTGTCGGCGATCAGGGCCGGATGGAAGTCCTTGAAGTTGTCAAACCCGACTACGACGATCGGCGCGGGTCGACGCAAGTCTCCGGCGATCATCGTGCGCGGCGCCAGCGCTGTTGGGCGCGGCACGCCGAGCGCACTCGGCAGCAGCAGGTTGACGTTCCCGTCGCCCTCGAACGGATAGCCGGCCCGCGCCATCGCCTGCTTGAAGACAAGGAGCGCAGCGCCGAGCGCCTCGGCTCCGGTCGCGGCATATGGATGCCCGGGCAATTCGCCGATCAGTTCGCCCACCGCCTGGAGCGCATGGTCGACGCGGCGCCCGGCATGGTAGCCCAGCACATCGATACAGCCGGTCTTCAGGTGGGTTCCGCCGTTGCCTTTGGCGATCAACAGCGTCTTGCGCCCCGACTGCTGGGCGGTGAGCGCCGCCATCAACCCGGCATAGCCGGCGCCGATCACGATCAGGTCGTAGCCCGCGCTCATGCCTCACCCCCACTTGCCGTCTTGCGCTTACCCGTCTTCCGCTTCGCCTTCGCCGGGGGCTCCGCGGTGCTCGACTGTTCGGCTTGCTGGGTCAGCCCTTCGCCCTTCGCTCCCCGTTCCCCGCTCTCCGCGCGATCCCACCCGGGCAAATGTTCGATATCCAGCAAACCCTGGAAGATCTGATCGTCCAGCACCGCCTGACGCAGTTGATCGCCCCAGAGCAGGGGCTGGACGCCCTTCCAGCGTTCGGTGACGAACCGCAGCAGATGCGTGTTGGTGGCCTCGGCGTCGGAGATGCCATTGGCGTGGCCGAGCCCGGCGGCGCGGTAGATGCAGAAGCCGCCCTGGCACGGGCCCATGCCGAGGCGCACCGTGCGACGGATGTCGTCGAGGTCGCCGCCCCGCGCGCGCATCGCATCAGTGATGCGCGCGCGCGTGATCATCTCGCACTCGCAGACCAGTTGATCGCCATGCGGGTCCTGCTCGCGCCGGTGCAGGCGCGCGCCGAGCCAGTAGAACCTGCCCTCCTCTGAGTCGGGCAGGGCCGTGGACGCTGTCGAGCAGGCGCGCTCGACGCCCAGGTGGCGGCAGGCGGCGTCGACCGCCACCTCGGCCATTTGGCGATAGGTCGTGAACTTGCCGCCGGTCATCGTCAGGAAGCCGGTCAGTCCGTCGGCGTCGGCGTGATCGAGCAGCGTGTAGGTGCGGCTGACGTCTCGGGTGTCGCTGACCGCGCCCAGGCTCGGCGGCTGGTACAGCGGCCGCACACCGCCCCAGACGCGCAGCGCGCGCGCATCGCGGAAGCCTGGCACGAGCTTCTCGCCTTCGTCGAGCATGAACTGGATCTCACGCTCCTCGATCGGCCAGTCGTCGGGGTCGGCCACGCGCACATCGGTCGTGCCAATCACGCAGACTGTGCGGATCGGCACCAGGATGTCGCCGTCGGCCGGGCGCTTGAGCCGATTGACCACCATCTGGGTCAGGCGGTGGTTCATGGCGATCATGATGCCCTTGCCCGAGAGCACGGTCACCGGCAGCCCGGCGAGCCCCGCGATCTGGCCGGCCCAGGCGCCCGAGGCGTTGATGGTGTAGTCGGCATGGATCGTCACGGCCTCGCCGGTGCGCGCGTTGACGGCCACCGCGCCGCGGATGACGTCGCCGTCGCGGATCAGTTGGGTGATCTTGTGATGCGAGAGGACCGTGCCCGCGTGCGCCTGGACGTCGCGGGCGTTTGCCCAGACCGTCTTCCACGCGTCGATTGTGGCGTCAGGCACCCAGAACACGCGCGAGAGGCGTGGGTTGAGCCGCGGCTCGCGGCGAAGAGCCTCGCCTGGCGAGAGCTCCTGGATCGGGATGCCCGCCCGCTGGCAGCCGGCGACGAACTCGGCCGCGTAGTTCGGGTCGTCGTGCTCGGTCTCGACGAACAGCCCGCCTGTGTCTTCGATGCAGTCGGCCGCGATCCGGCGCAGGACGTAGTTCTCGTCGATGCACTCTTTGGCCGAGATCGGATCCTTGACGACGTACCTGCCGCCCGAGTGCAGCAGGCCGTGGTAACGACCTGTCGTGCCGGTGGCCAGATCGCCGCGATCAAGCAGGATCGTTTTGAAGCCCCGCAACGCGGCGTCGCGCGCGATGCCGGCGCCGGTCGACCCGCCGCCGATCACAAGGATCTCGGTTGTCAGGCTGCTCATAGGGGGATTATAGCAATCCGTTCTCGTTCGGACTGTTGAAACCAGGCGCGAGAAGGGGGCAGCGGGCCGGGCCACGCCCGACCGGCCGGCCCCTGCTCGCGCTGACCTTACCAGCTGTCGGCCACGCGCTCGCCGTGGCGCGGGTAGAGCCGCTGGTGCAGGTCGGCCATCGGGGTCTTGAAGTGGTCGCTGTCCTCGAAGCTGACGTGTTTGTCGATCACGCGCCGCTCGGCTGAGGCGAAGAGCACGACATCCGACTCGATCGTGCGGGCCGGGTAGATCACCAGGCCTGAGCCGATCCGGCAGTTGTGGCCGACGGCGCCACCCAGCACGGGCATGCCGGTCGGCTGCAGGCTGCCATCGCCGGCCACGGCGCGCAGCGGGATCGGCAGCAGGTTGTAGTCGGTGAAGGTGTTGCCTGCGCCGATGAAGGTGCGCCGGCCGACCACGCACATCTGCAGACACGTGTTCTGCGCGATGATCGTGTGATCCATCAGCGTGGTGAGGAAGGTCGCGGCCCGGAAGGGCAGGAAGGCGCCATCGCCGATGGTCGAGAGCATCAACTCGACGCCCTGCGAGATGTTGACGCCGTCGCCGATGGTGCAGTTATCGATCACGGCTCCCGCGCCGATGGTGACGTTGTCGCCGATCACGGTCGGGCCGCTGATCACGGCCGAGGGGTGGATCACGCAGTTGCGCCCGATCTGCACTAGCTCCGAACAGCGCAGCACCTGTTGGCGCTCGAGCAGCGCGCGCCCAAGCACCTTGAGGTTGTAGAACAGATCGTGGTTCAGCCGGTGCTCGAAACGGGCGCCGCGCCCGAACAGGCCGTAGATCTGATCGGCGATGAAGATGTGCACCCACGAGTCGATTGCGAGCAGGCCGCGCCGCGGCACCTGATAGACCAGCTCGCCGCTCTCGGTGGCCATGTAGGTCGGCACCCGATAGAAGCCGAGCTCGCGCGTCTCGAGATCGACCACGATCGGCTGGCAGGCCGCCTGCGGCTCGACGCCGCGCGGGAAGTACCACAGATCCGCCAGATGATGCGCGCCGGCCGGCGTGTAGCTTGTGGCGAGGGGCAGGGCGTGGGCCCGAAACGTCGGGTGGTCTGTGGGGAAGGCCGCCCGGCACGGCTGGCCCGAGCGCCGCGCTTGGGCCAAGAAGTCGTCGATGTAGTCCTGGTCGAAGAACAGGTTGTCGCGATAGACCAGCGTGGGCTGGCCCGTGCGGGGCGCATGCTCGAGCGACGCGCATTCCGCTTCGTCGACCGTGTGGCGTACGAGCACGTCGCGCTGATGCAGCCAGAGCGGTTTGTTCTGGATGCGCAGATCGCGGGCCTCTTCGTTGAAGGGGGCGACGTGGCGATGATCGCGCAGGACGATCTTGTGCATGACGGTTCTAGGCGGTTACGAAATCCCGGATCAGACGATCAAACATGGCCGGCTCGTCGAGCATCGGAAAGTGCCCGGAGCCCGGCAGGGTCTTCACCTGCGCGTGCGCGATCCCGGCCGACATCAGGGCATGTTGGCGGGGATGCACGATCACGTCCCGCAGGCCATAGACACCCAGTGCCGGCATCTTGACCTCGGTCAAACGTGGCCGCAGGTCGGTGTGCCTCAGCGAGCGGATGCTGGCGAAGAACGACTCGATCGTCGTGCGCTTTATGTCGCGCGAAACCATAGGATACCAGAGGCTCGGCGCTCGTGTGACGAGCGGGGCGTAGAGCCGCATCCCCAGCGCCAGTAGCCCGACGTTTTGGCGCACAAGCCGCCCGATCCAGGGCACGCTCGCCAGCTTGAGCAGCAGCGCCAGCGAAGAGCCGACGATCGGCGAGCCGATCACGCCGACACGCGCCACGCGCTCCGGGTAGCGGATCGCGGCGCCCAGCGCTGTCGTGCCGCCCATCGAGTGCCCGATCACGGTCGCGCGGTCGATCCCGAGCGCATCCAGGAACACGGGAACCATGTCGATGTACGTATCGACCCGGGCCGTCTCCTGCCGTTTGCCGGATTCACCGAATCCGTACAGATCCACGGCGTAGCAACGGTTCCGCTCGGCGAGCGCGCGCATGGTCGGCAGCCAAAGGTCCCACGAGCCCAACCAGCCGTGGATCAGCAACACCGGGGCGCCGCGGCCAAGCACCTGGTAGTGGACGGGGCCGCGGGCGGTGAGGAGGGAGCTCATGGGCGTGGAGCGTGCAGCGTGGTGCGTGGAGCGTTTCTGCCGCGCCGCGGCAGCGTGAATCGCTCCACGCTCTTCGCTCTACGGTTTTCCAATCAGCGCGCTGACATCCACGCTCGTATCCGGCGCCATCTCTTCGAGAATGGCGTAGAGCAGCTCGAGGAGCACGCCCTTGACCGACTCCCGGTCCCTGGCGACGCACGGAAGGAGCTTGATGGCCGGGTCGAGGCGCAGCGCGATACGCAGATCGTCGAGGTCCCAGGCGTCGGCGCTGTCTTGCTTGTTGGCGGCGACGACGTAGGGGGTGGGGGCGTAGGCCTTGAAGGTCTGCAGGATGCTGATCGCCTCGCGGAAGGTCTCGGGCCGGGTGCTGTCGACCATCACCACGAAGCCGAGCATGCCCTCCGACAGGATCTCCCACATGAAGTCGAATCGCTTTTGACCGGGCGTTCCGAACAGATACAGCACCAGCTCTTCATCGACCGTGATCCGGCCGAAGTCCATGGCCACGGTCGTGGCGCTCTTGATCTTCTCGGCGTCGGACGAGATCTTGCGCTCGGTGGCGACGACCTCGATCTCGCTGATGGTCTGGATGAATTGGGTCTTGCCGGAGCTGAACGGCCCGGTGACCACCATCTTGACGGCTTGCGGCATCGTCCTGTACTCCCCTCTAGAGCGACCGGATGCGCGAGATCAGGCGCTGGATGATGCCGGTCTTGGCTTTGGGATCGTCGAGTTTG
>DKKP01000124.1 GCA_002455335.1 Anaerolineales bacterium UBA6663 | reverse complement strand
ACGCGGCGCTGCGCTCGTCGAGGTGCGACGTCACGCGCACCTCCGGCCGCGCCGCGAACGCCAGAGTCAGCGGCGTCGAGCGCGAACCCGGCGCGATGCAGACCTCGCGTAGCCCCGCGCGGATCAGTTCGTCGACGAAGATGTCGGACCAGAAAGTGTTGCGGTTCATAAAAGGCGTCAGGTGTCAGGCGTCAGGTTATGGGCGTCGGAGGTCCGGCACTTCTCTCTGCCTTTCGCCCTCCACTCTCCACTCCTCGCTCCCGCGCTCCACGACCTCGNNATCGGCATGAACTTCAGCGCCGTCTCGCGCCACTCCTTGTCGGGCTGCGAGTCGCCCACGATGCCGGCGCCCGCGTAGAGCCAGACCCGGCGCTCATCAGCGACGGCCGAGCGGATGCCCACCGCGAACTCGCCGTCGAGGCGTGCATCGAGCCAACCGATCGGCGATGCGTACCAGCCGCGCGGGATCGGTTCGCTGGCGCGGATGAAATCGAGCGCGGCCGCCGTGGGCGAGCCGCCCATGGCCGGGGTGGGGTGCAGGCGCTCGATGACGGGCAGCACGCCCGCCGGCTCGCGCAATCGACCACGCGCCGGTGTGTGCAGGTGCTGGATGTTCGAGAGGCGCAGCACATCGGGCGTCGCGGGGATGTCGACCCCGGTGCACAACCCGGCAAGACGCTCGCGCAGCGCCGCGACCACAAACTCGTGCTCGCTGCGCTCCTTGGGGTCGGCCAGGATCTGGGCGCCCAGTTCAGAGTCCTGTTCGGGAGACGCGCCGCGCCGGATCGAGCCGGCCAGGGCCATGGTCTCGAGGTCATGGCCGGCGACGCGCGCGAGCAGCTCCGGCGTGGCGCCGAACCAGGCGCGATGCGGCTGCGGCTCGAACAGGAAGCGATAGCAGCCGACGTAGTGCTGGTCGAGATACGCAAGCGCGGCTCGCGCGTCGATGTGCTCGCGGAAGTTGATCTCGCAGGCGCGGGCCAGTACGACCTTGGCCAACGCGCCCGAGCGGATCTGAGTAGTCGCGGCCGTGATCATGCCCTCCCAGGCCCCGGGCGTCATCGGGTAGCGCACGTCGAGAGGCGTCAGCGTGGGCGGCGTGGCGGCGCCGGCCAGGCTCGCCAGCCGCTCGGTGGCCACGTCGCGCAGCGTCTCGGGCGAGAGCTCATCGCCCTCGGCCTGTTGCGCGTTGATGGTCAGCCAGGCCTGGGCCCCGATCTGCGTGAACTGGAAGTGCGGCAGGATGAAGAGCGCGGGCGCGTAGATCGCCCAGGTGTTGTCGGGCGCGAAATCGTTTTGAAACGCGAAGCCGCCGAAAAGGCGCGGGCCCGCCTCGGGCGTGGGCGTCTCGATCACGGCTTCGGCGAACAGCGCCGCGGCGCGCTCGCGCACGACGGCGAAACGATCCCGGTCCCACACGACCAGCTCGGCCGCGATCCCGCCGCCGGCGAGCACCAGGTCGTCGCGGTTCCAGTAGAAGCGGGCGCCGGTCTGGGCCGCCAGGAAGTCGTTGGCGGTCAGGCCGGGGGCCGGGACCGTGACACTGAGCAGCCTTCCGACGGAAGCCGTCGACGCGGCCAGGTCGCGCTCAACGCTCATAGCCGACGCTCCGCAACAGCAGCGGGGGCAGGGTGGCCATGATCCGCGCGGGCTCGGGCTCGCCGGTGTAGACCCAGCGGATGACGATGCCGTAGATCGCGCCCATCCAGGCGTGCGCAACGACATCGGTGTCTGCGATCACGATCTCGCCGCCCGCCACCGCTTCGTCGAGATACTGCTTGATCAGATCGGCAAAACGTTCGTTGACCTCGATGCGCTTGCGCTCGAAGACGCTGCCCAGGCCAGTCGCCTGGACGAGCATGAGCTTGGCGGGCCGCCGGTACTTGCCAAAGGTGTCGAGGCAGGTCTCGACCGCGATCCGCACGCGGACCATGCCCCGCGGCTCATCGGCGATCGCGGCCTTGACCCGGCGCTCGAGCAGATCCGCGAACTGGTCGACCAGCGCCAGGAAAAGCCGCTCTTTGTTTGGGAAGTGGAAATAGATCGCGCCCTTCGAGGTGCCCGAGTGCTCGACGATCTCGTCCATCTTGGTGCTGTGGTAGCCCTTGCTGGCGAAGACGTCGAGCGCGGCATCGAGGATGCGGTCCCGGGTGCCGTCCGGGTCCTTGGTGGGGGAAGCCATACCCCAACTTTATCGCAAACCGACCGGTCAGTCTATTCGGCTCCGAAGAACGGGGGAGGACCGGCGCAACGCGCCAGTCCTCCCCCGTTCTTCGGACGGTCACTCAGCTACGGCGATGCACTCGATCTCGATCCGGGCGCCCTTGGGCAGCGCGCCGACCTGGAAGGTGCTGCGCGCCGGCGGGGTGCCGGGGAAGTAGGTGGCGTAGATCGCGTTCATGGTCGCGAACTCGCCGAGGTCGAGCATGAAGACCGTGGTCTTGACGACCTTGTCGAGCCCGCTGCCGGCGGCCTCGAGCACGGCCTTGAGGTTGGTCAGCACGCGATGGGTCTCGGCCTCGATGCCGCCCTCGACGATGGTCATCGTGGCGGGGTCGAGCGAGACCTGGCCCGAGCAGAAGACGAGGCCATTGGCCTTGATGGCCTGCGAGTAAGGTCCGACGGCGTTGGGGGCGTTGGTGGTGGCGATGGGCGTGAGCATAGTGGATGATGGGGTGAATGGTGATTGGGTGAATACGACAGGATAAAGCCATTGTACGCCAGAGAGCGGACTCTGGCGGATGCCGGTCCAGGGCGAGGTGGGTTCTCAACGCGTCAGGGGCGTTGTGAACCCGCCTCGCGCTAGTACCAATGACGGAGATCAGGCCACGGGACATGGCGGGCACACGCGCGAAGCTCAGGCGCTATGATGGGTCCCGCGAACGCTCTTCGGTCCCACCATCCCCTGGCCGATTGGCGGACGTCGGCCGACCCGTCTGCTACCTTTTTCCCCACGGCGTCGGATCCGTTGCGTTGTCTTTTCAAGGCCGTGACCTCGCCAAGATGGGCCGGCTTGCGGGTACCTGTGCCATGTCGTTGCGTCGCCCCTTCATCCGTTTTCTCGTGGTCGTCTTGGGGCTCGTCTGCCTTCAGCCGCCGACCGGAGCGCAACCCGCGCCCGTCGCCAACGCCCTGGCCGGCGACTGCCGCCCCGCGGGGGCCGAGGTCGCCGCTAACGCCCTCGACGAGGATTGCGACGGCTGGCTGGATGCCGGCCAGGCGTTCACGCTGCGCGCGACCCATCCGCGGGTCCTGCTGACGCCGGAGCTGCTCCAGACCACGATCGCGCGCATGACCGGCCCCGCCGCGCGCGAGCCCTACAGCCGTTGGTTCGGCCTGATCAAGGCCCGCGAGGACGCGAACCAGGATGTGGATCTGGTCAACCTGGCGCTGATCTACAAGGCCACCGGGAACGCCACGTATCTCAACCGCTGGCTGAGCCGACGCCCGACCTCGGGCGACCCGGGCCTCGACGAGCTGTATTCGGTCGACATCCTCTGGAACGACGTGCCGGCCTCGGTCAAGCTCAACATCATGCAACGCGTCTCGGCCAACAGCGACATCTGGTATTGGGATTCGATCAACCAGTCGAACCGCACCCCGGCCGAGGTCGGCTGGGGCTATCACAGCGCTTACGGCGTCGCCCGTGCGCTGGCCTACGCCGGCGCCTTTGCTTATAGCGAGATGCTGTCGCATCCCAATGTCGTCGCCCAGCCGACTGTGTACAACCGCTTCAACACGAACAACTACCTGGCCATCGTCGACAAAGAGCTGAGCCCGACCGGGTACTTCCAGCGGATCGAGAACCGCGTCGCCGGCGACCCGACCTACAACAGCGCGCTGCCGGGAAGCTTCGGCGGCATGTACGACAACATCGGCTACGACATCTCTGAAGAGGCCCACAGCGTGTTCGTGCTGGCCGAGTTCCTGATGCTCACCGGCCAGGACCGCTACTCGGTCATGCTCCACGACAAGTATCGCGCGACGTTCTATCAGAACCTGCAGGTGCCCCACTGGGCCGACTACGCCGAGACCGACCGCTGGTGCCGGCGGGCGGGCACCGAGACCCACGAGATCGCGCGCATCTGGTATACGCGCACCGGGGCCGATCAGCCCAACCCGGATGCCGTGGCGCTCACCGCCTGGCTGTACCGCGATCCGCGCATGCAGTATTACTTCTCTGAGGCCCGCCAGCGCGAGCTGTGCGGCGCGCCGTACGACGGCATGTACTTTGACCTGATCTTCCACGACGACGGTCTGGGCAGCGCCGCGCCGTCGAGCAACCCGACGGCCATGTACTTCAACGGGCCGGGCCTGGTGAGCATGCGCGAGGATTGGTCGAACGACGCGCTCTTCGCGGTCTTCGTCGCCGGCGAGGGGATCAGCCGGCGCTACGAGGACGCCAACAGCTTCATCCTGCACCGCGGGGTCGACCTCATCCCGCACGCGGGCGCGCGCATCCGCTTCGACGCCGACAACGAACAGCACCACTGGTACGCCGTCCGCAGCCTGTCGAAGAACACGCTCAAGATCTTCGATCCGCTCGAGCGCTTCGACATCGGCGCCGGCGGCGTCGTCGGCGCGCTGCACACGGGGCCGCCGCTTGTCCCGAGTGACAACTTCGGCGGCCAGCTCTTCGAGACCCCGATCTCGGCCACCGACGGTTGCTTCAGCACCGACGGCTGCGGCAGCGCCGTTGCCCGTAACGACTGCAGCGCCTATCCGCTGGGCGAGTGCGAGGTGGCCGACGTCACGCGCTTCGAGCACGTGCCCGGGCTGTACACCTACTCGGTCGGCGACGGCGCCGCGGCCTACACCCGCAAGATCGACTATTTCGAGCGCGAGTTTCTGTACCTGCGGCCGGACGTCGTCGTCGTCTTCGACCGGGTCCGCAGCGTCGACGCCTCGTATCGCAAGGTCTGGACCATCCACACCGTGCCGCCGGCCTCAGGGAGCGGCACCCCGACGGCCACCGATCTGGGGATGCGTCAATACACAAACGAACGTGCGATGACCATCACGGACCCGCAGACCGTGGCGTATCTCGACGTCCTCCTGCCGACGCAAAACACGGTGACCATCCGCGGCGGTGACACGGTGTTGACGCAAGGGCAACCGCTGCGCCCGGGCCAGCCGATCGCCGGGGCCAGCATCCTGCAGACCGATATCCCGCGCTGGCTCGAGCTCTTTGCCGTGGGCGGCGATGTCCAGGGGTCATTGACCCTTTCCGGCGATGCGGCCGAGGGCGTGGGCGTCAGCGAGGTGATCACGTTCGACGGCACGGTGCAGACCTATGTCACCGGTTCGCCGACGTCCAAGACGACGACCAGCCTGCGCGACACGTCCCGGCGCTGGGTCACGGACCAGTGGGCGGGCTACGTCCTGCGGCTGCGCGGTGGCCCATCGGGCGACGTGCTCATCACGGGCAACAACGCCGACACACTCTTCGTCGCCGGCGGCTATGCCCCGGACCAGGTCTGGGGTTACTACATCCTGCGGCCGCTCGAGAACTCGAGCTATCACTGGCAGCGGATCACGAGCATCACCACGACCGATATGAGCGTCGACAACCTGATCCTCTCTGTGCCGCATTACTTCGACGCCGAGAACGCCGCCGGGCAGCTCTACAGTTTCGCGCCGCACACCGACGGCGCGGCCGACAGCTACGGCAAGGACGAGAGCCTGGGCCAGTGGACGATCGAGGTCGAGGCGGCCCAGCCGCAATTGCTCGACAACTTCTTGAACGTCTTCCACGTGACCGACCCCGGCCAGCCGCGCGTCGCCACGCAGCTGGTGCAGGGCGCCGGCGTCAGTGGGGCCGTGATCGGCGATTGGCTTGTGCTCTTCGCCAATGCGCCCGGCGCGCTGACCAACGCGTCGGTGACGGTCCCCGCGACCGCCGGCCTCAAGATCCTGGCGCTCGACCTGGCGCCGAACGTCGACTATTCCTACACGGTTGGGGCGCAGACCGTGACGCTAAGCACGGCCAGTGCCGGCGGCCTGCGCGTGAGGTCCTCGGCGCAGGGGACGGTCCTGATCGTCCAGGGCCCGCGGCTGTATCTGCCCAGCGTGCGGAAGTGAGCGAGTCTCGCGCCGCCGGGTCGGGCCGTTCGCCACGAAGAGGCGGGGCGCCGAACACCGTTTTCGGGTCCACGAGCGCTTCGCGTCTGCGCGGTCACGCATCGTATCGGGTGGGGTTCGAGGATGGAGGAATGGATGCATCAGACCACTGAACTGCGTGTCGACCGGCTGCGGCGCTGGGCACTTCTTGGCCTGACGGCCCTCGCCCTGGCCTGGCCGGCGCCGTCGCCGGTCGCGGCAACCACGGCCGCTACCGAACCCACGACCTATCGCCTGACCCAGTCGACCGCGAGCCTGCAGCTCTGGACCACGCCACCTAGCGAGCGTGTGTTCAAGGACGCGGCAATCCCGACCGCCACGGACGCCGAGGTGCGAGTCTACGCCGCGCGCAACGAGTTCGAGCCGTTTCAGGTCGTGGTCAGGCCGACGGCGTCGCAGAACGCCACGGTTAGCATCGACGCCTTCGGCTCCGGGATCACGGCCGAGGTCTATCAGGTCAGGTACGTCCACATCACCCAGGTCTCCGACAGCCTCGGCCGGCTCGGGCCGTATCCCGATCCGCTCTGGCCGCTGGCCAACGGCGCCTCGGTTTCACTGGTCGCCGGCGAGAATACGGCCTTCTGGTTCAGCGTCTCGGTGCCCGCTGGCGCGCCGGCCGGCGACTACATCACTCAGGTACACATTGGCGGCCTGACGATCCCGGTGCGCCTGCACGTCTTCAACTTCACCCTCCCGGCCGAGCTGCACGTCGCCTCGCAGATGAACTTCTCGTACCAGGCGATCCTGAGCGCTTACGGCGTCTCGGGCACCGGCGCCGCGTACTGGTCGTACGTCGATGCGATCAAGCAATACTTCATCGATCATCGGCTGACGCCGACCAGCGTGCTCTGGCCCGGGGGGCTCACCGGCGGCGGGACCTTTGCGGCGCCGTTCATCGACTACAACTGCGGCACGCAGACGCTGAGCGATCCCTATGGCATCTGGGGCTTCGACGCCCTGGCCGAGCGCTACCTGGGCGGCGGCGGGCTCCTCGCCGGAACGTTCACGACGCCGTTCAACGCCGGCACAGGCTTTTCGACGTTTACGGCCTCGTCCTTTGCGAACAACGACTCGTCGCTCGATCAACGCCCGGCCACGTTCTGCGGGCAGAGCCGCTCGGGCGGCGATTGGCTCGGCAGCCCGACCACGGCCTACAACCAGGCCTGGTTCGCCTATCTGAGCGCGCAGCAAAACTATCTGAGCAGCCGCGGTTACCTCGATGAGGCGATCAACTATTTCGCCAACGAGCCGCAGGATCAGGCCGACTACAACGCCGTCGCCTGGTACTCGCGCTATGCCCATCAAGCGGCGCCGGGAGTCAGGCTGATGGTCTCCGAGGGCGCCCGGCCCGAGATCTACGCGAACGCCAGTTACCCGAACGCGCACATCGACATCTGGCTGCCGGTGCTCCACGAGTACGACCCGGCGGCCGCGCACGATCGATTGCTCAATCACGGCGAGGAGAGCTGGATCTACTTCCTCTATGGCACGCGCTCGCCGTATTTCAACCCGATCACGCTCGACCATCCGGGCGTCGAGAGCAAGTTCACGGGCTGGTTCCTGTGGAAGTATCGGGCGCGCGGCATCGCCTACTATTCGCTCAACGACTGGGGCCAAAACCCGTGGACCAGCCCGCTGACCTCGGGACACAACGGCGACACCTTCATGCTTTATCCGCCGTCGCCGGCCAACACGCCGATCGCGTACGGCTCGAACGGCCACCGCTTCGTCCCCTCGATCCGGTTTGAGTTGATGCGTGACAGCCTCGAGGACTACGAGTATCTGTACTTGCTCGCCGGCGGGCAGCCGCAGCCGGGGCAGGTGAACGTCGCCGACCCGCTGGTCGACAAGATCATCACCGGGCTCGCCAGCTACACGCGCGACAGCGGGTTCATGGCCGACCTGCGACGCCTGATCGGGCTCAAGCTCGGCGGCGAGATCGCGACGATCCCGGACATCTCGCCGCCACCGACGCACCCGCGGGCTGAGGGTGCGCCGGGCAACTATTACCTCAACTTCCAGGACCCGGCCGGCCAGCCGACGGCCAACCCGCTGGTGGTCGACGGCAAGACCTACCTCAAGATCGGGTCCGCCGACTACAGCGCCTCCGCGGGCTATGGCTGGTACAGCTCACCGAGCGCCAACTGGATGACGACCTATCTCGGCTCGGGCCCGAACGTGCTCCAGCGCAGCATCCTGTACTCCGACTGGGGCCGGCCTGCGACGTTCGAATTCGACCTGCCGAACGGCGTCTATAACGTTACGGTTTCGGTCGGCTGGCAGGCGCGCACCTATAGCCACCAGAAGATCGACATCGAGGGCGTGAGCTTCGTCAACGACGAGGCCACGACCCCGGCCGCGCCGTATCTGGTGCGCACGCGCACGCTGACGGTCAGCGACCGCAAGCTGACGATGGCGATGGGGCTCTTCGACGAGTACACGATGCTCAACTACTTGCAGATCGAGGCCGCCAACCCGGCTGTGCAGAACCTGCGGCTGACGGGTGCGACCCCGGGCGCGGGTTCGGTGGCGCTGGCCTTGAGCTGGACGCCGACCGGCGTCGCGCAGAGCCAGGAGATCCGGTATGCGACCACGCCGCTCACGGCCGCGAACTGGGGCAGCGCGCCGCTGTTTGTGGCCACGCTGCCCGGGGGCCAGGGCAGCGCCGCGGCGACTGTGCCGTACACCGGCGGGACGCTGTACCTGGCCCAGCGCTCGCGGAGCGCCCAGGGCGATTGGTCGGAGCTCTCGAACCTGGTGATCTGGCCGTCGTTCGACGTACGTCTGCCCTTGATCCGCAAATAGGGCAGGCGAGGCGCGAAGACGCAGAGATCGCGAAGCTTTGGCGAAAGCTTCGCGTACTTCGCGTCTTCGCGCGTCGCCTGACTGCTTGGCCATTTGCTTTTTGGTGCGCTTCGCATACCCTTCCGGCCACGTCGGAACCGCTGGAGGGTTGCTTGGCCGCCTACGACTTCGCTGATCCCCACTTCATTTCGATCAATCGCACCGGGCGTCTGGCCGATCGCCAGCGACGCGTGCTTGTGTGGAGCGCCGGGTTTCCGCTGGCCGTCGTGAGCTTTGTTGGGTTGATCGCCGGCTGCGGCGTGATCGCGGCCCCGCTGTTTCTGGCCGCCTCGGCGATCGAGAACCTGGGCAGCCCTTTCGGGCTGCTGGTGGCGGCGGCGCTGGTTGTGATGCCCTGTTTGGGCTCCATCGCGCAGGCTGTCTACATCGGTTCGCTGTTGCTCAAGCTGTTCCACGCGGTGATGGGTGAAGTGACCCAGGTCGAAGGGCGCCTGGTCTGGCGCGGCAATCGCTATCGGGGCGTGACGGATGCGGGCGTGTTCGACCTGGTCGAACGGCGCCTCGAGCTGCCTCCGGGAAGCTATCGATTCTATGTGGTCAAAGGCAGCCGCGCGATCGTCGGCGCCGAGCGCCTTGTCCTCGGCGATCTGGCCGGCGAGCCGAGCGCCGAGGTCCGCCGGGCGCTTCAGGGCGCGTTCGATTTCGACGACCAGGATCTGATCGCCAACCGTAACCTCATGCTGAGCGATGGTCAGAAGCGCCGCCGGATGACGGCCGGTCTTTTGAACAGCGCGCTGGTCTTCGGGTTGCTGGGCGCGCCGATCGTGCTGACGCCTCTAGCCTTCCTGGTGTTGGGCTCGCCGTGGGAAGCGCTCGGGGGCTTCCTCGGGTTCATCCCCTGTTTGTGCGCGTTGCCCGTGTTCGCGCTCGGGGTGCTGTTCCTCACGCAGTGGCCCTATGTCAGCGACCTCAATGCCGGGCGACTTGAGACCATCGAGGGCAAACTCACCGAGCGCGAGGTCGTCTCACACAGCAACCGGACGACCACGCGCCACTTCTACTACGTCATCGATGGTCAGCGCTTCGTCACCAACTATGCCGCGAACCAGGCCAGCCTGCAGGGCGAGGTCTACCGGCTGTACTACCTCCCGCGCTCCAGGCGCGTGGTCAGCGCCGAACCCGTCACTTAAGCGCGTTGTGAGTCAAGGATGATCGCGAAGACGCAAAGGCCGCGANNTTCGCGGCCTTTGCGTCTTCGCGGTTCAACGTCCCCTACTGGAAATACGCCTCAGCTCGTCGGTTCAAGGCTTCGGCAATGCGGCGTCGGATGCGCGGACGCATCGGGCCGGGCAGGGCGCGTGGGTCGGGCGGAAACCAGCGCGCCTCGAGGGTCTCGACGCCATCCGGCTGCGGCTCGCCGTCGAGGTGTCGGCAGGCGAACACCGCGCTGGCGAACTGGGTCTGATCGCCGTTGGCGTAGGTGACCTGATGATCGGCGCCGGTATAGACCCCGACCAGGTGTGTGGGCTGGCAGACCACGCCGGCCTCCTCACGTGTCTCGCGCGCCGCGGTCTCGGCGGCCGACTCGCCCAGGTCGAGATACCCGGCGGGCAACGCCCACTCGCCGTTGTCGGCTCGACGGATGAGCAGGATCTCGCCGCGCGTGTTCTCGACCACCGCGGCCGAGCCAGGTGAGATCAGGGGATCCGGGCCATAACGCCGTCGCAGGTCGAGGATGTAGCCGCCGTCTGTGGGCACATGCTCCGGCCGCACCGGGTCGAAGGCCGCCGGCCCGGAGGTCGTCAGGGCGGCGAGTGCCGCCGTATACCACGGCCGACACAACGGGGGCAGTTCGCCAGGCGCGAACCAGTGTTGGCCGCGCGTCTCAGACGGGTCAGCGCCGCCGACCTGGCGTGTTGGCCGGCACTCGAAGACGGCCGACCACTGCTGGACCTGATCGCCGTTGGGGTAGCTCACGTCCCACCGCGGGCTCGATTGCAGCGCCAGCAATCGGACGACCCGTGTTTCGTAGCCGGTCTCTTCGCGGACCTCGCGCCGGGCGCAGTCGCTCAACGTCTCCCCGAGTTCGAGCATCCCGCCGGGCAGGCTCCAGGCGTCGGCCTCGAAATCGGTTCGGCGTTGCAGCAGGATACGCCCGGTTGTGTCGCGCACGATCACGGTGGTCGAGATCAGCACGACCTTATCGGGCCCGATCGCGGCGCGCAGACGTTCAAGGTATCCCATAAGCCTGCCATGATAACAGCCCGTATGAGTTGCGCCGGGCGTCGACCCGACGTAAAACAAGGGTATGCGCACCGCAGCCTACGACATCACCGACCCCGACTTCGTCTCCGCCAACCGCTATGGCCAGCTGGCGCCCAAGCAGATCGAGGTGCTCAAGTCGACCTACTATTGGCCCGGCCTGCTCTACATCGGGCTGGGGTTGGGGATCGCCGCCTGCATGGTGTTGATGTTCGGCGGCATGGCGCTCAGCCTGCTGTCGGAGGGCGACGATGAGTGGTGGATCAGTCTGATCGTCATGGTCTTCCCGGCCCTGATCGGCGGCGGCCTGGTGCTGGGTGGGGCGCGCCAGCTGTGGATCTGGTTTCGGATCAACGCCACAGGTTCGCTGGCGACGGGCGAGGGGCGGCTGGTCTGGCGCCGCAACAACTATCGCGGCGTTGTGGATGGTCCGGAGCTCGGGTTGCCGGTCGCGGCCGAACTGCCACCGGGCCCGTACCGCTTTTTCTATGTCGCGGGCGCGAACCTGATTCTCAGCGCCGAGCCGCTCAAGCTCACGCTCGACCCGCACGAGTCCCGTGCCGAGCTGGCGCGCGCGCTCCAGGAGGCGCTCGATTTCACGCCCGATGACCTGGCCGCCAACCAAACCCTGCAGCTCTCGGGCAGACAACGCACGAACCTGATCATGGGCACGCTTGGCCTTGCGGTGCTGCTCAGCGTTCTGTTCCTGTTCCCGATCGTCATGTTCCTGGGCTTTGTCGTGAGCGAAGGCGGGTTCGGCGTCGTCGACTCGTCGGACATGATGCCGTTCCTGTGTTTTGGCGGGATCATGCTGATCGTCGATGGCGTGATCCTGCTCACGATCATCGCCGGAGCGCGAGAGGCGTTCGCGGGCCGGGTCGAGTCGATCACGGGGCACCTCGTTGAGACCAGCGAGGTGCGCGGCTCGGGGAAGAGCCGCCGAACGTATTACTACTATGTCATCGACGGACAGAAGTTCCAGGTGACCCCGGCCGCCCACAAAGCCTCTATCGAAAACCTGCGCTACCGTCTGTTTTACCTCCCGCGCTCGAAGAAGGTGGTCAGCATCGAGCCGATCCCGGATCCGCATCTGTCGAGTCCGTTCGATCGACCCTGAAATACCGGGTTGAGAGACGGAAGCGGGC